>NZ_LMQJ01000005.1:0-224678 GCF_001424605.1 Bradyrhizobium sp. Leaf396
AGGTGTGGTGGTCATGGGCTGCTTCTCCGAGGTGTGGTGGTCATGGGCTGCTTCTCCGGATGCTGTAGGGTAGTCTTTACAGACTATCCCCGCGGGGGAAGCAGCCGGTCCATCCCATTAGCGGACATCCACTCGTTCAGTGAAAATTGAGGATGCGGCAATGCCGGAGGTTGACCAGGAGTAATTCCGCAATCAAAAAGACGATGCCCTGGTACGCGTAAAAACACGATCCGAGAATGGAATGCGTAATACTACGTTCGCCTTCCTTCTTACGCTCTTTTTGGCGGCGACCTTCGCGATAAGCTACATTCTTGCATTCGGATCTGGCGAGGCGGCTTGCATAGTTGCTCATACAGTCAGATTGCAGCTGAACGGGATCGAGTATCATATTCCGGCTGCGCTCCAGCCGTACTACTCGCCTGAACAAGCTTTATCAACGCGGGACTATCTCCTGAATAATCTTCGAACCAAGCACTATTGCCAATCTCCGCAGAGCCCGCCGGCGATGGTTAACAGTATTTCCTTTCCAAAGAAAAGTCTGATTGCTTGGGCTGGCGGGGGTACCGACCGTGCTGACCTTGCCGGTATTTTTCCTTTGGCCATCTATAGATCGCATATCGCGAGCCGCAGTGTTGCAGAAGGTGGCCAACCAACGCCAGGCGGCTTGTTTCGAAAAATCGTCCGAGAGCCATGGTTTGAGCTCACGTCGATCGAGCCCATTTTTTTTGGCTCCCTAGTCACAGCACAGTGCGGTCCCGCTGCTACCCAGCGACCAAGCAACAGCTGTACAATTCGCGGGCGGCTCCGCGACGGATCAGTCGTTTCGCTTGGCGTTCTCGACGTTGAGAAGCCGATCGATGTTTGGCCGCGGATGTTGCGGCAAGTCGAGGCGTTTATTTCGTCAATGGCAGTTGGCATTCGCTAGAACGAGGCGGCTGAGCAAAGACGGCGCTTGCTCGGACAAATTGCGACGTCTTCTTCTGGCCCATCGCCGCCGTATGCCAGGGTCGAGCACATGTCGTTTGTCAGGGTAAGAGCGGACCTCACTTAAACTCGGTCTAACCGTCGCGATTGACCCGAAGCGGATGTGGCCGCGGCTAATGGTAAGGTGGTTCGTGGTTCAACGTATAGAACTTTACCAATTTCCTGGACATATCGTTTGACGTGCTAGAGCCAAGTTAGTGGGGATTGCAGCTTGGTCCATGACGGAGTGGTGGGGATCATGCCGATAAGTAAGATGCCGGATTATCCCTCGTATATTGGCTATTGCCTTCTTTGGCTGGTTGCGGGTTTCGTCGTTTGGCTCTTTAGCATTGCGCTATTCGGGTCTGGACACTGGATCATTGGCGTTATTGCCATTCTCGCGACCATCGCTCTCTACTTCCGTCACGGAATGGCAATTGCAAAGCAGCGTAAACGATGGCTGCGCTTTTCATACGGCGCCCACTACCGGCGGTATTCTCTCCGAGAGCGTTTCGGCACAGCTTCTCTGTTTCGACGTCGTAACGAGAGCTGATCCGGTGCAAATCAGACTTCCGCTTCTGGCCCTTCTCGGGAGTCCGACAAAGACCGCTTTCGCGCCGCTTTGGAGGACGAGCGGACATCACTCACGCCTACTCTTGGCAGCAGATTTCATGAGTACGTACCCTAGTCGGACGCGATCTTCGCCAGCAGCGTCTCCGCGTCACTGATCAGCGCCCGGATCGCCCGCCGCTCAGCGATCCCCTCTTGTGTGAACGCGCCGTGCGTTTCGGCATTGCGGTTTCCCCGCGGCGCACCCGATCCCCGGGCGCCGCCGTGCATGCGGCAGCGGAACTTGCCGCGTATCGCGGGCGCGGAGCAGGCGAAGCCGCCGCGTGTGCGGGCGCCGCAGCGCGGGCTTGCCGACATCGCGTGCGTGTTGCGGATGTGACCGGTGCTCATGCGCTGGCGGCCTGCCCTGCGCCGGCCCATTCGGGGTCGCCGGCTGCGCGAGACGCGGCGTCCGGATTGGTGCCGATCAGATGCGCATGTTGCGTCAGATTGCCCACGATCGCTCGTCCGCCGTCCTGCACCGAGAGGTTTTGCACCGTGATCGCGCTTTCGTCGCTGTTGCGGTGGCGATTCAAGGCTTCGACCTGGGCGGCGAAGGTGCGGGCGAGCCGCGTCAAAGCGCGGGTCACGCCCTCCTGCTGCGGAAGATCGTCGGTGCAGGCCAGGCGGCATGCGCAGCGCATCGCCGCCATGTGCACCGACACCATCTGCGACACCAGCATCGCCTCGATGGAATCCTTCGGGGCGATGCTCCTGATCGTCGAGATCATGAAGGCAAGATTGGCCTCGTCGGGCTTCTGCCCGACAGCGCTGGCCTTGACCAATTGCCTCAGCATGCCGTGCAGCGCATCGCGGTCGGCCGCGCCCAGCGCCTCGGCCAGCAGCCGCTCGCCCGCTTGCGGGTCGGGATGGCTGATCGCGATGCGGCGCTTGTAGAGTTTGACGCGCGGGTTCGCGGCGGGGCTGCTGCCATCGCTTGCCGCGAGCGGCGAAGTGTTGAGGGGCTGGAGGGCTGTCGTCATGTGCTGTGTCCTGTGAAGGCAGGCGCGGACGGCCGTTCGCTGCCGCGCGCGAATGCGAATTCGAAACGTCGATGAAGGGTTTAGGCCGCAACGGCGCCGGGGAGGCTCTACTCGGCAAGGCGGGACGCTTGCGAGTGTTGCGATGATGCCATCCTGCCACTGTTTTGCCCGACGAGTCAAAATCGAATTCGTAAATCCGGAAATGGCCCAATCCTCGGCGCAAGCTCTTGGATCGACGAGGTCTCCTACTGTGCATGGGGTTGTTTTCGCATTTTTTGTTCGAAGACAGCGTTTGCCTGCCGTGCCGCGGAATGCCGGCGCTCAAACGCGATTGCGAAATCCGGCGCGGCCGCTAATCATGCGGTCGAAGGCGCCGCACCAACAAGCATGCACAAGCGGCGCCAAGAGGTCTGGGAGATACGAATGCAACGAACGGCTCGCGTGCTGGCAGTCATCGCCGGATTATGCGCTTTGGTGCTCGCGACAGAGGCTCCGGCGCAGAAATATCCGTCGCGGCCGGTCAAGATCATGGTCGGCTTCAGCGCCGGCGGGCCGGTCGACGTCGTCGCACGGATCGTCGGGGATCGCTTGAGCAACAAGCTCGGCCAGCCCTTCGTCGTCGAGAACCGGGCCGGCGCCAACGGCATGATCGCCGCCGAGGGCGTGGCGCGCGCCGATGCGGATGGCTACACCATCCTCGCCTGCAATTCGTCCACGATCACGCTCAACAAGACGCTGTTCAAGGATATCCGCTACGATCCGCAAGCCGACTTTGCACCGCTGACCACGGTGGTGTCGGCGCCGCTCGTTCTCGTCGTCAATCCCGAGAACCCCAAGACGGCCAACGTCAAGACGGTGGCCGATCTCGTTGCCGCGGCCAAGGCCGCGCCCGGCGCGCTCGCTTACGGTTCGGGTGGTAACGGCAATCTGGCCCATCTCGCCATGGAGCTGCTCAGCCAGAAGGCCGGCATCAAGATGATCCACGTGCCCTATCGCGGCGGCTCGGCCGCCGAGGTCGGCGTTCTCGCGCAAGAGGTGCTGGCGGTGTTCGATCCGCTCTCGGCCGTGCCGCTGGTGAAGGCCGGCAAGCTGCGCGCGCTGGCGGTATCGTCGGCCGAGCGGCTGCCGGCGCTGCCCGATGTGCCCACCGTCGCGGAAGCCGGCTATCCCGGCTTCGACATCTCGTTCTGGGTCGGCTTCTTCATGCCGAAGGCAACGCCCGCGCCGATCCTGGAGACGCTGCACCGGGAGATCTTGGCAGCCGCCAAGGATCCGACGGCCCAAGAAAAGCTCGGCTCGCAGGGTGTCGTCAGCGTGCTCAGCCAGACCGAATATGCCGCGAAGATCGCGAAGGAGACCAAGGAGCTTGCCGAGGTCGTGACGGCGGCGAACATCAAGGCGGAGTAGGGCGCGAAGCGCTATCCGCCGATCAGCTGCTCCAGGCGGTCGAGCAGCGGGCGCTGTCCGGCGTTGATCTTCTCCCGGGCCGCGTCGAGCGCAAACCATTCGGCGCGATCGACTTCCGGAAAGGCCTGCCGCCTGCCGCTGCGCGGCGGCCATTCCATCTCGAACGTGTTGCTGCGAACGCTGCGCACGTCGACATCCAGCTCGGCCGCGAACGCGGTGACGAGCTTGCCTCCGCGCTGCCTGATCTCACCGAGCGCGATCAGCGGCGCGGACGGCTCGAGCCCGAGCTCTTCGGCAAACTCCCGCCGCGCCGCGACTTCCGCGTCTTCGTCGTCGGCATATTCGCCCTTGGGGATCGACCAGGCGCCGAGATCCTTGCTGCGCCAGAACGGCCCGCCGGGATGGACGAGGAGCACCTCGAGCTTGCCGCGCTTCCGATAGGCGATGATCCCGGCACTCTTGGATGGCATTGCAGGTTCCGTGCAGCAGCGCTCCGGCTTTCTCCTCGGAAACGTGGAGCCGCGCAACGGGCGGCTCCGATCACGAACCGGACGGCCGTTCGCCCGATGCGAAGCGAACGGCGCGCGCCTTCGCGCTCTTGCCGGCCGCGCGTGCCGCGATCATGCTGCGTCCCTTGCGCTGGGCCGCCGCATTGTTCCGCAATTGGGTTGCAAACCGCTTGCGCGCACGGTTCGTCGTCGACCGGGCGGCGACCTGCTCGGCCTTGCGAATGATGCTCGCAACCGAAGTCGTCAGGTTCACCGGAACCCAGGCGACGTCCTTGGCCTTGGAGAGGCTGCCGATGCCCTCGCAGGGTGCTTCGCGCGGCAGGTCGATCCGGATCGCGAGCGCCTCGGCGCGCTCGGTCCAGTCTTCGGCCTGGGTGCCGGTGATGATGCGGACGTAATCGCGGGTCTCGCGCGGCAGCTGGCCCTCTCTCGCAAGCCACTTCTGGACGCGGCCCGGACCGGCATTGTAGGCGGCTGCGGCGAGACCGAGATTGCCGAAATCGTCGCGCAGCTTGCGCAGGAACTTCGCCGATGCGGGCAGCGCCTTCATCGGATCGAAGGGATCATCGAGTCCGACTTCGGCGGCCGTACCCGGCATGAATTGCGCGACGCCCTGCGCGCCGGCATGGCTGACCTCGTTGGGCTTGAAGCGGCTCTCCTGCCAGATCAGGCGCGCGAAGAACGGCACCGGAATGCCGCTGGACTCCGCGGCTTCGCGCAGAGCGTGGCAGAGCTTCTCAGTTGGTGAAACCGGTTCCTCGGCGCCGGGCTCGTTCGCGCGCGGCGGCGCGGGTGTTTCCTCATACGCCGCGCGCGCGTTGGCGACGTCGATGGCCTGCACGCTGGCAAGGAAGAGCTCGACCACAGGAACAAGTGGCGAGGCGTGATTGTTCTTGAGAACGGCGGTGTCGGTAGCTGGTGTTTGCCGCGACGTCGACGGATCGAGGTCGCACATCAGAAGCAGGAACGCGGCGCAAGCCGCGACGACAAATCGCATTTGCTGGGACAACCTCGAACTGTGGGGTGAACGGCCAGCGATGCGCCGGCGACAGGAAGTTGTTAACCCTCCGATTGCGGCAAAGCTGCGATCTCGCCGGTTCCTTCGGTGTTACTACGGTGTTCCCAGAGAGAAACTGTCCGCGGGTTTGCAGATCGTCATTTTGCCATTGGGACGAGCGATCATGATGCGATGGATGCTTGGCGTGGTGATGTCGCTGTGGCTGATCAGCCCGGTGCTCGCGGGCAATCTCGATGCGAAAGCGGTGAACGATGCGCCGCGTCCCGTGAAAGAGCCGTCCGCTGACAAGCTCAATCCTGCAGTCGTGAAGCTTCAGGTACTGCTCGACCGCGCGCAATTCTCGCCCGGCGAGATCGAC
The DNA here is from genome assembly GCF_001424605.1 of Bradyrhizobium sp. Leaf396. NCBI lineage: Bacteria > Pseudomonadati > Pseudomonadota > Alphaproteobacteria > Hyphomicrobiales > Nitrobacteraceae > Bradyrhizobium > Bradyrhizobium sp. Leaf396. The sequence continues at coordinate 5,848 of NZ_LMQJ01000005.1, forward strand.
GGCAAGCTGGGTGAGAACGCGCAGAAGGCGCTCAAGGCATTCGCGGAGCAGAACGGCATCGCATTCGACAAGGCCATATCGCAGGAGCTCTGGGACAAGCTGACATTGGCGAGCGAAGCTCCCGTCCTCCTCGACTACAAGATCGACGATGCAGACCTGAAGGGGCCGTTCATCAAGAAGCTGCCCGCCAAGCTCGACGACATGAAGTCGCTAGAGGCACTGGGCTACACCAGTCCGCTCGAAGGGCTCGCGGAAAAATTCCACATGAGCGCGGATCTGCTCAGGGCCCTCAACCCGGGCAAGGCCTTCGACAAGATAGGGGAGACGATCGTTGTTGCAAACGTTCCGGCCCGGCGAGAGCTGCCGCGCATGGTTCGGCTCGAGGTCGACAAGGAGAACGGGACCTTGAAAGCGTTCGACGCAAGCGGCGCTTTGCTGGCGTTCTACCCGGCGTCAATCGGCAGTCCGGACCGTCCGACGCCGAGCGGTACGCTCAAGGTGACCGGCGCGCACGAGAATCCGACCTACCGCTACAATCCCGACTACAGGTTCAAGAACGTCAAATCCAAACGGCCCTTCGACATCAAGCCGGGTCCGAACAACCCCGTGGGAGCTTATTGGATCGGCCTGTCGGCGCAGGGCTACGGCATCCATGGTACGGCCGAGCCCGACAGGGTCAGCAAGTCGGCGTCTCACGGCTGCGTCAGGCTGACCAATTGGGATGCGCGCGTGATCGGCGAGAACGTCAAGCGCGGCACGCCCGTGGTCTTCCTCGAGCCGCCGACGGGTACGTCCTCGACGAGACAGGGCAGCCCCGTACAGAAGCGCGCCTCGAACTAGTCCTTGGGAAAATCCTTGCGCATCGCGATCTCGGCGGCGTCGCCCGGCGACAGCACGGCCTGGTCGAAAGCCGGTTGCGGCCTCGTCATGATGTCGTAAAGCGAGATGCCCTTGACCGGCTTGCCCATGAGCTCGCGGACGCATTCGGCGAGCGTGCCGTTGTAGACGAGATAGGGCGGACCGCGGTCCTTCTGTCGCTCGCCATTCAGCGACGGCCACTTCTTCAGCTCGGCCGGCGCGTCATAGGCGATCGGCGATCCCTCTTTGAACATGCGTATGGTCCCAGCGACTTGGATTCCCGGAGTCCTACCGGCCGCTGGGTAAACATTCGTTAAAGAATTGGTTCAAGTCAGCCGGACACGAAGGCGAGCAGGGTGCCGTTGGCCCTGGCCGGCGGCACGCAGATCGCATCGCCGCTTCGCACGGCAGCCGAACCCAGCGCTCTTTCCGTTGCCGCGAGATCGCCGCTGATGAGCACCAGCGCAGCGCCGCCACGCTCGGAAAGCCCGGCGAGCGGCACGCCGGGATAACGCTTGCCGAGCTGTTGCAGCGTCAGATAGACGAAGTCGGCGCGATCTCCGCCGGAGGGCACGGTGACCGCGCCGTCCGCATCGGCCGTCGGCGTGCGGTCGATCAGCCGGCCGAGATGCGCGGCTTCCTTCGCGGGGTCCGGCGTTGCGATCAGCGTCTGCTTGATCCGCTTCGCCGCATTGGCGTGCTTTATCAGTTCCGGAATCCAGACGGTCTCGCGGGTTTTGTGCTGGCAGGCGAAAATGCGCACGCCGCCGGGCGCCTCCGCGGTCGGCCACAGGAAAGTGCGGAATTTTGCTGCCGAGACCGTGCCATCGGGCAGCGTCACCGGCCGTTCGAAATCGGTCGGGCCGATCGGCTCCAGGCCGCGTGCGCGGATCTCCTCGGCGCCGGCTGCGGAATCGACCGCGGTGAAGGCGATGCGCTCGATACCCTCGCCGTGCTTGTCGAGGAAGGCACGCGCGGGAGCGTTCAGCTCGGTCGCAGCGAGCACGCCGAGCAGCTCCATGTAGTCGGGGTCGAACATGATGGTGTAATTGCCCGTGCCCATATGGACGCTGTGGGTCCCGCGCGGGGACACGGTGAAGCCAAGCTGCCGATAATTCTCGGCGGCCTTGTCGAGGTCCTTCACCATGACCACCGCGTGGTCGATACCGATGACGTTCTTGAGGGCCACTGTTCTTTCCCCGCACGAGCAGACTGACTTTGGCCGCGGCAGCGGCGACGACTCCTCTCTACGATGGATGGGCAGTCAAGTCATTTTTCAATTCGGTGGGGGAAGCCGGTTTTCGCTCCGCGCGAGGCGTCCTCGCGACGACATGCCGCTCATCGAAGAAGTGGCGGATCGCCGGGTTCGGCGCCAGGATGATCGCCCCCGATCCGGTTGAAGGCACACGGCCCCCAGCGCCGCATGGGAATCTGCAAGGCGAAGGACTTGCTGCCGAACGCTTGCGGGTCGGTCGACGTTGACGTTTGCTGGGGGCAAGGCCGGAGGACGACGTGAAGAACAGAATTTGGTCAATTGCGATTTGCGCCGAGCTGCTGGTTGCGGCTGGCGCGCAGGCCGAGCCGGCATTGCAGGGCAAGGATGCTTACGGCGACTGGCGGGCCGACAAGCCCGGTACGGTCAGGCTGATCCGCCCGCAGGATCTGGTGAAGCCGGGCGCTACACGGTCGGTTGCCAGTTCCGCGCGCGTGGTGCCGCGTCCGCGAGACGCCTCTCCCCAGGTGCCGGCTGGTTTCAAGGTCGAACTGTTCGCCGAAGGCCTGCGCGCGCCGCGCATCATCCGCGTGGCGCCGAATGGTGATGTCTTCGTTGCGGAGACGCGGACCGGCAATATCCGCGTGCTGCGCCCAGGCGAAGGCGGCAAGGTTGCGACCAATGAGGTGTTCGCCAGCGGCCTGCGGCAACCATTCGGCATCGCCTTCTTTCCGAGCGGCGACAACCCGCAATGGGTCTACATTGCGAACACCGACAGCGTCGTCCGCTTTCCTTATCAGGCCGGTGATCTCAAGGCGCGCGGCAAGGCCGAGACTATCGTGTCGAGCCTGCCGCATGACGGCGGCCATTCCACCCGCGATATCGTCTTTACGCCCGACAACAAGCGCATGCTGGTTTCGGTCGGCTCGCTCAGCAACGTCGCTGAGGGCATGGGCACGCCGCCGGGCGGACTGGAGGCCTGGTCGAAAGCGCAACCGCTTGGCGCCACTTGGGCGAGCGAGACCGAGCGCGCCGCCGTGCTCGCTTTCAGCCCTGATGGCAAGGAACGGAAGATCTACGCCACCGGTATCCGCAACTGCGTCGGCCTCGCGATCCAGCCGCAGACAGGCCAGCCCTGGTGCTCGAACAACGAGCGCGACGGGCTCGGCGACGATCTCGTGCCCGACTACGTCACCAGCGTGAAGGAGGGCGCGTTCTACGGTTGGCCTTGGTTCTATATCGGCAACAATGAAGACCCGCGCCATGCCGGTGCGCGGCCGGACCTCAAGGACAACGTGACGGTGCCCGACGTGCTGATCCAGCCGCATTCGGCTTCGCTCGCCATGACGTTCTATCAAGGCACGCAGTTTCCGCCGGAGTACCAGGGCGACGCCTTCGCCGCCCAGCACGGTTCATGGAACAGGTCGAAGCGAACCGGCTACAAGGTGATCCGCATCAGGATGAAGGACGGCAAGCCGACCGGCGAGTATGAGGATTTCGTGACGGGCTTCGTGGTGAGCGACACGGAGGTGTGGGGGCGTCCGGTGGGCGTGGCGGTGGCAAAGGATGGATCGCTGCTGGTCTCGGAGGATGGCAACGGCACGATCTGGCGGGTGAGCCGGCAGTAATGGAATCTGCCGCGAGCAGCTGCCTTCGCCTCTCCACGCCAGCGGGAGAGGGAGAAGAACGATCTACCCCCGCCTTACACTGGCGCCGCCATCCACCGGCAGCGTCACGCCTGTAATGAAGTTCGCCTCATCCGATGCCAGGAACAGCGCCGCGTTGGCGACGTCCCATCCGGTGCCCATCTTCCTGCGCAGCGGCACCTTGCTGTCGCGCTCGGCTTCGACCTCGGCGCGCGTCTTGGACCATTCGCGGGCGCGGGTGTCGACCGCCATGGGCGTGTTCATCAGGCCGGGCAGGATGACATTGGCCCGGATGCCGTATTCGGCGTTCTGGTAGGCGAGCTGTTCGGTGAAGGCGATCATCGCCGACTTCGTCGCCTTGTAGGCGACATAAGGATAGGTCGTGATCGCGGCCATCGATGAGATGTTGATGATCGCGCCGCTGCGTTGCGCTCGCATGATCGGGATCACCTCCTTCGCGGCAAGGATGCAGCTCTTCAGGTTGATGGCGACGACGCGGTCGAACGCCTCTTCGGTCAGCTGCAGCAACTCGGCATCGCCGCCGGCGAGGCTGACGCCGACATTGTTGTGCAGTACGTCGATTCGTCCCCAGCGTGTTTGCGCATCTGCCACCATCGCGTTGATGTCGGCGGCCTTGGTCACGTCGGCCTTGAAGGCCGTGGCGGTGCCTTCCCGGGCGGTGATCATCGCGACCGTTTCCTGCGCCGAGTCCAGATGATGATCGACGCAAAAGACCTTCGCACCCTCGCGCGCGAAGGTGAGCGCGGTGGCACGGCCGTTGCCCATGCCTTCGCCGGGGCTTTGCCCGGCTCCGACCACGATCGCAACCTTGTCCTTCAGGCGCATCTCGGTTCACTCCCTCATATTTTCGTGCAGATTAGCAATCGCCCCGGTCGCAGAGAAGGGCGCGGCTCCTGCGTTCATGTCATTGACATCGCATGGAATTGCATGTCGCGGCAGGCCTGTCGCGCCTCGCTGCCCCCTTCAATCCAGGAACCGTTCTGAGGTCGCGGCGTTTGCTGCCGGAGCCTTTCCCGCGCTAGGCTCTGCGTCGGGGTTTCCCAACCGCCAGTGCTCACCGATGAATCTGCTCGATCCGCAAGGGCCCGTGGCTGCTGGCAACAGCACGATCCTGGTCGATTCCGTCTTCATCATGCTCGTGATCGTGGTGCCGACCATCTTCGCGATTCTCGGCTTTGCGTTCTGGTTTCGCGCGTCCAACCCGAGAGCACGATATCGGCCTGGTTTCGTCTACTCCGGTCGCATCGAGATGGTGGTGTGGGCGATCCCGGCGCTCACCGTCATCCTGCTCGGGGGCGTCGCCTGGATCGGCTCGCACCAGCTCGATCCTGCCGCGCCGGTGCCGGGGACCGGCAGCCCGGTGCGCATCCAGGCCGTCTCGCTCGACTGGAAATGGCTTTTCATCTATCCCGATCAGCGCATCGCCACCGTCAACACCCTCACGGTGCCGGCCGGTGCCGAGCTGAAATTCCAGCTGACGTCGTCGAGCGTGATGAACACGTTCTTCATCCCGCAGCTCGGCAGCATGATCTACACCATGAACGGCATGGTGACGAAGCTGAACCTGCGCGCCGACAATGAAGGCAAGCTTCAGGGCCTGTCGGCGCATTTCTCCGGCGACGGATTTCCCGACATGATGTTCGACGTCAACGTGGTCTCGCCGCTCGCTTTTCCGGAGTGGGTCGCGACCGCGGCGAAGACGGATGCCGTGCTCAATGAGAACAGCTACAGGAAATTGATGCAGCAGGGCATCGAGAAAGACCGGCCGGTGTACCGCCTCGAAGACCCGCGCCTGTTCGAGCTGATCGCGACCCAGCACATTCCGCCGGGACCCGGGCCGGAGCGAATCTCCGATGCCGGCCGTCCGCACAGTGGAGGCCACGATGCTCGGTAAGCTCGATTGGTCGGCCATTCCGTTGGATCAGCCGATACCACTCATTGCGGGCGCCGTGGTGCTGGTCGCGATCCTCGGCGTCCTGACGTGGGTCGTGGTGAAGGGTCATCTTAGCTATCTCTGGAACGAATGGATCACCAGCGTCGATCACAAGCGCATCGGGGTCATGTATGTGCTGCTGGCTTCGGTGATGCTGCTGCGCGGCGGCAGCGACGCCATCATGATGCGGATTCAACAGGCCGTCGCCTATCAGTCGCAGGGATATCTGCCGCCCGAGCACTACAACCAGATCTTCTCGGCGCACGGCACCATCATGATCTTCTTCGTGGCGATGCCGTTCGTGATCGGCCTGATGAACCTGATCGTGCCGCTTCAGCTCGGCGTACGCGACGTCGCTTTCCCGACACTGAATTCGGTCGGCTTCTGGCTGACCGCGAGCGGAGCACTGCTGGTCAACATCTCGCTCGTGGTCGGCGAGTTCGCGCGCACCGGCTGGCTCGCCTTTCCGCCCCTGTCGGAACTGTCCTACTCGCCCGGCGTCGGCGTCGACTATTACGCCTGGTCACTCCAGATCTCCGGCATCGGGACGTTGGTGGCCGGCATCAATCTCGTCACGACCGTGCTGAAGCTGCGCACCAAGGGCATGAATTATCTGCGTATGCCGATGTTCTGCTGGACCACGCTGGCCTCGAATCTTCTCATCGTGGCAGCCTTCCCGATTCTTACCGCCACCCTGGCGATGCTGCTGCTCGACCGTTACCTCGGCTTCCACTTTTTCACCAACGAGGCCGGCGGCAACGTCATGATGTTCATGAACCTGATCTGGGCCTGGGGCCATCCGGAGGTCTACATCCTGGTGCTGCCGGCCTTCGGTATCTTCTCCGAGGTAGTCTCGACCTTCTCCGGCAAGGCGTTGTTCGGCTATCGCTCCATGGTGCTTGCGACGATGGCGATCTGCGTCATCTCCTTCATGGTCTGGCTGCATCACTTCTTCACGATGGGCGCAGGCCCGAACGTCAACGCAATCTTCGGCATCGCCAGCATGATCATCGCGGTGCCGACCGGCGTGAAGATCTACAACTGGCTGTTCACGATGTATGGCGGCCGCATCCGCTTCGCGACGCCGATGCTGTGGGCGGTCGGCTTCATGGTGACGTTCATTATCGGCGGGTTGACGGGCGTGCTGCTTGCGGTGCCGCCGGCTGATTTCATCCTTCACAACAGCATGTTCCTGGTCGCCCACTTTCACAACGTCATCATCGGCGGCGTGCTGTTCGGCGCCTTCGCCGGCTTCGAATACTGGTTTCCGAAGGCGTTCGGCTTTCGCCTCAACGAACGCTGGGGCAGGGCTGCGTTCTGGTTCACCTTTCTCGGCTTCTTCATCACCTTCATGCCGCTCTACATCGTCGGTATGCTCGGCATGACGCGGCGGATGCAGCATTACGACGTCGCAGCATGGCGGCCCTGGATGATCGTTGCGGCGGTCGGCGTGGCAGTGCTGACGATCGGCGTGATCTGTCAGATCGTGCAACTCGTGGTCAGCATCCGCAACCGGGAGGCCTTGCGCGACCGGACCGGCGATCCCTGGGATGGGCGTTCGCTGGAATGGGCGACTTCGTCACCACCGCCGGTCTTCAATTTCGCGTTCAATCCCGACGTGCGCGGCGAGGACGCCTATTGGCACATGAAGGCCCGTGCCAAACAACAATCGCCCGAGCGCGACGGGCCGGAATATCAGGACATCGAGATGCCCCGGAACTCGCCGACCGGGTTCGTCTGCGCGTTCTTTGCCACCATCATGGGTTTTGCGCTGATCTGGCACATCTGGTGGATGGTGATCGTGGGCGGCCTCGGCGCGTGGGCGACCTTCGTCGTGTTTGCCTGGCGCGACCATGACGAGTACGTCATTCCGGCCGAGGAGGTCGCAGTGATAGATCGCGTCAATCTCGAGCAGCGGCGCGGCCTCGTCAGCATGGCGGAGGTTGGCTGATGTCGATCACGGCCACTGCCGGCCATGCGCACACCGATCCCCATCAGATCGGCGTCCTGATCGAGCATCCTGGACCCGCCCCGAAGCGGATCGTGACCGCCTACGGCTTCTGGATCTTCCTGCTCTCCGATATCGTGATGTTCTCCTGCTTCTTCGCGGCCCACGCCGTGCTGGCTGGCCAGACCGCCGGAGGCCCGAGGGGATCGGAGATATTCGAGCCGAGCTACGTCGCGATCGAGACGGTTTGCCTGCTGCTGTCGAGCTTCACCTGCGGCATGGCCAGCATCGCGGCCGATGTGCGCAATCGGCTGTGGTTCCATGTCTCGATGGCGATCACCTGTGCGCTCGGGCTCGTGTTCCTCGTGCTCGAGTTCCGCGAGTTTGCCGATCTGATCGCACGCGGCTACGGTCCCTCGCGTAGCGCTTTCCTGACCTCGTTCTTCTCGCTGGTCGGTTGCCACGGGCTGCATGTCTCCGCAGGCCTGCTTTGGCTCCTCACCATGATGGCCCAGGTCTTCGCAAAGGGCTTTCGTGCCGACATCCTGCGCCGGATGACGTGCTTTGCACTGTTCTGGCATGCGCTCGACATCGTCTGGGTCGCTGTGTTCTCCGTTGTCTACCTGCTCGGGAGCGCGCCATGAGTGATCAGACGCATGGGATGGGCAGGAATGACCTCGCACCGGGCGAGGAGGAGCAGCACAGTGTCGGCGCCCGCATCCTCGGCTACGTCGTCGGCCTCGTTCTGGCGCTGCTGCTCACGGCAACATCGTTTTTCATCGCCGGAACGGATCTGGTCTGGCAGCCATCGATCCCGGTCGCGCTGATCGTGCTTGCGATCGCGCAGATGGGCGTTCATCTGGTGTTCTTCCTGCACATCACCACGGGTCCTGACAACACCAACAACGTGCTGGCGCTCGCCTTCGGTCTTCTGGTCGTCTTCCTCGTGATCGGAGGCACCATCTGGATTATGGCAAATCTGAATGCCAACATGCCGCCCATGGATCACATCCTGCGGATGCAGTGATAGCGCCCTTTGGTGCGACGAGATTGGAGCCGGTCGGTGTTCGGCAAAGAGTCACCTTTGCTCCAGCGACGCACAAAAAAGAAGAGCCGCTTGTGGTGACAAGCGGCCCAAGTCGAGGGAGGAAACGCCCAAGCAAGGCAATCGGGCCGAAGCCGGATTGCTGCCAAGGAAACGCTCGCGCGAAGCGCTTGCGTACGCATACAAATGCAGCAATTGCCGGTACGGTTCAATTCCGGATCAATACGGTCTCGAACTACCACTCACGGATGCGTAAGGAAGTTGTTCACCTTGGCCGACGGCAATTGTAGGCCTTGCGGAAGCCGGCCGCCTGGGCGTCGTCCTCCGAGCAGAACCAGCGGTCCGGATTGGTGGTCGCGGGATAGCTTGGGCAGCCCCGCAGATGATAGATGCCGACATTGCCGGTGACGCGCGCGCGCACCGCGAGCTTGCCTTTGATGCTGCAGCCCGGCGGCATGATCAGCTCCTCCGGAAACAGCACGGCGCGGATCTCCTTGTCGCGATCCGGGCGGCAGGCCGTGCCCAGCAGCGCGCCGTCCTTCTTGCCGGCCCGAAAATCTTGCGGTGCAACAAAGCAGCCCTTCCAGATTCCGGCCGCAGCCGCCTTGGCCTCAGCGGCTGCCTGCTTGACGTTGGCCTTGATCGGCTCGCGCGCGAGGGCAAAGCCGAGCTTGATCAGCTGCTCGTTCAGGCTGGCCTTGTCGCCTTCGGCCGTGCAGATTGCGCGATGGCGCTTGCCAAAGCTCTTTTCCGGCCCGACGTCGTCGCAGCGCACCGTCCGTTTGTTAATCAACTTCGTCAGCTGGTCGCGGGCCTCGATGCCGCACGTCCAGGAATCGGCGTGATCGTCGATGCAGATCTGGTCCAGCTCGGGTGCGTCGATGCCGTCGAGCCGGTAAGTGACATCGCCGATCTGGACAGAGTTGCCGTCACGCACCGTTGCGGCACCGGTCAGCGCGGAGACGGGCCCGGAGGAGGCCAGAAATCCGGACGAGGTGAAAAACAAAGCGAGCGCAAAAGCGCGGGCGTCGGCAAAGAAGTTCTGGAAGGACATACAGTCTCGCTATCGATGGCTCGTGCATCCCGTTCCTAGCATCCGGATGTGGCGATACCAATGGTCTGCGTCTCGCGAAGTGCGAACATTCCGGGCTCGTGGCTTTACTCAACCCGTGCTCTGATCCTATCGTTCGCCGGCCTCGCTGACCGCGAAAGGCCGAATCGCCCGAAAAGCGGCGAGGGGGAGGAAAAGGTTGCGATGAAAGACCCCGTGGACGTCCTGATCATCGGCGCCGGCGCTTCAGGCGCGGCGGTGGCGTGGTCGCTGGCCGAGACCAAGATGCACATCCTCTGCATGGAGCAGGGCGGCTGGATGAACCCAGCGGAATACCCCAGCACCGGGCGGGATTGGGAGGCCAAGTTCTACGGCGAATGGTCGTCGAGCCCCAACGTCCGCGGCCGGCCCGAAGACTATCCGATCAACGACGACAACTCCCCGATCAAGGTCGTCAACTACAATGCGGTCGGCGGCTCGACGGTGATGTACACGGCGCACTGGCCGCGGCTGCATCCCTCCGACTTCAAGGTGAAGACGCTCGACGGCGTCGCCGACGACTGGCCGATCGATTACGACGCCTTGACCCCGTTCTTCGAGGAGAACGATCGCATGATGGGCACGTCCGGTCTGTCAGGCGATCCTCTCTCGCCGTTGACGCATCCGCCGATGCCGCAACAGCCGCTCGGGTTGTCCGGCGCCATCATCGCGAAAGCCATGAACAAGCTCGGCTGGCATTGGTGGCCCTCGGACACGACGGTTGCGACCATGGACTATGAGGGCCGGGCGCGCTGCATCAATCTCGGCCATTGCACGCCGGCCTGCGCGCAAGGCGCGAAATCCTCGACCGACATTACCTACTGGCCGCACGCCATCCGGGCCGGTGTCGAGCTGCGCACCCATTGCCGGGTGCGCGAGATCACAACCGACGAGAACGGCATGGCCTCGGGCGTGGTCTATTACGACAAGGACGGCGTCGAGCAGTTTCAACCCGCCCACGTCGTCATCATCGCCTGCAACGGCGTCGGCACGCCACGCCTGCTATTGAACTCGGCTTCGGGACGCTTTCCGAACGGTCTTGCCAATTCGTCCGGCCTCGTGGGCAAGAACCTCATGTTCCATCCCTATGCGCAGATCTACGGATTCGTGAAGGAGCCGACGGACAGCAATCGCGCGCCGCCGACCTGCCTGTGGAGCAAGGAGTTTTACGACACCGACCTATCGCGCGGCTTCGTGCGCGGCTACGCCATCCAGTTCGGCCGCGGCGCGGGGCCGGTGTTCGAGGCGGTCGCGAGCGAGCAGAAAGGCATTCTGCCATGGGGCGCCGACCATCATGGCGTATTCCGCAGGCTTAACGGTCATCGGCTCGCGGTGTCGGCAATCTGCGAGGATCTGCCCGAGGAGCACAACCGCGTCACGCTCGATCCCGTGCTGAAGGACAGTCACGGAATCCCTGCGCCCAAGATCGACTATACAATCAGCGAGAACAGCCGGAAAATGATGGAGCACGGGTTGGCGCGTGGCCGGGAGATTCTCGAGGCCGCCGGCGCGACCGACATCTGCATCAACAATCCGATCCCGTGGGGTGGCTGGCACCTGCTCGGCACCGCGCGCATGGGCACCGACCCCCAACGTTCCGTCGTCAACGAATGGGGCCGCTCGCACGATGTGAAGAACCTCTTCATCGTCGACGGCAGCATTTTCGTGACCTCGGGCGGCGTGAACCCGACCTCCACCATCCAGGCCCTCACGCTGTACATCGCCGACCAGATGAAGCAGCGTTTGGCCAATCTGTTCGATTGAGGCCGTCATGTCCGCAGACACTCTATTGACACGCAGGCAGCGCGACGATCTCCGAACCGTCGCCGCGATGATCATTCCCGCGAGCGACGAATACAAGGTGCCCGGCGCCGACGATCCCGCGATCCAGGCTGACATGCTGGCAACGCTTGGCCGCGATACCAAGTTGGTCGCGGCGGCGCTGGATCATCTGGCACGGCTCGCCGGCGCGCCGCTCGCCGAGCTCGATGCCGCCAGGCGCGATGCCGTGGCGCAGGAGTTTCGCAAGCAAGGCGGTGCCGCCGCCGCAACGCTCGTCCGCGTCGTGCTGCAATGCTATTACCGCGACGACCGCGTGCTGCGCTCGCTCGGGCTCGAGCTGCGTGCGCCATTCCCCAGGGGGCACGTGCTCCCGGATGGGGACTGGTCGCTGCTCGACCCGGTCAAGGCAAGGGGAGGATCGCTGAGGCGGGCGCCCTAGCCATCTGGGCAGTCCAGCCCCGCGCTCCAGGTGGACGCCTTGCGCGGCAGGGGGCAGACCACCATCTGTGTGAGCCTTCAAGGACGCCTGCCATGTTGGATTTCACCTCGGACATCATCGATGACGCTTCGTCATCGCGAACGACTCCATCTGCCCCGGTTGACGACGGGCCGCTGCTGGATGCCTATTCCAGTGCCGTGATCGACGTGACCGACCGCGTCGGTCCCGCCGTCGTGCGCGTCGAGACCGGGCCGAAAGTGCCGAACGGCCGCGAGCGCGGCGGGCTCGGTTCGGGCATCGTGATCTCGCCCGATGGACTCGTGCTCACCAACAGCCATGTGGTCGGCTCCTCCAAGGAGATCCGGCTGCGCGACGTCGAGGGCCATGCCGGCGATGCGCAGGTGCTCGGTGTCGATCCCGACACCGATCTTGCGCTCTTGCGCGCCAACGGCGTTCGCCACTTGCCCTATGCCGCGCTCGGCAATTCCAAGACGTTGCGGCGCGGTCAGCTCGTGGTCGCGATCGGCAACCCGCTCGGCTTCGAATCGACCGTGACCGCCGGCGTGGTCTCGGCGCTCGGACGCTCGATCCGCTCGGTGAGCGGGCGCACCATCGAGGACGTGATCCAGACCGATGCCGCGCTCAATCCCGGCAATTCCGGGGGGCCGCTGGTGTCGTCGAATGCCGAGGTGATCGGCATCAACACTGCCATCATCAACGGCGCGCAAGGAATCTGCTTCGCGGTCGCCAGCAACACGGCGCAATTCGTACTGTCGGAGATCATCCGCCATGGCTATGTCCGCCGCGCCTATATCGGGGTCGCCGGGCAGACCGCGCCGATCCCGCGACGACATGCGGTGCTGGCCGGGGTCGAGAACAAGATGGGCGCCCTTCTGATGCAGATCGAGCCAGACGGACCTGCGGCGAAGGCGAGCCTCTTGCCCGGCGACGTCGTGATCAGGCTCGACGGCGTCGAGATCAACGGCGTGGACGATCTGATCCGCGTGCTCGACCGCGACCGGATCGGCCGGCGACTGGCCATGGACGTGTTGCGGCTGGGTCGGCTGCGGGCGATCGACATCGATCCGATCGAACGCAAACCGGCGCGCTAGCGCGGAGCAGTGGCGAGCACGTCTCCGCAATCTCGTCATTGCGAGCGCAGCGAAGCAATCCAGAACTTTCTGCGCAAGCAGTCTGGATTGCTTCGTCGCAAGGGCCCCCCGCATCGCAAGCGCCTTCGCTCTCCGCTACTCCGCCGCCGCTGCGAAGCGGCTGTTCTCCAGCTCCGCTTCCAGCCGCGCCGTCTCGGCGGCCGCCAGCTTGATGTTCGATTCCTTGATATGGCCGAAGCCGCGGATGCTCTCTGGCACGCGCGCGAGGCGCGTCAGCAGCGGGAGCTGCTCCGCCTTCAAGCCCGCGATTCGCTGATCGATCATGCTGAGATAGTCCGCGACCAGCTTTCGCTCGGTCCGACGTTCCTCGGTGCGGCCGAACGGATCGAACGGACCGCCGCGCAGGAACTTCAGCTTTGCCAGCACGCGGAAGGCGTGGATCATCCAGCTGCCGAACTCCTGCTTCTGCAGCCGGCCCGTCGTCTTGTCGCGCCTTGCGAAGATCGGCGGTGCCAAGTGGTACTTCAGCGCGAAGTCGCCCTCGAACTTCTCCGACACCTTGTTGGCAAAGCTGCCGTCGGTATAGAGCCGTGCGACCTCGTACTCGTCCTTGTAGGACATCAGCTTGAACAGGTTCTTCGCGACCGCCTCGGTCAGCTCCGTAGCGGCAGGCGAAACGGCGCTCTCCGCCTTGCGCACCTTGGCGACAGCCGTGAGATAGCGGTTAGCATAGGCCTTGTCCTGGTAGGAGGTCAGGAACTCGGCGCGGGTGGTGATGATGTCGTCGAGCGATTTCGTCGGCGCGGATGCGCGGCTCTTGAACTGGAGCACGCTGCGCACCCGCGACATGTCGTGGGCGGCGAGCCGGCCCCAGGTGAAGGCGAGCTTGTTCATCTCGATCGCGGCGCCGTTGATCTCGATGGCGCGGAGCAGGGCCTCCAGCGACAGCGGGAACGCGCCCTTCTGGAACGCAAAGCCGAGCATGAAGGGATTGGTGGCGATGCTGTCGCCCATCAGCGCCGCGGCGATGCCCGTGGCATCGATGATGTCGAGGTTCTTGTCGCCGATGGCATCGCGCAGCACGGTTTGCATCGTGCCCATCTCGAAATCGAGATCGGGGTTCTGCACGAAGCTCGCGGTCGGCAGCAAATCGGCGTTGATGTAGGCCTTCGTCACGCCGCGTTCGGCGCGGCTGAGCGCCGAAGGACCTGCCGAGACGATCATGTCGCAGCCGAGGATGACGTCGGCCCCGCCGGTGGTGATACGGACCGCGGAGATGTCCTCCGGCCTGGGCGCGATGCGGACATGGCTCATCACCGCACCGTTCTTCTGCGACAGGCCGGTGAAATCCAATGCCGAGCACCCGCGGCCGTCGACATGGGCGGCCATGCCGAGCAGCGCGCCGATGGTAATGACACCGGTGCCGCCGATGCCGGTGACGAGGATGTTGTAGGGCCCGTCGAGCTCTCGCGCGGGCGGCAGCGGCAGATCGGCGAACAGCTGTCCGGAATCGACCGCCGAGGTCTTCATGCGCTTCAGCGTTCCGCCATGCACGGTGACGAAGCTCGGGCAAAAGCCCTCGACGCAGGAGAAGTCCTTGTTGCAGTTCGACTGGTCGATCTGGCGCTTGCGGCCGAACTCGGTTTCCAGCGGCTGCACCGAGACGCAATTGGAAGCCTGCGAGCAGTCGCCGCAACCTTCGCAGACGAGCTCGTTGATGAAGGCGCGCTTGGCCGGATCGGGATAAAGCCCGCGCTTGCGGCGTCGGCGTTTCTCAGCGGCGCAGGTCTGGTCGTAGATGATGACGGTGAGGCCCTTGATGTCGCGCAGCTCGCGCTGCACGGCGTCAAGCTCGCGGCGGTGGTGGATGGTCGCACCTTGCGGGAAGTAGTTGCCTTGCGGGTATTTGCTCGGATCGTCGGAGACGATCGCGAGCCGCTTGACGCCCTCGGCCCAGACCTGATGCGCGATCTGTGCGACGTTGAAGGCGCCTTCAGCCGGCTGGCCGCCGGTCATCGCCACGGCGTCGTTGTAGAGGATCTTGTAGGTGATGTTGATGCCGGCAGCGGAGGCGGCGCGAAGGGCGAGAAGGCCGGAATGGGTGTAGGTGCCGTCGCCGAGATTCTGGAAGATGTGCGTCTCGGTGGTGAAGGGCGACTGGCCGATCCAGTTCACGCCTTCGGCGCCCATATGAGAGATCAGATCGGTGCGGCGGGTGGGCATGCTCAGGGCCATGCCGTGGCAGCCGATGCCGGCCATGGCGCGGCTGCCCTCAGGCACGCGCGTCGAGGTGTTGTGCGGGCATCCCGAGCAGAAGAACGGCGTCCGCGCGAGCTTGATCGGCGCGCTCGTGGTGACAGGATGGTCGAACGCTTCGAGCCGGGCGAGACGCTGTTCCAGCACCGGGCTGTGATGCCCGAGCTTGCGCAAACGGGCCACCAGCGCGGACGCAACGATGGTCGGCGTCAGCTCGCCCTCGCTCGGCAGGAGCGGCGCACCGCGCTCGTCGCGCTTGCCTGTGACCGTCGGGCGCCTGGACGCATCGACGTTGTAGAGGATGCGCATCAGCTGGTCTTCGATGAAGCCGCGCTTCTCCTCGACCACCAGCACGTCCTGAAGACCTTCGGCGAAGCGCTTGGCGCCGCTTTCCTCCAGCGGCCAGGTCATCGCCACCTTGTAGATGCGAAGGCCGAGGTCCTGCGCGTCCTTGTCGGTGATGCCGAGGTCGGCGAGAGCCTGGCGCAGATCGAGATAGGCCTTGCCGGTCGCGACGATACCGAGCCGTGCCGGCTTGGAATCGAGCACGATGCGATCGAGCTGGTTGGCGCGGGCGAAGGCCTGCACCGCCGCCATCTTCGGGCCGAACAGGCGCTTCTCGGCCTCGAGCGGCGGATCCGGCCAGCGGATGCTGAGGCCGCCGGGCGGCATCTCGAAATCGTCGGGCAGCCTGATCTGAATGCGTTCCGGATCGCTGTAGATCGAGGCCGAACTCTCGACCGTCTCGCTGATGGCCTTGAACCCGACCCAGCAGCCGGAGAAGCGCGACAGCGCAAAACCATAGAGGCCGAGATCGAGATAGTCCTGGAGCGTCGCCGGATTGATCACCGGGATGAGCGCGGCCGCGAACACCTGCTCGCTCTGATGCGCCAGCGTCGAGGACTGGCAGCCGTGGTCGTCGCCCGCAAGCGCCAGCACGCCGCCATTGCGCGAGGTGCCGGCCGCATTGGCGTGCTTGAGCGCATCCACCGAGCGGTCGACGCCGGGCCCCTTGCCGTACCAGATCCCGAACACGCCGTCGACCTTGGCGCCGGGAAACAGCCCGACCTGCTGGCTCCCCCAGACCGCCGTCGCGGCCAGATCCTCGTTGAGGCCAGGGACGAAGGCGATGTCGTGCTGCTGGAGGTGCGCCTTCGCCCGCCACAAAGCGTGGTCGTACATGCCGAGCGGGGACCCGCGATAGCCCGAGATGAAGCCGCCGGTGTTGATGCCCTGAAGCCGGTCGCGTTCGCGCTGCAACATGGGTAGTCGAACGAGGGCCTGGGTGCCGGACAGGAAGATCCGCTTCGATTCGAGCCGGTATTTGTCATCCAGCTCGACTTGCAACAGCGTCATTTCAGAGATCCTCGTCTCGTTCGGCGTGGGGTGCTGCGCTGCGGAAGGGACTGCGGCTGCGCGACGCGAATTGTGACAGTCAAAAGCATGCAACGGCGAAGTCAATATCGCTGGCCGCATCCGTGGCGCTCCTGCTACTCATGGCTGACCGTGGAGAGCACCATGACCGTAAACGCATTCGACGCCGAGATCACTGACACCGCCGAGGCGCTGATCGGGCCGTGGCGCAAGCCGCGCCAGATGCTGCAAGCGCAAATCTACGACGCGCACGCCTCCATCCACGACGACGCCACCGCGCAGAAGCTCGGCTTCAAGGGCGGCACCATCGAAGGGCCGACCCACTTCAGCCAGTTCGCGCCGCTCGGGGAACGGCTATGGGGACGTGCCTGGTTCGAGACGGGTTGCCTTTCCGCGCATTACCGCAGCGTCTGTTACGAAGGTGAGGAGGTGCAGGCGATGCTGTCGAAGCCGCTGTCGGGCACCAGCCAGTGCCAGATCCAGATGGTCAAGCGCGACGGCACCGAGGTGCTGCGCGGTACTGCCTCGGTCGGCGATGCGCCGGTTGCGACGGCGCTCGAGACGCGTCTCGGCGAGCTCAAGCCGCTGACGGATCCCGTGATCTTGCGCGATGTGAAGGTGGCGAAGACGGGCAAACGCCAGTCGGTCCGCATGGCCTTCGAACAGAACATGGGCGACCTCTATCCGTTTTCCCTCCGGCAGAAGCTGGCCGTCATCACGGAGAACTCGCCGTACTACTCGGGCACGGAAAATCCGTGGGGCAAGCCCATCATTCCGATGGAGATGCTGAGCGTGCTGTTCCAGTATCGCTCCAAGGACGATCCGCTACCCGCCAAGGGGCCGGCGGTCGGCCTGTTCGCCGATCAGGAGATCCGTCTGGTCAAGGGACCGCTCTTTGTGGACGAGGAGTACGAAGTTGAGCGTGAGGTGGTCGCGCTCTCCGGCAGTCGCCGCACCGAAAGCGCCTGGGTCAAGACGCGCGTGTTCGACAAGGCGAATGCGGTGGTCGCCACCATGCTGCTCAACATGGCGACGCTGAAGGACTCGTATGCGCCGTATGAGGAGGAGTATCGGCAGTTGTATGGAGCAGGGCACTAGGCGCGAGGCTTCGCTCCGCGCGCCCCGGCATTGCGGCGGAGGCCGCCCATCCTGTAGGCAAATGCACGTCGCAGAGCCGTCGCACAGGGAGTAAGCAGACGTCGGCAGTCGATATAACCATCTGACTAAACAGTAAATTCGCGCGTCGCCCACGCTCCATCGTAATTGTACACAATGGCACGGCGCTTGCAGAACTCCGATCAAGAGAGTTCTCGCGGGGCCTGCGTCATGTTGAACTCACCCGAGCCGACAAGGGGCGTCATCAGCGCCGAGCCCGAGCCGATCGAGCTCGACTGGTCCAAGAGCGCGCTTCTCATCATCGACATGCAGCGTGATTTTCTCGAGCCCGGCGGCTTCGGCGAAACGCTCGGCAACGACGTCAGCCAGCTTTCGCGCGCGGTGAAGCCGATCGGCGCGGTGCTGACGGCGGCGCGCGACGCCGGCATGCTGGTCATCCACACGCGCGAGGGGCATCTGCCTGATCTGTCCGACGCGCCAAGGGCGAAGATCGAACGCGGTGCGCCGAGCCTCCGCATCGGCGATGCCGGCCCGATGGGGCGCATTCTCATCCGCGGTGAGGCGGGTCACGACATCATACCCGAGCTGTATCCGCTCGACAGCGAGATCGTGATCGACAAGCCGGGCAAGGGCGCCTTCCACGCCACCGAGCTGGGCGAGGTCCTCGAGAGGTACGGGATCGAGAATCTTCTGGTGTGCGGCGTCACGACGGAAGTGTGTGTGAACACCACGGTGCGTGAGGCCAATGACCGCGGCTATCGCTGCGTCGTCATCTCCGACGGCTGCGCATCCTACTTCCCCGAGTTTCATGCGATGGGCCTGAAGATGATCAAGGCCCAGGGCGGCATCTTCGGCTGGGTCGCGAGCTCAGCCGCAGTCTTGGAGGCGATGACGAGTTCGACCACTTTGGGGGCAACATCATGAGCACATTGACGGGGACGACCGGCAAGTCTGAAATCGATGCGTCCGGGTTCAAGCCGGCGCTCTGGACATCGGGCGACTGGAACGCGCTTTTCGGCTTCGGCACCAACATTCTCGTCAACATGCTGGTGCTCACGGGACTCTTGCGCTTCGTGCTGAAGATGCCCGACAGCCTCGTGTTCGGCGGCATCCTGCCGGCGCTCGGGCTGATGATGTGCCTGTCGACCTTCTACTACGCGTACCTTGCCTACCGGCTGGCACAGAAAACGGGCCGCAACGACGTCTGCGCGCTGCCGTCCGGCGTCAGCGTGCCGCACATGTTCATCGTTACCTTCGTGATCATGCTGCCAATCACGCTGAAAACCGGTGACCCGCTCAAGGGCTGGTCGGCTGGCCTCGTCTGGGTGTTCTTCCAGAGCTTCATTCTCATGATCGGCGGTTTCATCGCTCCGTTCATCCGCAGAATCACCCCGCGAGCGGCGCTGCTCGGTACGCTGGCCGGTGTCTCCGTCACCTTCATTTCGATGCGGCCTGCGCTCGAAATGTACATGACGCCGCAGATTGGCTTGATCTGCTTCGCCATCATCCTGGTGAGCTGGTTCGGCGGCGTGAAATACTGGCGCGGCATTCCAGCGGGCCTCGTGGCCATCGCCGTCGGCATGATCATCGCATGGGGCTCGAACCTGTTCGGCCTTGGCCTCGGCGGCATGAGCATCGCAGGCGTAGGCGCGGCCTTTGCCAATTTCGGCTTCTCGGTGCCAATTCCAGCGCTGGGTTATGTCTTCTCCGGCTTCGAATTCCTCGGCATCATCCTGGTCACCGCCATTCCGTTCGGCATCTATGACCTCGTCGAAGCCATGGACAATGTCGAGAGCGCGGAGGCTGCGGGCGACGACTACCCGACCACGCGCGTACTGACGGCGGATGGCGTTGTCAGCCTGATCGGCTGCCTGATGGGCAATCCCTTCATCAACGCAGTTTATATCGGTCATCCCGGCTGGAAAGCGATGGGAGGTCGGATCGGCTACTCCGCGGCGACAGGCATCATGGTGGTCGTGCTGTCCTGGTTCGGCATCATTTCGGTGCTGCTGGCGCTCGTACCCGTTGTCGCGATCTCGCCGATCCTGCTCTACATCGGCATGCTGATCGGTGCGCAGGCGTTCCAGACCACACCGGTCAAGCACGCGCCCGCCATCGTGCTGGCGCTGACCCCGCATCTGGCCGCCTGGGCCAAGCTCCAGATCGACACGATGCTCGGCTCCACCATGACAGCAGCAGCCACGGTTGGAGGCTTGGCGGCCGACAAGGCCGACGCGGTCAAGGCGGCCGCGATTGCCGCCCTGCCGCAGCAGGGCGTGTTCTATCATGGCCTCGAGGTGATGGGCGGGGGATCCATCCTCGGCGGGCTGATCCTCGGTGCGATCGGCGTCTTCATCATCGAACGCGATTTCGAGAAAGCGTCCGCCTTTGCGCTGGTCGGGGCGATCCTGACCTACTTCGGCTTCATGCACGGCGAGGCCGTCGGCATCGGCGGCGGCTTCGGCGTGACGCCCGCGGTCGCACTGGCCTACGCCGTGATGGCCGCCGGCCTGTTCGCAGCCGGCAAGCTCGGCACCAGCGAGCATTACGTCGCGCATCCGGAGATGACGGCCGCGCCGGCGGAGTAGTGATGAATCGGAAGCCTTGCAAAACGGCCGGGCGATGTCCCGGCCGCTTTGGTTCAGGGACGTACCGCCGGCGTCTCCATTGGCAGGCCATGCGCCCGCGACATGAGGTAGAGCTCGAGCGCGACCAACTCGGGCGAGCCGTAGTCATAGGCTTGGGCGCGGACGCCGGTCATGCAGCTGCGCAGCCGCCGCTCGAGCGATCCCAGCGTCTGCCATTCCAGCCGGTAGAGCGGATAGCCCGTCGGCTGTCCTTGCGTGATCGGCGCACCGGCAAGACGTTTGTCGAAGTTGTCGTCGTGGCAGTTGGTGCAGGCGAGGTTGAGTTGGCCCTGCCGCTGTGTGAAAAGCGCGCGGCCCCGGTCGATGAAGGGTTTTACCTGGGGGTCTTCGCCGACGCTGATCGGAGTGCCACGTGATTGATGGGCGACGAAAGCGGACAGCGCCAGAAGGTCGCGACTCTCGTGAGGCAGCGGCGTTGCCTGCTGATGATTGGTGCGACAGAGATTGATGCGCTGGTCGAGCGCGACGGGGCGCGCAAGCGCCTTGTCGAAGGCGGGATAGCGAGCCGCAATGCCTTTCATGCTGCTGCGCGCATCGCCATGACAATCCGCGCAGGCCTTGTCAGCCACCCCTGTCTTCTTCGTCCAGAGCGCTTCGCCGTCGAGCACGAACAGCATGCCGGGGTTGCTGGTGTCGTCATCCTGCATGGCGCGCGTCTCCAGGCCCATGAAGGCGTAGCCGGAGCGGCGTGCATCCGGTGGAATTTCACCAGCGAGCAGGGCAGGAGCTGCGGCGAACAATGTGGCCGCCGCTATCGCGCGCCGGAGGCTCATTCGACAATAATCGACGCCGATGCAGTCGACGAATAGCCGTTGTCGCCGACCCACTCGAAGTCCAGCTTGCCGCTCTCCTTGGCCACCGTGAAGAACGACAAATATGGGTTCGCCGCGATCGCCGGAAACAGATCAGCTCGAAAAACCTCCGTGCCGTTGTAACGGCAGGCAAAGGTCGTGATGATGTCGCGCGGCACCAGCTTTCCATCGACGGTGTGGCGGAAGCCTGTCTCCATGATGTGCGAGGTCAGCGTGCGAATCTCGATGATGTCGCCGCGCCTGGCTTTGGCCGGAACGTTGATGAGGGCGGCCATCAGTTCATCTCCTCGGTGCAGGCGGCCAACGTTACGACGACGTCGGCGGCGGTTTGCCAGAACGTGTCGTCGGAGAGACGCGCGATTGCAACGACCTTCTGGGTGTCGGCGAGCCGAATGCGCGTCGAGACCTGGGCTCGGCCGGAGGAGGGGCCAAGATAGAAATTGCCGATATTCGGCTGGGGGTTCTTCTCGTTGAAGATGTGGATGGACTTGACGTGATCGTCCGCGGTCATCGGGCTCGCAACGCTCACCGTCATCGGCACGGTGTTTCCGTTTTCGACCAGCGGCGGAATGTCGAGCTTGACCTTGCCGGTGCGCAACTGCGCCTCACCGACGACGTTGCGGATTGCGGCGGTGAGCATGGCCGGCGTCGCTTCGACCGGCCGCAGGGTGACGATCGGGATCGTGCCCGCGGCCGTCACGCTACCGGCAAGGCTGAGGAATCGTCGTCGCGTGGTCGGCATGGGCAATCCTAGTCCCGAAGCGTTGCAAGAAAGGCCACGATGTCCTCGATCTCCGCAGCCGACAAGATCGGCTTGCCGGCGAAGTTACGTCCGACCCTGACGAGGCCGTCCTTGCGATAATAGGACGGCATGATGGTGTCCGAATTCAATCTCGAGGCATCGACCAGTCGAAGCCGCAACTGGCTCTCAGTCCATCGGTTCCCGGATCCGGCGAGGTCGGGCGCGAGATCGCCCTGGAACCGCGTTTCCGGAAACGGACCGGAATGGCAGAGGATGCAGGTCGTGGCGCGCGCGAGCACCAGAGCGCGGCCGCGTGCGGCGTCGCCGGGGGAGCCTGTGAGTGAGGCTGGAATGCCGTCGTCGACGATTGTGTAGGGGACGAGTTCCGCCGCCTTGGTCGATGACAGTGTGAGGCAGGCTGCAATGAATACGGCAATCGCGGATATCGGACGGGATGCATGGGGGCGCCGCGAACTCCACTTACCGCTCCCGCTTGCGAGAGAGGTCGAGCGGAAGGCGAGGGTGAGGGTTGTTTCCTCTTGGGGGGTCTCGCGAACGGAGACACCCTCTCCCCAATTCTCCCCCGCAGGCGGGGGAGGGGGCGCACCGCGTTCATGCCGACGTGCTCGTCTCATCATGTACTAGCCAAACGTCTCCGCCGTGATGGTCTGAAACCAGCGCTCGGCTTCAGCCGACTCGCGGGCGCGCAGCTCGCGCGGCGCTTCGACCGGGCTGGTAGCGCCGCCTTCGACCTCGGCGAAGATGTCGCCCCTGGGCTGGTAGTTGCCCGCGAGCGAGAAGCCGTAGCCGGGCGCGACGGTGCTGTAGCAGACCCCTGTGAGTCGTGGCGCCTCCGGTTTACGACCGGCGAGCAGGCCGACGATCGCGTTAGCGCAGGCCTTGCCCTGCGAGCTCGCAGCGGAGGCCGACTTGGGAACGCCGCCGCCGAGGCAGGCGTCGCCAATGACGTGGACGTTCGGGACAAGTTTCGACTCGAACGTGACAGGATCGATCGGGCACCAGCCGGTCGCATCCGCAGCGCCCGCGATCCCGGCGATGCGTCCCGCGCGTTGCGGTGGGATGACGTTGGCGACATCGGGGGTGTAGTTGCCGAACTCCGTGACGATGGTTCTTGTCGCGGGATCGACCGAGGTGACGCGGCCGCCTTGCGACAGCGCGACGCGCTCGATCATGTCGCCGTAGAGCTCCTTCCACGCCTTCTCGAATAGCCGCTGCTGGGAGAAACTGTCCTTGGCATCGAGGATCAGAACCTTCGAGCGCGGCTTCTTCGTCTTCAGGTAATGCGCGATCAGACTGGCGCGCTCGTACGGCGCGGGCGGGCAACGGGAGGGATTGGCCGGGATTGCGATGGCGACGGTGCCGCCGTCCGCCATCGCCTCCAATTGCCTGCGCAGCAGAAGCGTTTGCGCGCCAGCCTTCCAGGCGTGCGGCATCGTCTTCGATGCGGCGTCGTCATAGCCGGGCAGGGCATCGAGATGGAAATCGATGCCGGGCGAGAGTATGAGGCGATCATATGTCAGCGCGGCGCCATCTGACGTGGTCACGATCCGCTTGTGCGGATCGATCATCTTGGCCGCCTGAACGACGACGGCGATGCCTTCGGCGGCGAGCCTGCCGTAGCCGAATTGTTGCGCCTCGATCTCGCGCAATCCCGCGATCACCTCGTTGCTGAACGGACACGAGATGAAAGTCTCGTTCGGCTCGATCAGGGTGACCACCAATTTTGGATCGGCGCGCTTGAGCGCGCGGGCGCAAGCCGCGCCGCCGAAGCCGCCGCCCACTACGACGATCCGGCCCGCCGGTTGCGCGCGCAGGATCGAAGGCGCGGCGAGCGATGTGGCCGCGACGGCTATGCCGAGGACGGCATTCCGTCGTGTCACCGGCGCATTCATGAGCCTTGTCCGGAAAATGCTGCGGCGGCCCGTCGTGGCCGCCGCAGCTCTTGTTATGCGAAGGTGATGTTCTGGTCGCGCAGCGGCACCGAGCGAATGCGCTTGCCTGTCGCCGCGAAGTACGCGTTGAGTACCGCCGGGGCCGCGACGCCGATGGTCGGCTCGCCGACACCGCCCCAGAACCCGCCGCTCGGCACCATCACCGATTCGACCTTCGGCATCTCGCTGATGCGCATCGAGTTGTAGGTGTCGAAGTTGGTTTGCTCGATCCTGCCGTCCTTGACGGTGCAGCCGCCGTAGAACAGCGCGGAGAGGCCATAGACGAAGGATCCCGCGATCTGCCGCTCCACCTGCGCCGGGTTGACGACGTAGCCGGGGTCGGTGGAGGCGACGATGCGATGCACCTTGATCTTGCTGCCATCTGTCACCGAGATCTCGGCGGCGCCCGCGACATAGCTCCCGTAGCCCATGACCTGCGCGATGCCGCGATAGACTCCCTGCGGCGCCGGCGTGTCCCAGCCGATCTTCTCGGCCACGGCATTGAGCACCGCAAGGTGCTTGGGGTGATTGCCCATCAGCTTGCGGCGGAACTCGAGCGGGTCCTGGCCTGCGGCATGGGCCAGCTCATCCATGAAGCATTCCATGTAGATCGCATTTTGATTGACGTTGACGCCGCGCCAGAAACCGGGCGGAACGTGCGGGTTGCGCATCGCATGCTCGATCAGCAGGTTCGGCACCGAATAGCCGAACGCGGCCTCTCCGGATTGGGCCACGCCCTGGAATGCGATGGGATCCATTCCGCTTTGCAGCGCCTCCGGGCGAAGCGAGAACAGGATCGATTGCCCGGACAGGCGGTAGTGCAGCGCAACGAGATTATTGTTGGCATCGAGCGCGCCCGTCATCTTGCACTGGCTGATCGGGTGATACCGGCCCTGCGCCATGTCCTCCTCGCGTGACCACAACAGCTTGATTGGCGTGCCCGGTATTTGCTTGGCGATCATGACCGCTTGGCGGACATAGTCGGTCTGGCCACGCCGGCCGAAGCCGCCGCCCGGCATCACCTTGTGCACGTCGCACTTCTCGGCCGGAAGGCCGGACGCCTCCAGCACAGCCGCGAAGGCCGCCTCGCCATTTTGCGTGCCGCACCAGACCTCGCATTTGTCTGCCGTATAGAGCGCGGTGGCGTTCATCGGCTCCATGGTGGCGTGGTTCTGGTAGGGATAGGAGTAGACGGCTTCCACTTTCTTGGCTGCGCTGGCGATCGCCGCCTTGGCATCGCCGTTCTTGTTGCCGACATAGGCCGGCTGCGAATCCTCGAGGCCCTCGGCCAGCCACTTCGCGATCGACGCGCTGGAGACCTTGGCGTTATCGCCCTCGTCCCAGGCGATCGGCAACGCGTCCAGCGCGGTCTTGGCGTGCCACCAGGTATCGGCAACGACCGCGACCGCGGTATCGCCGACCTTGACCACTTTCTTGACGCCTTTCATGCCGGCGATCCTCGCTTCGTCGAAGCTCTTCAGCTTGCCGCCGAACACCGGGCAATCCTTGATCGCAGCATTGAGCATGCCGGGCAGCTTGACGTCGGCGCCGTAGATCATGGCACCGGTGGTCTTGTCGACGGTGTCGAGCCGCTTCACACCCTTGCCGATCAGCTTCCAGTCCTTCGGATCCTTCAGCTTGACATCCGGCGGCGGAGCCAGCTTGGCGGCGGCCTCTGCGACCTTGCCGTAGGTCGTTGTCCGGCCCGACGGCGTATGGGTGATGACACTGCTGGACACCGTGCACTCGGACGCCGGCACTTTCCACGCATCGGCGGCGGCCTGGATCAGCATCACGCGCGCAGTTGCGCCGCCTTTGCGAACATAGTCCTGCGAGGAGCGGATGCCGCGGCTGCCTCCGGTCGAGAAATCGCCCCAGACGCGCTTGCGGGCGACACTCTGGCCGGGAGTCGGATATTCAGTCGTGACCTTGGTCCAGTCGCATTCGAGTTCCTCTGCGACGAGCTGAGCGAGGCCGGTGAGCGAACCCTGGCCCATCTCGGAGCGGGCGACGCGGATCACTACCGTGTCATCCGGCCTGACCACGACCCAGGCGCCGATCTCCGGCGAGCCGTCGGCGGCGCGCACCACGGCGGGGCCGCCGAAGGGAATGTCGAGGCCGATTGCGAGGCCGGCACCGAGGGTGGCGCTTCCAATCACGAAAGCGCGACGGTTCATCCTGGGAGAGACGTGCTTGTTCATGAGCGGCTCCCTACGCGCTTGCGATCATGTGGATCGCCTCGCGCACCTGCTGGAAGGTGCCGCAGCGGCAGATATTGGTGATGGCCTCGTCGATATCGGCGTCTGTCGGCTTCGGCTTCTCGTTCAGCAGCGCCGCTACCGCCATGATCATGCCGCTCTGGCAATAGCCGCATTGCGGCACGTCCTGGGCGATCCAGGCTTCCTGTACCTTGTGCAGCGAATCTCTGGATGCGAGCCCTTCGATCGTGGTGATCTTCTTGCCCTCGGCCTCGCTGACCGAGATTCCACAGGAGCGCATCGCCACGCCATCGAGGTGAACGGTGCAGGCGCCGCATTGTGCGATGCCGCAGCCGTATTTGGTGCCGGTCAGGCCTGCATTCTCGCGGATCGCCCAGAGCAGCGGCGTATCCGGCTCGACGTCGAGGGTGAAGGTTTTTCCGTTGATTGTTAGGTTTGCCATCGCAAGTCCCCTGATTGGCCCAATCCACCGATTGAACTCAGGGGCGCAATCTGTCCGGCAACCTGGAGCCGTTCAAATCAACACTCCGCGGGTAGCCGGGAATGCATTGCCCGGCCGCGCGGAAGGATGGACCGGGCCGCTGTCTTGCCTCATCCCTTTGCTATCGATTCGGGTTGGCGGCTCTTCCATGGACGCCAATCCGCGGCTTTAGGCGACGCCAGGTCGCGAAGGGGTGGGTTCCCGACCCGATCACCCAGGTGCAGCGGCGACAGTTTGTCCCTTTTGCCGGGATGCAAGACGCCAGCGCTTTGATACACTGCGCCGACGCAAAAGGAGTTCCATGAACGTGCCGAGTCCCTGCAACGTACTGATGCTCTACCCGCTGTTCTCGGCGGAGTCCTTCTGGACCTTCGGCGAATCCTGCAAAGTCATGGGCGTCAAGCGGCCCGCCGCCCCCTTGGGCCTGATCACCGTCGCCGCGATGTTGCCCAAGAGCTGGACGGTCCGGCTGATCGATTGCAACACGGCACCCTTCGGCGAGGAGGATCTCGCCTGGGCCGATGTCGTCTTCACCGGCGGAATGATGCCGCAGCAGGCCGATACGCTGCGCCTGATCGAGGTCTGCCGCGCGGCCGGCAAGCCTGTCGTCGTCGGCGGCCCCGATCCAACGTCGAGCCCGCATCTCTATGAACGGGCCGACTTCCGGGTGCTCGGCGAGGCCGAGAGCGTCATCGACGATTTCATCGCGGCCTGGGAAAGCGGCGCGCGCTCCGGCACCTTCACCGCGCCGAAGTTCCAGGCCGACGTCACCAAGACGCCGGTGCCGCGTTTCGATCTGCTCAAGTTCGAAGACTATCTCTATCTCGGCGTGCAGTATTCACGCGGCTGTCCCTTCACCTGCGAATTCTGCGACATCATCGAGCTCTACGGGCGCGTGCCGCGGACCAAGACGATCGAGCAGATGTTCGTGGAGCTCGAGACGCTTTACCAGATGGGCTACCGTGGCCATCTCGACTTCGTCGACGACAATTTCATCGGCAACAAGAAGTCGCTGCGGCAATTCCTGCCGCAACTCGCAGAATGGCAGCGGACGCACGGCTATCCCTTCGAATTCTCCACGGAAGCCTCGGTCAACCTGGCCGACGATCCGGAACTCTTGGATTTGATGGGCGCGGCCAATTTCTTCGGCATCTTCGTCGGCATCGAAAGTCCGGACCCTGCGACGCTCATCGCGATGCGCAAGAAGCAGAACACGCGGCGCAATATCGCCGAGAGCATCCACAAGATCTACGCCGCCGGCATGCTCGTCACCGCGGGCTTTATCGTCGGCTTCGACAACGAGAAGGTCTCGATGGCGGAGGCCATGATCGAATTCATCGAGGAGGCGGCGATTCCCGTCGCCATGGTCGGCCTGCTCTATGCGTTGCCGAACACGCAGCTCACGCGCCGGCTGGAGCGTGAGGGGCGGCTGCATGCCGGCCACGACGTGGCGCCGACCATCGGCGCCGATCAGTGCACGGCCGGCATCAACTTCGATCCGGTCCGCCCGTTGCGCGACATTCTGATGGATTACAAGCGGGTGCTCGAGCACGTCTACAGCCCGGCTGCCTATGCGGGACGCGTGGACCGCCTGATGACGCTGCTCGACCGCTCCAGGCAGCGTTCCGAGCTCGCCGAAGGAGATATCCGCTCCAAGCTCGGGGCGATGGAAACCGTGCACAAGGTGGTCACCGCCCTTCCCGAGGCGCGGGGGCCGCTCTGGCAGACTTTCATGAACTGCGCCAAGCGCGACACCTCATCTGCGCGCATTGCCGTGCAGATGATCGCGGCCTATGCGCATCTCGGGCCGTTCTCGCGCAAGGTCATCGCGGCCATCGATGAGCGCCTGGCGGCGCTGGACGGGCACGTGCCGAATCCCATCGTGGCTGCAGGCCCGGCTGAAGAGCGACATCTGGCCTGACATCCGCAAAGTCGATAGCGATCGCCGGCGGCGCCTTGAGGCGCCGGCGGCCAAACTGGTTGTCATGTGTGAGATCCCCGCTTGACAGCCGGACAAGCCTAAGCTGATCGTCATCGAGGCGACATTGGGCCTGCCGTGATTTCGGGGCCCGGAAAAGTTCCGAGCGGGGTATTTGAACTGACCCGCGCTGCTTTGTGTTCGTGCGCCGTTGCGACTGACGTCATTGCCAGGTTAGCTTTCGCGGGGTTGAGCCATGGTCACGAAGGTGGTCCGCTGGTCGATTGCACTGATTGTCCTGGCCGCGCTGGTCCTCACCTATCTGCCTTCCTACATCACCGATTCCATTTACAAGAACGTCGAGGACATCACGGACGGTGAGATGCCCGCCACCGTCACTGCCTTTCAATCGGGGCCGGACGTCGTCAGCACCATTGGTGGCAGCGGCGAAGGCTTGAATTGCAGCCTGCCACCCTGGGCCAACATATTGTTCGATAGCGAGGGGGATTCCCGCCAGAAGCGCCATCTCGTCCTGCAGCGCTTCAGGCAGGCCTGCGTCTTCCACGACCTGTGCTATCGGCATGGCCTTGCGACCTATGGCTATAACCAGAACGATTGCGATCGCATTCTGCAGAATGCGGCCTTTCGGCTCTGCGTCTACATTCGCAACGGCAGTCATGACAGCGGTGCGGCGCGCTGTCAGTCCGATTCCAAATTGGTGCTGGCCGGTGTGAGCCTCGGAGGCTACGAAGCCTATCGCGGCTGGGATCGATCGACCTATTTCGAATTCGACTCGGACCCGTCGCGGTCGAACGGGTTTCAGGTCAGCCGCGTGGTCGGTCATCCCTTCAAGGCGATCGTGCCGGCCAAATACGCCGGTGACCCTGATCAGGTCATTCTCATGTTCGAGAACCTTCGTTCCAATCTTGCGGTGACCTGCATCACCTGCGCGGAAGTTCCCATTCTCGATTGGACCACCGATCCCAATGCCGTCAGCGCTGAGCTGCGCTCGGTCGGCGTGACGCGGTTGCCGGACGTGCTGCTCAGGCGCGTGCCCATGCTTACGGAAACCATGCCGGTCTGGTTGCCACCTCGCCGGCGGCACGCGGCTCCGCATCTCCTGGTCGATGGAACGGGCAGGGACCATCTGATCTGGATGAGCCGGAACAACTCGGAGAACAGCGTATCCTGCATCGTCGGCGCCGATGCTGCGCGTCTCCTCACCAATACTTCACCGATCCGGGATCTCTGCTCGGTCGATGCGGGGCCATCGCTCACCCGCGTGGAGATCGACATGTTCGCGAGCTCTCCGCTTCCGATGGAAGTACCCGGCAGTCCTGACATCATTTATGCGACGTCGATCAGCCCGCAGAAGACGAGGGAGCACGATCTGAGCTTTTGTTCGCGTTCCGCGTCCAGGAAGGTCGAGGGGACCGGCGACGACCGGTCCAAATGCGTCACCTTCACCGAAGCGGAGGTCCGCGACGGCGCGGGGCTCGGTGCATTTCAGAACTTTCCGCTGGTTCGCCGGGGACAGCAGATCTATTTCGCGCGGGACCTCGCGCAGCGGACGGACTCGCCGCTGACTGCGGCCTGGCAGCGCGCCTTTGGCAATACCTTTTCGCCGGACGGCGCGCTGCTGGTGATCGACGTGGCACCGCCGCCCGTCGATCGAGGGCCCCTCTCGGCCAAGCTGAAGAAGATCGTCCGGTTCGACATCGACGATCGCTTCGATCCGATGATGCCGATCACGCGCAAGGTGGACGATTTGCGATTCCTGAGCCTTGAGGCGACGAAGTCGAGCGTGCACCTTCGCATGATCGATTTCGCCAAGGACAACCCCTCCGTCGGCAATGTGCAGCTGATGATGAGTAACGGCGAAGTGGACCTGGACCGCTCCTGGGCGCAGAGGCCGATGCTGGTGGTGGAGACCCGCGACGCGCGACCCAAGACCAGGCTCGTGTTCTCGCGTGGAGAGATCGCGGCCGAACCGGGCAAGCCCCTCTCCGCGACGACGGAGGCGTTGACGCTCCAGACTTTGGTATTCGAGCGTGATGCCGCTGCCCCCTCGAATACGCCTTTCGTGAAATCGGCGGGAGCGGCATGCCGGATCGTCTACGAGTTCGAACCGGACCGCACCGATTGGCCGTGCTACCGCGCGTTCGACCCCGAGCGCACCATGCGGGCCTCGCCGGCCACGCGGATGCGGGCATCCCAGATGCTGGTCGGGCGGTTCATTCAAGGCGAGGGCCATGGCATCGCGTTTCCAGATCTCTGTTTGAAGTCGGAGCCGATCGTGCTGAAGCCGCAAGGAAGTACGTTCGTGCCGCTGAGCGAGACCGCGGGCTGGAAGGGACCGCCAAGGTTTCAACGGACGATCACTTGCGAGCCGCTCGATGCCGCGTCCGTCGTGAGCCATCCCATCACGCAGAAAGCGCCGTGATGGCCGGCGCTGGAGCGCGCAGATCGGGCCTACTTCACCGCGAGCCGCAAGAAGCTCATCACGCTGCCCAGCGCGGCAAAGCCTGCGCCGAGCGCCAGCGCCAAGGTCGCGCCGCCGTGTCCGGCCAGCGCAAAGCAGGCGGCGGCGAGCGCGGCTCCAGTCGTCTGCCCGGTCAGGCGCGCAGTGGCGACGATGCCGGAGGCACTGCCGCTGCGGTGCGGCGGCGCGCTTGACATCACCGCCTTCATGTTCGGCGCCTGGAAGAAGCCGAACCCCATCCCGCAGATCACCATCCGCCAGATGATGTCAGGAATCGCAGGATTGGGGGGCAGCATCGCGAGAAGCGCCATGCCGACGCCGAGCAGCACGAGGCCGATCCCGCCGAGCAGGCCGACCGCATGGCGGTCGGACAGGCGCCCCGCGATCGGGGCCATGATGCCGACCACCAGCGGCCATGGTGTCATGAAGAAGCCGGTCTCGACCTGCGAGCGGCCGAGCACGTCCTCGAAATAGAACGGCAGCGAGACGAAGGCGAGACCTTGGACTGCGAAGGCGCAAACGGCCGTTGCTGCCGACAGCGCGAACATCGGCCGGCTGAACAGGTCGATCGGCAGCATCGGCGCCGGATGATCGGCATGGCGGCGCGTCAGGATGAAGCCGAGCACGAGGGCGGCGATCAACTCGGCGCCCACGACGGTCGGCGAGAGGTTGTGCGCGGCGCTGCCGATGCCCGTGATGAACAGGCCGAGGCAGGCGGCGGCGAGGACCGCGCCGAGCAGATCGAACCCGTGACCGGCGCGCGGCGTCTTCGGTAGCATCGCAAAGCCGATACAGATCGCAATCAGCCCGAACGGAATGTTGACGGCGAACAGCCACGGCCATGGCCCGAATGCGAGGATGGCGGAGGCGACCGAGGGGCCGACCGTGAACGCCGTCGCGACCACCAGCGCGTTGTGGCCGAAGCCACGGCCCTGCATCCGGCCCGGATAGACGTGGCGCACCAGGGCCGTGTTGACGCTCATGATGCCGCTCGCGCCCAGGCCTTGCAGCGTGCGCGCGACGAGCAGGCTGTCCAGCGACCATGCCACCGAGCAGAACAACGACGCGACGGTGAACAGGATCAGGCCGCCCAGATAGATGCGCTGATGCCCGACGATCTCGCCGAGCGCTCCGAGCGGCAGCAGCGTCGCCACCAGCGCGATCTGGTAGACGTTGACGACCCAGATCGACTGCTCCGGCGTGACACGCAGATCGGCGGCGATGGCGGGCAGGGCGATGTTGGCGATCGCGGTGTCGAGCGAGGCCATCGCGAGCGCCGTGAAGATCGCGGCGATAGCCCAGCGCCGCTGCCCGGTGGGAAGGCCGTCGGCGGTCGGCTGGTCGGGCTCGCGCGCCGCAGCAGGTAACGTGATTGTCATTGCGCTGGCGCGTTGCTCCGGCGGCGTTGGCTATGCGCCGTGTACTACGGCTTGGCGGCCGGCCACAGGCTCGTGCGTGCATGCTGTGTATGCGCCGATGCCGGACGCCGCGGAAAGGGAAGGGCGACCGAGCCGGGTCGGCTGCACAGGTTCTTGGTCACGACGATCGATCAAAACTCGAAAACAACCCCATGCACAGTAGAAGGACCTTTGATCGCAAAGGCTTTTTTGAGCCAGGTTGCAACGACACGCGCAGTTCCGGACAATTTGACCTGTTCGGCAAAACACTGGCACGATGTTGACTTGGCAGCGGTAGGGCAGAGGCCTGCATTCTCTTGCGGAGCCCATCATGTGTCACGTTGCAGCTGTCGATGGGTTTCGCTTCGCCCGACCCTGTCCATTCGATCGGCGCCGGCAGCGCCATTGGCCGCGCGGGATCATGCCAATCCCAGGCCGCCGTCGATCGCGATCACCTGACCGGTCACCCACGCCGACGCGGGCCCGGCGAGTTGGACGATCCATTCAGCGACATCGTCCGGCGCGCCGCGGCGACCGAGCGGTATGCTGACGCGCTCCTGTTCCTCGACCACCGCGGCCTGTTGAGCCGACAATCCCATCATGCCGGTCAGCGCGCCTGTCTGCGTCGGGCCTGGGGCGACGGCGTTCACTCTGATCCCGAACGGCGCCAGCTCCAGCGCCCAGCACCGCGTCAAATGCTCCACGGCGGCTTTGCTGGCTGCGTAGTGAGATAGCCTTGCCGCCGCTTTGTGCCCGAAAGTGCTAGAGACATTGACGATCGTGCCGCGCGTGGCCTTGAGATGAGGAAGTGCCGCGGACGCGAGCAGACTGGGACCGAGCACGTTGACGGCGGAGATATCTGTGATGCGATCGGCAGTGACATCGGCAAGCGACAAGATTGCGCCGGCGCCGGCATTGTTGACCAGCGCATCGAGGCGGCCCCATTTGTCGAGTGCCTTTGCAACGGTTCGCTGGGCATCGTCGGCGGACGCCGCATCCGCCGTCATTCCCGCGATATCCGGGTGTTGCAGCATCGTCTCCTCGATCAGGCCCGCCCGGCGGCCGGTGATGAGCACCCGGTAGCCCTGCTTCGCGAAGCGCAGCGCCGCTGCCCGTCCGATACCTGAAGTGCCGCCCGTGACGACAACGACCTTTTGATCTTGCATGTTCTGGTCTCTTGCGCGGCGGACCGCATCGATTGGTTGGATTGAAGACGAGTTTGCAGGCCACGGCGGTCGATTGTCGGTGTCCCGGCCGCCGTGAGGGCTGTGATCCGGAGCGCGAGCTCAGTCAGCCGAGAGGGCGCTCCGGTCCGGCCTGTCGGATAGCGGTCAGTAGTCCCAGAAGACCGGTACCCAGCGGAAGGCGTCGCCGGCGGCCGCAACATGACCGACCGATGGGAACGGCATGTGCGTGGCCACCAGCAGCTCGCCGCTCTCTGCGAGCTCCCGTAAGAGGTGGATGCGAACGCGCGCCGCCTCCTCAGGGTCGTGCTCGAAGCCGTTGTGCCAGTCGGGCTGGTCGAACCCGACGGCAAACACGGCATCGCCGGCAAATGTCAGCGCCTCGCCGGCGGAGGCCACGCGGACCACGCTGTGTCCGGGAGTGTGACCACCGGTGCGACGGGCGACGACACCAGGTGCAACCTCGTGCTGCTCGTCGAATTGTCGTATCTGGCTGCCGTACATTCCAACGAACTGCTTGGCCGCGGCTCGAAGCGCATCCGGGAATCCTCGCGGCATGTTCGTGTAAGTGAAATCCGGAGATTCCCAGAACTTGACCTCGGCGGCCGCCACGTGGATCCGCAGATCCTTGCGCAGCCGTTCTTTCACGCCCTCGACCAGCAAGCCGCCGACGTGATCCATGTGCATGTGGGTGAGCACAAGGTCGGTCACCGATGCCAGATCGATGCCGGCGGCTTCCAGGCGCTTGATCAATTGGCCTGCGCGCGGCAAATGCAAGTCCGGATCGGACCCCAGTCCGGCATCGATGAGGATGGTTTGGTCGCCGCTGCGCACCATCACCGCATTGAGGGCCCAGTCGAACGCGTCCGGCGGCAGGAACATGTCTTTCAACCAACTGGCCCGTGCAGCCGGCTCAGCATTGTGCGCCAGCATGGCGGTTGGCAGCGGTAGCACGCCGTCGCTGATCACCAGCACGTCGATGTCGCCGATGCGCACTGCATAGCGCGACGGGACGAGCTCTTCGGGTTTCGATGCAATGGAGATGTTGTGCAGGTTCATTCTAGTCTCCTGTTGAAGGCTGGGGTGGCTAGCTTGCTTAAAGAGCGGTGACGCGCTCCGGATCGGCCGAGGCGAGGGCTGCGGCACGTTCAGCCTTGGGCGGATATATCCAGACAGTGTTGATCTCCTGCTTGGTCTTCTTGGCGACATCGCCGACCATCGCGACCGTGCGCTCCCAGCCGCGCGTGAACAGCGCGCCCGCTTCGCCAAGGTCGAGGCAGGTGACGTAGGCTTTCTGGTGATAGGATCTGGTCGGAACGCCCAGCAGCTCGGCGGCGGCGTTGTTGCCAGCGAAGGCGCCCATCCGGGTCGCATGCTGGCACGACATCAGCGCGTAATTGCCGACATCGTCACATGCGGCCCGCGCGGCATCGCCAGTGGCGAAGACACCGCTTACCGATGGAACGCGAAGATCACGGTCGACGAGCAGTCGGCCAAACTGGTCGCGTTCAGCCGGAATCTGTGCCGTCAACGGAGCCGCGCGCATGCCGGCGGCCCAGATCGCCGTCTCACATTCGATCCGTTCACCGCTGGAGAGCGTGACTCCGGACTTGTCGAGGGAGGCCACTCCGACACCGAGCCTGGTCTCGATGCCGAGCTTCTGCAGCGCCTCCTCGATGATCGGCCGGGGCCCTGCGCCCATATCGGGGGCGATCGTCTCATTGCGGTCGACTATGACCACGCGCAGCCGGGCGTCCTTGCCGAGAATTTTGTGCAGGCGCGACGGCACTTCGGTTGCCGCCTCGATACCGGTGAATCCACCCCCTGCGACGACAACGGTATTGCGTGCCAGCGAAGCCGGACGGTTCGACAGCCCGTGCAGGTGACGATCGAGCGCGATCGCATCATCGAGTTGGTCGACGCTGAAGCCGTGCTCGGCGAGGCCGGGAACGTTCGGGCGAAACAGCCGGCTACCGGTGGCGACCACCAACCGGTCGTAGGACAGCTTCTTGCGCGCGCCCTGCGCGGCAGCGACCTCGACGATTTTGGACCTGGTATCGATCGCCTCGGCATGACCCCTGACATAGACGACGTCGATCGCCTCGAGAACGTCCTGCAGCGGTGCCGTCAGGGTCTCGGGGTTCGGTTCGTAGAGCCGCGGGCGAACCACCAGCGTCGGCTCGGGCGCGACGAGCGCGATCTCGAGTTCGTCGGGCGGAGCGCCCTGGATGTCGCGCAGGCGGGCGGCGGAAAGGGCGGCATACATGCCGGCGAAGCCGGCGCCAATGATGACGATGCGCATGTTGACTGGTCCTTGAGTTGATTGCGATGAAGACGAGGCTACGCTGTCACGAACCTGAGCAAGTCGCCGTTGACGATGTCGGGATGGGTCGTGCAACAACCGTGCGGCAGCAGGTCGTAGATTTTCAAGGTGCTGTGCTTCAGAAGCCGGGCCGACAGCGGTGCGGAGTCTGCGACGGGGACGATCTGGTCGTCGCTGCCATGCAGGACGAGCGTCGGCACAGCGATGCTCTTCAGGTCTTCGCTGAAGTCGGTCTCGGAGAAGGCCTTGATGCCGTCGTAATGGGCCTTGGCGCTACCCATCATGCCTTGACGCCACCAGTTCCAGATCGTCGCCTGCGAAGGCTCGGCACCCGGACGATTGTATCCGTAGAAGGGGCCGCTCGCGAATTCATGATAGAATTGCGGCCTGTTGGCTGCGAGTCGACCGCGTAAGCCGTCGAAGACCTTAAGGGGCAATCCGCCGGGATTGGACTCGGTCTTGAGCATCAGGGGTGGCACAGCGCCGATGAGCACCAGCTTGGCCACGCGATCGCGGCCATGACGTGCGACGTAGCGCGCTGCCTCGCCGCCGCCTGTCGAGTGGCCGACGTGGATGGCGTTGCGAAGATCGAGTTGCTGGACAAGGGCAGCGACGTCGGCCGCATAGTGGTCCATGTCGTGCCCGTCGCCGACATGGCTCGAGCGGCCGTGGCCGCGGCGGTCATGGGCGATCACGCGAAAGCCCTTGCCGAGGAAGAAGAGCATCTGGGCATCCCAGTCATCGGCGCTGAGCGGCCAACCGTGATGGAAGACGATCGGTTGTGCGGACTTCGGTCCCCAGTCCTTGTAGAAGATCTTTGCGCCGTCGCTGGTGGTGACAGAACCTGTGCCGTCGTTCCTGCCGGTCGAGAGGGCCGCGATCTCCACGTCGTTGCCTACTGCCGAGGTGGAGCGGATAGTCAATGCCGCCGCGTACAAGAGAGTTGTTGCGAGAATGCTTCGCCGCGAGGTGCTCACGAGCTGGCTGACAGAGCTGATCAAGGTCATTTGCCATTTCCGTTTCAGGTGCGGGCACCATGATTCCTAGCGAAACGCATGCGCCGATGCCCCAGCGCGATTGAGGCGATTGCAGCGCGATTGCTGCTAACGTGCGCGTCGCCGCCAATCGCTCGGCGATTCCCCGGTGAGCTTTCGAAACGCGGCGGCAAAAGCGGTCTGCGAGGAGTAGCCGAGCGTAGCCGCAATCGAGACCACTGACGCATCGGTGTCGCGCAGCATGTTCATGGCTTGCTCGAGCCGATGCTGACGCAGCCAGGCATGGGGAGACAGTCCCGTGGAGTCCTTGAATGCACGGCAGAAATGAAAGCGCGACAAGCCGGCGTCGGCAGCAAGAGCTGCGAGCGAGACGTCGGCATCACTGTCCGAGCGCAACCGCTCGATTGCGCGAAGCAGTGTCTTAGGCGACAATCCGCCCCTCGTCGGCGCGATCGCGCTTGGCGAACCGGTGTGCGCAGCCAGAAGACGTGTCGCTAGCAAATCCATGAGTTGTTGCCTGAAGAGCGTATCCAGCGCTTCGTGCCCTTCCAGCACATCCGCGGCACTCAGCAACAGTCGGGAAGTCACGGGATCTGGATGCGCGGTGCGCTCCAGGAGTTCAGTCGGTGATCCGGTTGCCGCTTCGTCCGCCACGCGCTTCAGCGTTGTCTGCGGCAGGTAGAGCTGAACGACATCGACGGGTTTTGGGATGTCCCATCGGGAGGTCGATCCCTCCGGAATGACGATGACGACGCCGGGACGAAACGTCCCGATCGCGATCGACCGTCCGGACCGTCGCTCCATGCGCTGGACCGTGCCATTATAGGCCATGATGACGTGGTGGCTCATGGGCTCGACGACATCGTGCAATGGGTCGTGCTTCCAGTGAGCAATTCCGGCGCCGGAGGAGTCCAACGCCATGCGAAAGGGAGCCGTCCGGAGCACGCGAGCCATCTCCTCACCGGCAACTGACCGGTCGCCTACGAGGGCAACGTCCCGCTGCCCACGAGGGGCGGCGAGGATGTCATTCGCGGATTCGCGCAAGACGACCTTGCTCATGGACTCTCGCTCGTGTGCGCGCCTCGCTGACGCGTGACCTCTTGATCGTGGTTTCAGCCGCAGCGAAGCGGGGCCGAACGGCCGGTGCCGTGATATTCGCTCGGCGGATGGATTCGGGGTCCGAAGGCAATCCGTCGAGGTTCGATGCCGCAGATTTGCGGGTTCTAGGCGGCGCGGAAATCTGCGTCTTTCCTATTGCTGCCGTGTTTTGCCTGATCCTGCTCTGCGGACACGAGGAGCGCGCGGTCCGCGTGCGTTTGTGAAAAATCGTGATGTCCGCGCCTCTATTCTCCAGGCATCCCAAGCCATCGGGTCCGGGCACATCGCTTTGGAATAACTGACAATTCTGACGTCGCTCGGTCGAGGCGAAGGACCGAGCCGCTCCGGGGCGACGTCGCCGGTCGTGGACAGCAACGAGCCAATACCCGATATAGTGCTCTGGTAATGGCAGCTTGCTGTGGCCTGCTCCCTCGACATGACGGAAGAGACACAGGATGACCAGGACAGGCGCTTACGGTGAACGGCTCGCAGAGTTCCTTCGCCTGGAGGAAGCCCCTCCCACTCTGACGACGGGGTCGCTGCGCAGCACCAAGATTGCGGTCACTGAAACGCGCCACGACAGTCCCGTGCCGGGCCTTTCCGGTTCGTTCGCCGCGGAAGATGCCTATCTGGTCAGTCTGAAGCTGCGCGACTATCCGGAGTGCGAGATCTGGGAGCAGGGGCGTCACATCAAAAAGGCGGATGTCCACGCCGGCACGACGTATCTCTATGATCTCAAGGTCGACCCGCGCTACCTGATCAACAAGCCATTCCACTCTCTGCACTTCTACGTGCCGCGTTCCGCGCTCGATGGTCTCGCTGATCAGTCGGGCGCACGGCGCATCGATACGCTCGACTGCAGCCCAATCGGGCACGATGATGCCATCGTTCGTCACATCGGCGCCTCCTTGCGCGAGGGACTGCGGCGGCCGGACGAGGCAAATCAGCTCTTCGTCGACCACATCATGCTGGCGCTTGCCGCCCACGTCGCTCAAGCCTATGGCGGCTTTCGAAACAAGGTCGAGAGCAGCCGCGGCGCGCTTGCGTCATGGCAGCTCGCGCGGGCCTGCGACAAACTCGAAGCGGATCTCAGCGGGAAGCTGCCATTGGAGGCGATCGCTGCGGAGCTAGGCCTCTCCGTCAGCCATTTCTCACGCGCGTTTCGCGCGGCGACCGGCCTGCCGCCTCATCGCTGGCTTCTGCATCATCGCGTGAGAACCGCAAAGCGTCTGATGAGCGAGCCCGGCCCATCATTGTCCGAGGTTGCGATCTCTGCCGGCTTTGCGAACCAGAGCCACTTCACGCGGGTCTTCTCGGCAATTGCCGGCATCAGCCCAGGTGCATGGCGGCACGATGTGCTGGGAACAGCAAGCCGCGAACGGTGATCTGCCTTTCTCTGAGACTGGTACTGCAGGTCATGCAGACATGTTCACGACCTTACGGCAGAAGCGTCATGAGCTCATAGAGCACAACGGCAGCGCCGAGACAGCGTCGCCAGGGGTTCACGCCGCGAATGATCTCGTCGGCGCCCCAGATGATGAGCCCGCCCTTCACGACGATCGTCAAGGCGAGGCTGGCCTTGCCTGCGGACGGCCATATCCAGAGCAGAATTCCCGCGACGATGACGATCCACAGAACGAGGTTGGGCCACTGGGCGATGGTGATGGCGCCGGTTTCGCGGTTCCGGAAGAACCAATCAAGAATTCGCCGCATGACCGGGGCCGATCAGAGCTCGACCTCCCCCTCTTCACGACCTTTCCAATAGGCCATGCGGTTGGCTCTGACCGTGATCAGGACGAGGCCGGGCGTATCGATGCCGTGGTCGAACCATTTGTCGAGATCGCTCGTCCAGTGCTGCTGGAAGGCCGTCTTGTCCCGGATCAATTCGGCACTGCCTTCAACGGCGAGGTAGATTCCCTTGGAGAAAAGCCCCGCCTCGGATGAGAATCCGAGCGCTGCCTTTGGATTTCGTTGAATGTCCGATCCCGTCCGCGCCTGTTCGTAGGTGAAGTAATACGAGGTGCCGGCGTAGGCGACGTCGCCGCTGTTGCTCATCGGACGGTTCGCAATCTCGCCGTTCTCGGCGTGGGTCGAGAGAATGGCGATGTCGATTCCGGCCATTTCCCTTGAGGTATCGGCGAGCGGTTTCTTGGCCATGAACTTTCCTCCAGTGGAGCGGGAGCAACGACCGGATTGGGCCCATGTTCCCCTGAAGCCTGGGAGTGCGCGCCCGCACGTTTCAGCAATGACTCGCTTGTTGCCTGTGGCCGGCTCGACGTCACTATCCGATGTTACGACCAACCTCGACCTCGTCTTCCCAGTCCCTCCACGCGACATTGTTCGTGTCCAGGTAACTCGAAACGGCTGAGCCGATGGTCGGAAAGAAGTGGGCCTCGCCGACCTGGGCGTACAAACCAAATCGTTTCAGCTTGTCCTTCACCGGGTCCTTGAGCTCGGCAAAGCAGAGTTCGATGCCCCTGGCTCGGAGCGCCTCGTTCAGTTCTGCAACGGTATCGCAAGCGGTGACGTCGACGCTCGTGACCGGTTCGGCGGCGACGACCAACCAGCGCACAGGTGTTGGCGATGTCGCGACGGCGGCCAGAATTCGCTCCTTGAAGAACTCGGCATTGGCGAAGAACAGCGGCGCATCCCAGCGGAACAGGACCAGTCCCGGGATCAGCCGGGCATCGGGATATCTCGTGATGTCGTGATAGCCCTTGACGCCGTGTGCCCGCCCCAGAATCGCGGAGTGCGGACGCCAGCCATCCCACAGAAACTCCGCAATGGCCACGGCGATGGCAAGGCCGATTCCCGGGATCGGGCCGAGCACGGTGACGCCGACGAAACACAGCACAGTCAACCAGAATTCCCAGCGCTGGATTCGGTAGATTCGCTTGAGATCGCTGATCTCGATCAAGCTGATTGCGGCTGAGATCACCACCGCTGCCAATGCGGCGTGCGGCAGGTGCTGCAGCAGATTCGGCGCAAACAGCAGAAGGAAGGCGATGACGAGCGCGCCGACGATGCTCGCCAGCTGGGTGCGCGCGCCGGCGGCCTCGGCAATTGGCGTGCGCGATGAACTGCTGCTGATGGGGAAGCCCTGAAACAGACCAGTCGCCAGATTGGCCGCGCCGAGACCCACCATCTCCTGGTTCGGATCGACTTTATCGCCGAATCGCGCAGCGTAGGTTCGCGACAACACGCTGGTATCGGCGAACGAAACGAGAGCGATGGCGCACCCGCCGGTCAGCACCGGGATCAGATCGCTGT
This sequence comes from Bradyrhizobium sp. Leaf396, assembly GCF_001424605.1. NCBI lineage: Bacteria > Pseudomonadati > Pseudomonadota > Alphaproteobacteria > Hyphomicrobiales > Nitrobacteraceae > Bradyrhizobium > Bradyrhizobium sp. Leaf396. Next base: position 47,202 of record NZ_LMQJ01000005.1, read on the forward strand.
AACCAATCCTGGGAATAGAGAACGCCGGCAGACCCTGCGGAAGTGGGCCCAAGACTTCCACACCATGACCGCTTCCGAGATCAAATAGTGCGACGACAAGGGTCGCTGCGACGACGGCAATCAGGATTCCCGGCAGTCGTTTGCTATCCTTGAGCAGCAGGATCACCATCAACGTGCCGAGTCCGATTGTGAATGCGGCCCAGTTCATCTTGCCGCCGCTGATCCCGATGGTGATCGCCCACAGGCCTCTCAGCGGCCCTTCGCTCTCGATCGAGAAACCGAGCAGCCTTGGCAGTTGGCTGATCAGGACGGTCAGCGCGATCCCGTTCATGTAGCCATACCGTATCGGCTTCGAGAGAAGCTCGGTTACGAAGCCCAATCGCGCGATGCCCGCCACGATGAGCACAGCTCCTGAAACGAGCGCCATCATGGCGGCAAGCATTGCGGCGCGGACCGGATCACCACCGGACAAGGGGGCAATGACACCGAGGATGACAGCTGCCAGCGCCGAGTCGGGTCCGAGCACGATGATGCGGCTCGGACCGAACACCGCGTAGGCCAGAAGAGCGACGATGGTTGCGTAGAGGCCGTGGATGCCCGGCAGGCCAGACGCCACGGCATAGGCAATTCCGACCGGGACAAGCATGGTCGCCAGCACGAGACCTGCGAATACGTCGTTCCGAAGCCAATCAGATTCGTAGTGGCGAAGCGTCTCGATCCCCGGCACCCAACGCGTCCAACCGCTCACCGCGCACTCCAAGGGCCGTTCGCCATGCGGATAGTGACGAGGTGTAGAATGCTGACCGCCTCTGCAATGTCACCGCACGGCTCCGACCGGCATGCGCCGGCAGCGCTATCGCCGACAGACCAGCACTCAAGCCGGATGCTGGCAGTCTCGAGTCGGCCCGCCGATGGCGAGCGAGGATCCTGCAAGTGCTCCACCGTTCTCTTGATGCAGATCAACGCTGTCGATGCCTCAACTCCTCGTGCGGCGCAATAGTGTTTGGAAACGTGAATCAAGGCCGGCCGGTCGCGCGCTTTCTTCCTTGCCTGGCTTTCGCCTGTTGCGCTGCTGCCCTGTCCCGGCCGGGGTGAATTGCCCGGCGGGGACGAGCAATGGTAATCAAGAGTCCCAGTGAGGGAAACACGAAAGAAAAAGGCGCGAGCGATGGTCTGGGATCCGCAGCAATATCTGAAGTTCGCCGGCCACCGGCTCCGGCCTGCCGTCGATCTGTTGATGCGGATTCCGGATTTTGCGCCGCGCGCGATCGCCGATCTCGGCGCCGGCGCCGGCAACGTGACGAAGCTGATCAAGGAGCGCTGGCCTGATGCACGCGTGGTCGGTGTCGAGGGCTCGGCCGAGATGGTCGACGCGGGCCGGAAGGCCGCGCCTGACGTGGAATGGTCACATCAGGATCTCGGCCATTGGCGTCCCGCCGGGCAGTATGACTTGATCTTTTCCAATGCCGCACTGCACTGGCTGCCCAATCATGCGGCGCTCTTCCCGTCGGTCATGGAGAAGGTGCGTCCCGGCGGCATGCTCGCGGTGCAGATGCCGCGCAACTTCACCGCGCCCTCGCATGTGCTGATCGGCGAGACGGCGTTGAATGGTCCGTGGCGGTCCAAGGTCGAGCATCTCGTCACCCCGCCGCCCGTCGAGGGGCCGTCCTTCTATCACGATCTGCTTGCGCCGATGTCGGCCAACATCGACATCTGGGAGACGGAATATCTTCAAGTGCTCGAAGGCGAGAACCCCGTGAAGGAATGGACCAAGGGGACCTGGCTGACACGCTATCTCGACGTCCTGCAGGGCGAGGAGAAGGCCGCGTTCGAGGCCGCTTATGGAGCGCGGGTCGCCGAGGCCTACCCGAAGAATGCGGCGGGACAGACGCTTTTCCCGTTCCGCCGTCTCTTCATGATTGCGCAGCGCAAAGGCTGACGGCCCTGCCGCAATGCGGCATAAGTGCTCGTTCCATTGGACGCGGGCGAACGCCGGGTTGCGCATATAGCGGTCGCCAAGCTAGCTTGGCTGCGGCAAGTTCGGCTTGGGTCTCGCTGTCCGGGTAGCGGATTGCTGCCATTGCGGACCTGAAAAACACAAAAGAAGCCGGTTTCGGAGGCTATTGGGAGGTACTTCATGCGCAAGCTGCTTGTTGCGGTCGCCGCCGCGGCTGTTCTCTTGACGCCCGGCATCGCCGCGGCTCAGAGCCCCATCGTCATAAAGTTCAGCCACGTTGTCGCCAACGACACCCCGAAGGGCAAGGGTGCGCTGAGATTCAAGGAGCTCGCGGAGAAGTATACCGACGGCAAGGTCAAGGTCGAAGTCTATCCGAATTCCACGCTCTACAAGGACAAGGAGGAGATCGAGGCGCTGCAGCTCGGCTCGGTGCAAATGCTCGCGCCGTCAACCGCGAAATTCGCCCCGCTCGGGATCAAGGAGTTTGAGGCGCTCGACCTGCCCTGGCTGTTCAAGGACGACCAGACCTATTCCAACGCAATGAAGGGCACGATCGGCAAGTGGTTGTTCCAGAAGCTCGAGGCCAAGGGCATCATCGGCCTCGCTTATTGGGACAACGGCTTCCACATGCTCTCCGCCAACCGTCCGCTGGCGAAGCCGACCGATTTCCAGGGCCTCAAGTTCCGTATCTCCGGATCGAAGGTGGCCGACCAATATCTTCGCATCATGGGCTCGATCCCTCAGATCATGGCGTTCTCGGAAGTTTACCAGGCCTTGCAGACCGGCGTGGTCGATGGCTGCGAGAACACCGCATCCAACTATCTGACGCAGAAGTTCTACGAGGTGCAGAAGGACATCACCGTGTCCTACCACGCGCATCTGCAATATGCGGTCATCGTCAACTCGAAATTCTGGTCCGGCCTGCCGCCCGATATCCGCGCCCAGCTCGAGAAGGCGATGGCGGAGGCGACCGACTACACCAACTCGATCGCGCGCCAGGAGAACGAGGACGCCCTGGCCGAGATCAAGAAGACGGGCAAGACCAATCTGCATTATCTCACCGATGCCGACCGCAAGGCCTGGCAAGAAGCGATGCAGCCGACCTATAAATGGGCAAAGGGGCGGGTCGGGCAGGAGGTGCTCGATCTCGTCGCCAAGGAACTCGACGTCAAGATGAACTGACGGGCCGCGTCCTAACAACAATGCCAACGGTCGGGGGTGATCGCACTCCCGGCCGTTGCGCTCTTGAATGGACGAGCCAAACGCTGGGGGGACGAAGTTGCTGCGTGCGCTGAACCGGGTGCTCAATCATCTCGAGGAATGGCTGATCGCGACGATGATCGCGGCGGCGACGTCGCTCATCTTCGTTGCGGTGCTGCACCGCTACGGCGCCGGGCTCTCCATCGACATCGCCAAATGGGCGGAGGCCCGCAACCTGGCCTTCCTTGCCGTTCCGGCGCGAGCGGTGTTCGTCTGGCTTGCCGCGCTCGACCTTTCCTGGGCGCAGGAGCTCTGCATCTACATGTTCATCTGGATGGCGAAGTTCGGCGCCGCTTACGGCGTGCGGACCGGTATCCATGTCGGCGTCGACGTGCTCGTCAACCTCCTTCCCGGCGGCTCGCGCCGGCGCGTCATCACCTTCGGCCTTCTGTGCGGCGCGCTCTTCACCGCCATCGTGGGCTATTTCGGGGCCGCCTTCGTCAGCCACATGTGGCAGAGCGGCCAACAGTCCAACGACCTCGAAGCGCCGATGTGGATGGTCTATCTCACCATCCCGCTCGGCTCCGCCTTGATGTGCTTCCGCTTCCTGCAGGTCGCCTGGTCGTTCTATCGCACCGGTGAGCTTCCGCATCACGACATGGCCGGCGTCGAGGGCGTCGAGGCGGATCCGGTGCATCCGGCGCCGGTCACGCACAGCCAGGTCGTCCGGGACGAGCGCAGCCCGCTCGGCTGGATTCTGATGCTGCTGCCTGTCCTGATCGTTGCGTTGTGCTTTGCGCATGCGGCCCACGTCATCACGCTGCCGCAGGGCCTGCGTGTCTTCATCGTGTTCGCGCTTCTGCTCTCGTTGATGCTGACAGGCATGCCGATCTCGATCGCGCTGGGCCTGACCGTGCTCAGCTTCATGTTCACGCTGACCGATGTCCGGACGGAATCGGTGGCGCTGAAGCTGTTCACCGGTATCGAGAATTTCGAGATCATGGCGATCCCGTTCTTCATCCTCGCCGGCAACTTCCTGACCCATGGCGGCGTCGCGCGGCGAATGATCACCTTCGCAACGTCGCTGGTCGGCCATTGGTACGGCGGTCTGGCGCTGTCGGGCGTGGTCGCCTGCGCGCTGTTCGCTGCGATTTCCGGCTCTTCTCCGGCGACCGTGGTGGCGATCGGTTCGGTGATCCTGCCCGCGATGGTTGCACAAGGCTTTCCGAAGCGGTTCGGGGCCGGCGTGATCACGACGTCAGGCTCGCTCGGAATCCTCATTCCGCCGTCGATCCCGATGGTTCTCTATGCCGTGTCCACCAACAGCTCGGTCGGCAAGCTCTTCATCGCGGGCATCGTACCGGGCCTTGCGCTCGCATCGCTGCTCGGCGCCACGACGTTCTATCGCGCCTGGCGCAACGACTATCCGCGGATGCGGAAGGCCACCTTCCTCGAGCGTCTCGATGCGTTCCGCAAATCGATCTGGGGCATCCTCTTGATCGTGATCGTGATCGGCGGCATCTACAGCGGCCTGTTCACACCGACGGAGGCGGCAGCGGTCAGCGCCGTCTATGCCTTCATCGTCGCGGTGTTCATCTACAAGGACCTCAAGCTGCGCGATGTGCCGCGCGTGCTGCTGTCATCGGCGAATCTTTCGGCGATGCTGCTCTACATCATCACCAATGCGGTGCTGTTCTCGTTCCTGATGACCTACGAGAACGTCCCGCAGGCGCTGGCGCAATGGATGATCGACCAGGGCCTGGGATGGATCGGCTTCCTGCTGCTCGTTAACGTCCTGCTGTTGATGGCAGGCAACGTGATGGAGCCGTCCTCGATCATCCTGATCATGGCGCCGATCCTGTTCCCGGTCGCTGTCAAGCTCGGCATCGACCCCATTCACTTCGGCATCCTGATGACGGTCAACATGGAGGTCGGGCTGTGCCATCCGCCCGTCGGCCTCAACCTCTACGTCGCCTCGGGCATCGCCAAGATGGGCATCACCGAGCTCACGGTGGCAGTGTGGCCGTGGCTGCTGACCATGCTGGGATTCCTCGTGGTGGTGACGTATTGGCCCGGCCTGTCTTTGTGGCTGCCTCGCTTGCTGGGCATGTAGCCGCCGCGTGGCGGGGCGGAGACGATGAGCATGCGTCTCCGCCCGTCCTGGGCGAGAGATGGCTAACGCGCGGCAAATCCGCACGCTCAAATGCGATCGTTGAGTAGCGAACGCATCTTTACGGGTCTTCGGTAGGTAAATGCCAGTGGATGGGAGCTGGCATGTTCTTCAACAGAATGGAATCCGGACCGGCGTCGATTTCGGACGCCGTTCATTTGGAAGTCATCACGGGCCTTCACGGCACGATGATGCCCACCATTCTCGCGGCCGCCTGCCAGGCGATGGTCGGCGCCATCACGACCTACGAGACCGGTGACATGATGACGGCCGGCCTGACGGTCGCTGGCGTGGTGGTGGCGGTTGTTCGTCTTGCCGAGATATTTGCATTTCGCCGCCGCCTCGCGGCTCCGCCACGGCTCGGCCGGGCCGAGGCCGTGCACTGGGAACGGCGCTACATTGCCGGCACCGTGGTAACGGCCTTCGTGCTCGGCGTGTTTGCCGCGCGCAGCATCGTGCTGGGCGATGCGCTCTGCTCCGTGATGGCGATCGGAATCGGTTTCGGCTTCGGCGCCGGGGTGGTGGCGCGGCTGGCGCTGCGTCCCGTCGCGGCGTTGCTCGATCTCGCCGCGATCGCCGCGCCTGCCGCGATCGTGAGCTTCATGCAACCCGATCTCCGCCATGTCGGGCTCGGTCTCCTCATCCTGATGTACGTGGTCGCGAGCTTCGAGATGGTTCGGCTCAGCTTCAACGCCTCGATCAGCCAGATCACGCTCAAGCGCCAGTTCGAGCAGCTTGCGCGCTCCGACCCGATGACCGGCGTGTCCAATCGTTCGGTGCTGGCGAGGGATCTGCCCGTGATGCTGTCGGCCGGTATAAATTGCCGTCCATACGCTGGATCTCGACCGTTTCAAGGAAGCCAACGATCGGTTCGGCCACCCTGCCGGCGATGCGCTGCTGAAGCAGGTTGCCGGACGGCTCAAGGCGCTGGCCGCTCCTGACGACCTCGTGATCCGCATGGGTGGCGACGAGTTCGTCCTGGTGCAGCGCGCCGCGTCCGACGCGGAGGCGATGGCACGGCGGATCGTGCAATCGATCGGCAGGCCGTACGAGGTTGATGGACAGGTGATCGATCTCGGTGCGAGCGTCGGCGTCGCCGTCGCGCCGGACGACGGCCGAACCGCAGAGGCGCTGTTGTCGCGCTCGGACAAGGCGCTGTACCAAGCCAAGCAGAATCGTGGCGGCTACGTGGTGGCCAGCGAGCTGCGGATGGCGGACAACCCCACGGCATCGCGCGAGCCCGTTGAAGGCGTAGCTGCGTAGACGGTGGACCCTCTCCTCGCGGGGAAGCGAGAAGGCATCTCGCTCCATTTCCTTCGTCTCCTCCAATGGCAATCGACCGCAAGATGCGGTTAGATGCCGTGCATCAGGCGGGGAGGAGCAACATGACGGAATCCAGCAGCGAGCCGAAGGACGCGTCGCCGTCTGTCATCGCGCAGCATGATGCGATGCTGAACGCACTGCCGTTTTCCGACACACGGGATTTCGACGATGCCGCGCGCGGCTTCCTCGGCACGATCGAGCATGCAACGATCACGACTCCGCAAGGGCGAACGGTCTGGAGCCTCAAGCCCTATGGCTTCCTGTCCGCCGAAGAGGCGCCGCCCACGGTCAATCCGAGCCTGTGGCGGCAGTCGCGGCTCAACATGCATCACGGCCTGTTCGAGGTCGTGCCCGGCGTCTACCAGGTGCGCGGGCTCGATATCGCCAACATGACGCTGATCGAGGGCGACAGCGGTGTCATCGTCGTCGACACCCTGACCTCGATCGAAGGCGCGCGCGCCGCGCTCGATCTCTATTTCAAGCACCGCGGCGGCCGGCCGGTCGCGGCGATCATCTTCACCCATACCCACGTGGACCATTGGGGCGGCGCGCGCGGCGTGCTGCAGGAGGATGCGCTCGCCACCGGCAGCGTGCCGATCATCGCGCCGAATCTGTTCATGGAGCACGCCGTCTCCGAGAACATCATCGCAGGGCCTGCGATGCTGCGCCGGGCGCAGTACCAGTTCGGACCTCTCCTTGCCAAGGGCGTGCGCGGGCAGGTCGATTGCGGCCTCGGCAAGTCGATGGCGGCTGGATCGGCCGGGCTGCTGCGCCCCACGGATCTGATCATGGCGACCGGCGACACGCGCGTGATCGACGGCGTCGCTTTCGAATTCCAGATGGCACCGAACAGCGAAGCGCCGGCGGAGATGCACTTCTGCGTGCCGCGTTACAAGTTGCTGAACCTCGCCGAGAATTGCACGCATAATTTCCACAATCTGCTGCCGTTCCGCGGCGCCGACGTGCGCGATGCCCTGGCCTGGTCGAAGTATCTGGGCGAGGCCCTGCAGCTCTGGGACGGCAAGGCGGAAGCGATGTGCGGCCAGCACCATTGGCCCGTGTGGGGGCGCGAGCGCATCGGAACGATGATCCGGCAGCAGCGCGACCTCTACAAGTTCGCTCATGACCAGACCATCCGCCTGATGAACCACGGCTTGAACGCCGCGGAAATTGCCGAGACGATCCAGCTGCCGAAGAGCCTGGAGGGTGCCTGGCACGGCCGCGGCTATTACGGCCACATCCGGCACAATGTGAAGGCCATCTACCAGAAATACCTCGGCTGGTACGACGCCAATCCGGTCAATCTCGATCCGCTCCCGCCGGTCGAGTCGGGCAGGAAGTATGTCGAATACATGGGTGGTGCGGACGCCATCCTGGCGCGGGCCCGGACGGATTTCGACAAGGGCGAGTTTCGCTTTGTCGCGCAAGCCCTCGGCCATCTCGTCTTCGCCGAGCCCGGCAATGCGGCGGCGCGCGCGCTCTTGGCTGATACCCTCGAGCAGCTCGGTTATGCCGCGGAGAGCGGTACTTGGCGAAATGCCTACCTCTTCGGCGCGCAGGAATTGCGCGAGGGCATGCCGAAAGTGCCGGCGCGTCCGCCCATGCCGCGCGAGACGCTGGCGGCGCTGCGCACTTCCCAGCTCTGGGATGTGCTCGCCATCCGGCTCAACGGGCCGAAGGCGGAAGGCAAGCACATCGTCTTGAACTGGAGCTTTTCCGACACCGGCGAGACGTTCGTGCTCAATCTGGAGAATTGTGCGCTCACTTACACCGAAGGTGTGCAGGCGGAGAATGCGGATGCCAGCTTCACGCTCGCGCGCGCAACGCTTGATGAGGTGGTCGCAAAGCTGACGAGCTTCCCGGAGGCGGTGGCTGCAGGCAAGGTCAAGCTCGCCGGCAACCCAATGAAGCTCGCTGAGCTGATGGGCCTGATGGATGAATTTCCAAGGATGTTCGAGATCGTCGAGCCAAAGCGGGCCGTGGTGATGTAGACCACCGCTTTCTCCCGCCGTCATTGCGAGGAGCCCTTGCGAGGAAGCAATCCAGGATCGTGCCGTGGAGAGAGTCTGGATTGCTTCGCCGCGCTCGCAACGACGTGTTGATTGACTGGGACGACACCCGCGCAGCTGCCGTCCCGGATCTGCGCTTCGCTTGTCCGGGACGACACCGTCCGATGGTTTACTATTCCGCGCTGCTCACCAGCTTGATCCGCGGCGTCTGTGCCTCGGTCAGGCTGCGGTAGGCCGCGAGATAGTCGAGCGCCATGCGGCGCGCGGTGAAGCGCGTCTCGAACTGCCTGCGGATCGCGGTGCGGTCGAGCTGCGGAAGCCGATTCACCACCCCCGCAGCGCTGATGACATCCTCGACGATGAAGCCGGTGAGACCCTCGTCGATGATCTCCGGCACCGAGCCGCGGTTGAAGGCCACCACCGGCGTTCCGCAGGCCATGGATTCGATCATGACGAGGCCGAACGGCTCCGGCCAATCGATCGGCAGCAGCAGGCCGAGCGCGCCGCTGAGGAAGTCCGACTTCTCGTGGTCGCTGATCTCGCCGATGAACTCCACCAGCGGATTGTTCTCGATCATCGGCCGGATCAGCTCGTCGTAATAGTCCTGGTCGGCACGATCGACCTTGGCCGCGATCTTCAGCGGAATGCCGCAATGGGTCGCGATCTTGATGGCGCGGTCGACGCCCTTCTCGGGAGCGATGCGGCCGAGCACGGCGAGATATTCCTGGCGAGCCGGCTTCGGCGTCAGCAGATTCTCCGGCAGGCCGTGATGGATCGTGGTCACCCAGTTCGCCTGCGGGACAGGGCGGCGCTGCGCATTGGAGATCGAGATGACGGGCATCTTGGAGAAGGTGTTGAAGACCGGCTGATGCTCCGGCAGATCCAGCCGGCCGTGCAGCGTGGTCACGAACGGGGTCGGCTGCCGGTGGAACAGCGACCATGGATAATAGTCGAGGTGGAAGTGGAGGAAGTCGAACTCCTCGTCGTCACATTTCTGCCGCACCCGCTCCAGCAGCACCATGTGCAGCGCATTGGGATCGCGCACGGAACCGTCGAGACGGAGCGCCTTCGGCCACAGCGCGTCCAGCTTTGCCGACGTTTGCGAATCGCCGCTGGCGAACAATGTCACGTCGTGTCCGAGGGCCACCAGCTCTTCCGTCAACCAATGCACCACCCGCTCGGTGCCGCCATACAGCTTGGGTGGAACAGCCTCCGTCAACGGAGCTACCTGCGCGATGCGCATCTCACCATCTCCTCTGCGATCATGAATGTTGAAGCCCCCGCCTGTACGGCACCGGCAATGCCAGACGGAGGAACGTTCCCGCACCTGCGAAGTTCCTTCCTCCGATCGTTACATGTTCGCCACGTCTGCAGGCCGTCTCGATGCTGCCACTTCATCTTCTCATATCGTCCGCATCCGCATGTCGTGATCGCCAAGCCTGGGAACCCAGGCGAAGAGATCGATGTTCAGTCGATCGGTAACAAACAAAACGAAAAGCCAGCCAACGGGGCGACAGTTATATGGATCAGCTTTCTGGATACGCGCGCAGGCCATTTGCCTTTGTCTTGCGCTATCTTCGGATGCGAATGGCATCGCATCTGGTGATCCTCACCGCGGTCGTCGGAGCCGTTGCCTGCTCCGTAGGTACCCAGTACGGGGTCAAATCCCTTGTCGACGCCTTGTCTGCCGGACCCTCGCAAGGGGGCGGTGTATGGCTCGCATTCATTCTGCTCATGTCGCTGATTGCCGCCGACAACTTCCTGTGGCGGATCGCGAGCTGGACGGCGAGCTTCACCTTCGTCAGGGTAACGGGCGATTTACGGCGTGACATATTTCGTCATCTGACCGGACACGCACCGAGTTATTTTTCGGACCGGATGCCGGGGATGCTGACGAGCCGCATCACCGCGACCTCGAACGCGGTGTTCACGGTCGAAAACATGTTCGTCTGGAATGTGTTGCCGCCGTGCATTGCCACAATTGCGGCAATCGCCTTGATCGGAACCGTAAGCCCTTATATGGCGCTCGGCCTGACCGTGATCGCCGGCGGCATGGTCATCGCGATGTTCCGCCTGGCCGCTGCCGGAAAGCCGCTGCATGACGACTTCGCCGACAAAGCGGCTGCGGTTGACGGCGAGATGATCGACGTCATCAGCAACATGCCGCTGGTCCGTGCCTTCTGCGGCATCGGCCACGAGCATGAGCGGTTCGATGCCACGGTCAACAGGGAGCTGACCGCGCGAAGCCGCAGCCTGCGTTACCTGGAAAAGCTGCGGCTGTTGCATGCAGCCATAACGGTGCTCTTGACCATCGCGCTGATGGCCTGGGCCATCACGCTCTGGCAGAAAGGCCAAGCGACGACGGGCGACGTCGTGCTGGTCTGCACGCTCGGCATCTCGATCCTGAGCGCCACGCGCGACCTCGCGGTTGCGCTGGTCGACGTCACCCAGCACGTGGCGCGGCTGACCGAGGCGATCGCCACGCTGCTGGTTCCGCACGAATTGCGCGACCACCCCGAGGCCGAGCCGCTGGTGAAGAGCGGCGCGGCCATCGCATTCAATAACGTCACGTTCGGCTATCCCGGCGCCGACAAGATCTTCGAGCGGTTCAGCCTGCGGCTGCAGCCTGGTCAGCGCGTCGGACTGGTCGGCCAGTCCGGCGGCGGCAAGTCGACGCTGTTCACGCTGCTCCAGCGCTTCTATGACGTCGACGAGGGTAACATCACCATCGATGGCCAGGACATCTCGAAGGTCACGCAGCTCAGTCTGCGCGAGGCGATTTCCGTGGTGCCGCAGGACATCTCGCTGTTCCACCGCTCGATCCGCGAGAACATCCGCTACGGCCGGCCGAATGCGACCGACGACGAGGTGTTGCGCGCGGCGATCGCTGCGCGCTGCGACTTCGTCGAGAGCCTGCCTGGAGGCCTCGACACCATGGTCGGCGACCGCGGCGTGAAGATGTCCGGCGGCCAGCGCCAGCGCATCGCCATCGCGCGCGCCTTCCTGAAGGACGCTCCGATCCTGCTGCTGGACGAGGCGACCGCCGCGCTCGACAGCGAATCCGAGGAGGCCATCCGCGAGGCGCTGTCGCGGTTGATGCGCGGCCGCACCGTGATCGCGATCGCGCATCGCCTCGCGACGCTGCGCAATTTCGACCGTGTGGTGGTGTTGAGACATGGTAAGATCATCGAGGACGGCTCGCCCGAGCGCCTGATGCAGGGACACGGGCCGTATCGTGAGCTGGTCACGCAGGAAATGAGCCGGCTCGCGCAAGCCGCCGCCTAAAGCACAGTCGCGTTCTCGAGTCGGTTGCGTTGCGATACAAGCGCAGGGGAGCAGCTCATGTCGGCCGAAACCGTAGCCCAGTTCGCCTCCGTGACGCGGACCTCGGAGCAGGTCGCGGAACAACCCTTCTACATTCCGATGACCGGACCGTCGGCGCGGCCGCGGCGTTCACTCAAGCATGACGATACTTTCATCGTGCTGGACAGTCATGGCGACATCGGCGCGTCCGCCGGCGGGCCGGACGGCCTGTTCCATCACGATACGCGCTACCTCGCGCGGCTCGAACTCGTGCTCGACGATCTCCAGCCGCTCCTGCTCGGCTCGAACCTGCGCGATGACAATTCGGCGCTGACCGTCGATCTGACCAATCCGGATATCTATCGGGAAGGCAGCCTCGTTCTACAAAAGGACCTGCTGCACATCGTGCGCACGATCTTCCTGTGGCGCGGCAGGGCCTATCAGCGCATTGGCGTGCAGAACCATGCCGAGCGGCGTACCAGCTTCAACCTGACGCTGCTGTTCGGCAACGACTTCGCCGATCTGTTCGAGGTCCGCGGCGAGCGGCGGCCGCGCCGCGGCATCGGAACGAGCCGGCTGGTCGGGCCGACCGACGTCCTGTTCGAATATCGCGGTCTCGACGATGCCGAGCGCACCACCGGGCTGCATTTCGATCCGCGTCCGACGCGGCTCTCGGCGGACGCAGCGACGTGGGAGCTCGACCTGGAGCCGCATCAGGCCAAGTCGCTGTTCGTGGCCGTGTCCTGCAACCGCCCGGGCACGGAAAGGCCGGTTCGTTTCTTTCCGGGTCTTCTGGCGCATCGCCGCGAGATGAGGCGGTCGACCATGGGCGCGGCCAGCATCGAGACCTCCAACAACATCTTCAACGAGGTGCTGTGCCAAGCCATGGCCGACCTCAACATGCTGATGACCGAGACGCCGCAGGGACGCTACCCCTATGCCGGCATTCCCTGGTACTCGACGACCTTCGGGCGCGACGGCCTGATCACCGCGCTCCAGATGCTCTGGGTCGATCCGCGCATCGCCAAGGGCGTCCTGCGCCGGCTCGCGCATTTCCAGGCAAAGGCGATCGATCCGCGCGCGGACGCCGCGCCCGGAAAGATCCTCCATGAGATGCGCGGCGGCGAGATGGCATCGCTCGGGGAGGTGCCGTTCGCGCATTATTACGGCAGCGTCGATTCGACCGCGCTGTTCGTGCTGCTCGCGGGAAGCTATTTCGAGCGCACCGGCGACGAGGCCACGTTGATCGAGCTGTGGCCAGCGATCGAGGCGGGATTAGCCTGGATCGACGGCGCTGGTGATCCTGACCAGGACGGTTTCGTCGAATACCAGCGCGCCACCGAGAAGGGTTTGGCCAACCAGGGCTGGAAGGATTCCTACGATGCGATCTTTCATGCCGACGGCCGGCTGGCGGAAGGCAACATCGCGCTCGCGGAAGTCCAAGGCTACGTCTTTGCTGCCAAGCAGCTCGCCGCGCGGTGCGCGCTGCGGCTCGGCAAGCCGGATCGCATGCGCAAGCTCGACACCGAAGCCAGGGAACTCGCCGAGCGGTTCGAGAAGGCGTTCTGGTGCGACGAGCTCGGCACCTATGCGCTGGCGCTCGACGGCGAGAAGCGGCCCTGCAAGGTCAGGACATCGAACGCCGGCCAGGTCCTGTTCAGCGGCATGGTCCGCGAGGACCGCGCCCGCCTCGTCGCTGCCGATCTGATGGGCCCGCATTTCTTCTCGGGCTGGGGCATCCGCACTGTCGCTCAAGGCGAGGTGCGCTACAATCCGATGTCCTATCACGACGGGTCGATCTGGCCGCACGACAATGCGCTGATCGCGCTTGGGCTCGCCCGCTACGGCCTCAAGCATTCGGTGGCGCTGGTCTTCAAGGGCCTGTTCGACGCGGCTACCTACATGGATCTGCGCCGGCTGCCGGAGCTGTTCTGCGGCTTCCGGCGCGAGAAGCGGCGTGGCCCGACGCTCTATCCGGTCGCCTGCGCGCCGCAGGCTTGGGCCAGCGCGACGCCTTTCACGCTGCTGGAAGCGGCGCTGGGCCTGGAATTTGACGTGGCTCGCCGCGAGATTCGTCTGCGTAATCCCCATCTGCCGGCATTCCTGAATGAGGTGATCCTGCGCGATCTGCGCCTGGGCGAGTCCAGCGTGGACCTGCGTGTCGGTCGTCATGGCGACGACGTGGCGCTGGAGGTGATGCGCACACGCGGCCATATCCAGGTCTCGATCGTGCTGGCGCGCTAGCGGCGCGTCGTGAGGAGAGTGTCATGCGTGCGATTGGAGCTTCGATCCTGGGCGCGGCGATGGTGATGGCCCTGGCCGCGGCGCCCTCGCGCGCCGCGGAGGATCCGCCCGCCGGCCGGAATGAGGCGGCTGTGCCGCCAGCGGCACAGCCGCCCGTCTCGACCGTTCCGGTGACGCCCAAGGATGCGGCGCCGCCGCCCTCGGTGACCATCATCGGCGCGAGCGAAGCCCACGGCGTGCTCGGCCGCGACGTTCGTAGCGCCGCCGGCGAGGACATGGGGCGCATCGTCGACGTCATCGTCGATCGCACCGGCCATGTCCGTGCCGCCGCGATCGATTTTGGCGGCTTTCTCGGCGTCGGCAGCCGCAAGATCGTGGTGGACTGGAATGCGCTGCGCTTCGGCAAGATCGCCAACAAGAAGGACAGCATCACGCTGGAACTGACCAAGGCGCAGGTCGCGGCCGCGCCGGAATACAAGGAGGACACGCCGATCGTCGTGCTCGGCGCGTCCGGCAGCCTTCAGCCGCTGCAAGCAATCCAGTGAGGTGCCGGAGGGCTGACCGCCTGTGCTGTTGTTGAGGAAGCCGAACCATGCGGATCGCGACCGCGGCGTCGAACAGGATCACGTTGCCGCGCCGCCGGCCGCAAGCCTTCCGGCGCCCTCGCGGCAGAGCCTGCGCGGGCTCGATTGGTTCATCTTCTTCCTCGCCGACGTGCAGACCGGATTCGGCCCCTTCATCGCGGTCTATCTGACGACGCAGAAATGGACCCAGATCGAAATCGGCCTCGTGTTGTCGATCGGCGGCATCGTCGCGTTGATCGGGCAGATGCCGGGCGGCGCGATCATCGACGCCGCGAAATCGGAGCGTCTGGTCGCCGCCCTCGCGATCATGACAATCGGCGCTTGTGCGCTGGCCTATGCCGCGATGCCGATCTTCCCCGTCGTGGTGGCCGCGGCTACCTTGCACGCGGCGGCCAGCTGCGTGCTCGGACCGGCGATCGCGGCGATCAGCCTCGGCCTCGTCGGCCCTTTTGCGATCGGCGAGCGGCTCGGCCGCAACGCGCGCTTCGCCTCGCTGGGCAGCGGCATCGCGGCGGCCGTGATGGGCACGGTCGGCTATCTGCTGTCGAGCCGGGCGGTCTTCCTCGTGACCTTCCTGCTCGTGATCCCGACCCTCATCGCGTTGTCGCGCATCCGCGAGAACGAGGTCGATATCAGGCGCTGTCACGGCGAGATGCCGCCGGAGGCCGCCGACCGCGCCGATACCAATATCTGGCACCTGATCCGGCAGCGCCCGCTCATCGTCTTTGCGGTCAGCGTAATGTTGCTGCAGCTCGCGAACGCCGCGATGATGCCCCTGATGGCGAGCGCGCTGACGGCGCGGTCGAGCCAATGGGCCACCGTGCTCGTCGCCGCCTGCATCATCGTGCCGCAGGCCATCGTGGCGCTGCTCTCACCGACGGTCGGGCGCCAGGCGCAGGTGTGGGGCCGGCGGCCCTTGCTCTTGATCGGATTCGGCGCGCTGGTGATCCGTGGCCTGCTGTTCGCGACGGTGCGCGATCCCTATCTCCTGGTGCTGGTGCAGGTGTTCGACGGCCTCACCGCGGCGGTATTCGCGGTGATGATTCCGCTGATCGTCGCCGACGTCGCTTTTGGCAGCGGTCACTTCAACCTGGCGCAGGGCATCGTCGGCACCGCAACGGGCATCGGCGCATCGCTGAGCACCGTGCTTGGCGGTTATGTCAGCGACAAGTTCGGCAACGCCACCGCGTTCATCGGGCTGTCCGGCGTCGCAGCGACGGGGCTCCTTCTCATCCTGCTGGTGATGCCGGAAACCCGGCGCACGGCATGATCGCGGCAAGAGAAAAGCCGGCCGAAACGAATTCGGCCGGCCAAGTCACGGGGGAGAAACCGATCAGGCGTCGAGATTGTGCAGGCGCTGGCGGTTGCGCAGCACGATCTGGCGAGCGCCGGAGAAACCGAGAATGCCCTGGGCGTGAAGCTGCGACAGCGCGCGCGACACGGTTTCGAGCGTGAGGCCGAGATAGTCGCCGATGTCGCGACGGCACATCGGCAGCGCCATCATGCCGGCGACGGCGAGGCGGCGGTCCATTTCGAGCAGGAAGGTCGCAACGCGCTCCATCGCGGTCTTGCGGCCCAGCAGCAGCATGTGGTCCTCGGCATGGCGAAGCTCGGAGGCGGTCATCGCCCAGAGCTTGCGGGCGACCTGCACGTCGGTGCCGGCGGCCTTTTCGAGGCTCGCACGCTTCACCAGACGCACGGTGGTGTCGATGATGGCTTCGGCGGCCAGGCGATGCGTGGCGCCGGATTCGAGGCCGAACACGTCGCCGGGGAGGTGGAAGGCTCCGATCTGACGGCGACCGTCGGAAAGAAGCTTGTAGCTGCGCACCGCGCCGGTGACGACCTGGTAGACATACTCGGCCGCTTCGTCCTCGCCATAGATCTCCTCGTCCTTGCCGTAGGAGAACTCGGTGGCGACCAGGCCGACATGGCCCGTGATCGCGCCGAACTGGTCGGTAACGGGATTGGCAGGAGCAATCTTGCCACCGATTTGGGTGTTGCTTGCCTGGGTCTTGATTGTCTGGGTCAGCATCTGCGCCATCTCCGGTGTGATGGCGCTTTCCTACGTGGTATCGGGTGCTTCGAAAATTTCGCGAGATATCTTAAGGGGGTTGCCTTACGTAGAACCCCGTAGGTCAGGCGCTGGGGCGATCCTTGATGGCGTGGCGGATGCATTTGACCAGGTTTTCGTCGAGAAGCGGCTTCAAGACCACGTCTTTGATTCCCGCCGTGGCGGCCCGGGCCGAGATGTTCTCGTCGGGATAGCCCGTGATCAGGATTACAGGGGCGTCCCGGTCGGACTTGCGCAAGCGGCCGGTCAGCTCGATGCCATTGATATCGGGCATCTTGTAGTCGATGACATAGCAGTCCGGCCCGGGAGCACCGCTGACATTGAGCAGGGCCGTGCCGCTCCTGAAGGTCCGCACGGCAAAGCCGTCGGTCTCCAGCAGAAACCGCAGGGATCCCAGGACGGCGGCATCATCGTCGACCACAAAGACAGTGGGTTGTGGGGAGGACGACGGCCGCGCACAAAGCGAGCTGACCTCAATCATGCTGACTGGTTAGCACGCCGCCGGCAAGGCACCTTGACTTGCCTCAATCCTTGAGCATGCCGGCGCGCATCGCCAGCCGAACCAGCTCGGAGAGGCTGTTGGCCTGCATCTTGGTCATGACGTTGGCCCGGTAGACCTCGATGGTGCGCGGGCTGATGTCGTATTCGCGGGCGATCAGCTTGTTGGAGAGGCCCGCGATCAGACCTTCCATGACCTGGCGCTCCCTGGGGCTCAGGGACGCGACGCGGGCGGCGATGTCCTGCGCGACGGCCTCGTTCTTGGCGGCGGGCTCGGCCTGGCGGATAGCCGAATCGATCATGGCGGTGAGCCGGTCGTCATCGAACGGTTTCTCCAGGAAATCGACCGCGCCGAGCTTCATCGCCTCGACCGCGAGCGGCACGTCGCCATGACCGGTCATGATCACGATCGGGAACGGGCTTTGCTGCGCCTTCATCCGCTTCAGCAGCTCGATCCCGTCGAGACCGGGCATGCGCACGTCGGAGACGACGCAGCCGAAATCGAGGCCGGGCAGGGCTTCGAGAAAGGCGAGCGCATCATCGAACAGGGTGACGGCGAAGCCGGCGGAGTCCAGCAGGAAGTTCAGCGAATCCCGCATCGCTGCGTCGTCGTCGATGACGTAGACATTTCCCTTGGTTGTCATGAATCAGCTCTCGTCGGTTGCCGGCAAGGTGAAGCGGAATGTCGCTCCGCCAGCCGCATTGCTCTCGGCCCACATGCGACCGCCGTGAGCCTCGATGATCGAGCGGCTGATGGACAGCCCCACGCCCATGCCGGTGTCTTTGGTGGTGAAGAAGGTCTGGAACAGGTTTGGAATGACGTCTTCCCGGAAGCCGATGCCGGTGTCGGAGACCTCCACCTCGATCATGCCGTCGCCGACCCGGGTGTTGGCGACGATGAGCTCGCGCCGCGGAGACTGCGCCATTGCCTCGAGCGCGTTGCGGAACAGATTGACGAGCACCTGCTGAATCTGCACCCGGTCGGCAAGCACGAGATCGGCGTCGGGATCGAGGCTGAAGCGGAGCTGCACGTTCTGCTCGCGAGCGCCGGCGAGCCCGAGCGCGCCAGCTTCCTCGATCAGCTTGGACAGGCTCTCGACCCGCTTCTCCGATTCGCCGCGGGAGACAAAGTCGCGCAGGCGGCGGATGATCTGACCGGCGCGCTGTGCCTGCTCCGCCGCTCGGTCCAGCGCGCTTTCGATCTTCGGCGTGTTGGGATCGCTGCTGCCGGCGAGGAGGCGCCGCGATCCCTTCATGTAGTTGCTGATCGCAGCCAGCGGCTGGTTGAGCTCGTGGGCGAGCGCGGAGGCCATTTCGCCCATTGCGGTCAACCGCGACACGTGCACGAGCTCGGATTGCAGTTCCTGGAGCCGCGCCTGCGTCTGCTGGTGCTCGGTGAGGTCGCGCACGAAGCCGGTGAAATAGGGCTCGCCGGCGCGCTGCGTCTGCCCCACCGACAGGTGCATCGGGAAAGTCGTGCCGTCGCGGCGTTTGCCCGTGACAATCCGGCCGATGCCGATGATGTGCGGATCATTCGTCCTGAGATATCGGTCGAGATAGCTGTCATGACGCGACTGATCGGGCTCCGGCATCAGAATGCTCACGTTCCGACCAATGGCTTCCTGCCTGCTGTAGCCGAACAGCCGCTCCGCGGCGCTGCTGAAGAGCTGCATGATGCCGCGTGAATCGATGACGATCATGGCATCGGGCACCGTCTCGAGAATCGAGCGGAGATGGTTCTCCTGGGAGCGCAGGGCCTCCTCGAGCTCCTTTTCCTCGTTGATGTCGAGGAAGATTCCGGTGAGATGACGTGGCGTGCCCGAACTGTCCCGGATCACTCCGGCCCTGGCCCGAATCCATTGGCCGTTCCCGGATCCGCCGGCGACCTTGAAGGAGAGGTCAAGCTCACCGCCGCCTTCCGAGGTGCGCCCGATCGCCTTCAGGAGATGGTCCCGATCGCCCGGCTCCAGCAACGACAGGAAGAGATCATAGTTGACGGCCTGATCCCGCCCGAGGCCAAACAGCCGCTTGGCGACTTCCGACCATTCAAGTTCGCGCGTCTGGAGATTGAGATCCCAGGTGCCCACCCCGAATCCCTCGATGCGGCCCCGGAAATGCTCGCCCCGACCATCCTCTGCCGTATCGGTTAAGCGGGTCGGCGCCAAGTCATGCTCCTATCCTGGGCGGGCAGGCAGGATGCCTTTACCACTACCGCAATTTCGCGCAAGGCTCGCTCGGAGGCAAGCGGACGTTGAATTCACTGGCGGATTTCCCACTGGACGGCGTTTGACCTAGATGCGCGTGTTTTGATCTATCTCAGCCTGCTGCGCAGCAGCAGGTTTAGGATTAAAGAAAATTTGGTGATGCTGGAGATTCTCCGATGACATACGCGACCGTCATGGTCAGCTTGGCGCTGGATCAGTCCAACGAGGCGCGTCTTCAGGTCGCGGGGGAACTCGCCGAACGATTCGAGGCCGCCATTATCGGCGTCGCCGCGGCGCAGTTCGCGCCGCCGCTCTATTTCGCCGATGGCGCCGAGGCACAAGGGCTGATCGACGAAGGCGAGGCTTCGGTCAAGCGGCGGCTGGCCAGCCTGGAAGCACAGTTCCGTGCGGCCGTGAAGAACCGGGGAGGGCATGTGGAGTGGCGCAGCGCCCTGGATTTTCCGGCGCGATTCGTCCTGGCCCAGGCGCGTTGCGCCGACATCATCGTCAGCGGGGGGCAGAGCCCCGCCTTTTCCGATGCTTTCTCGCTCGTGAGCCCCAAGGATCTGGTGATGCAGGCCGGCCGCCCGCTTCTCGTCGTTCCCGACCGGACCAATTGGCTCGACCTCCGCAACGTGCTGGTGGCGTGGAAGGACACGCCGGAGGCGCGGCGGGCGGTGACCAGCGCGCTGCCGATGCTGCGCAAAGCGAGGGACGTCACCATCCTTGAGATTCCAGAGCAGGGCGACGACCGCTCGGCCGTGATGGCCGGCGTCACCGACGTTGCCGCCTGGCTCGGCCGTCACGGCGTTACCGCGACCGCGCGCGTCTCGGAGGCCGCAGGACGCGAAGCGCCCGCGGCGCAGCTGGAGAGAGTCGCCGGCGACGTCGGCGCCGGCCTGATCGTCGCGGGCGCGTATGGTCATTCGAGATTCCGTGAGCTGATCCTGGGAGGCGTCACCCAGCATCTGGTCACGCAAACCGCCCGCAACGTGCTGTTGTCGCACTGAGCACCGGCCGGTCAGTATCGAATCGAGGAGGACGCGCCGTGTATAAATTTCTTGAACAGACCGTCGACGGCTTCATGACGCGCAACGTCAAGACGGTGCAGCGCAGCCTCGACTTATTCCATCTCAGCGAGATGTTCGAGACCGACGATTTCAACTCCTATCCGGTCGAAGACGACGGGCAAGTGGTTGGCATCGTCACCAAATTCGACATCCTGAAATGCTTCGCCTTCACGCCGAGCCAGATGTTGCCGCGCTACGATGACCTGATGAGCCGCAAGATCGGTGACGTCATGACGCCCGAGTTCATCTATGTCAGCCCCGATACGCGGCTGACGCGTGTGCTCCAGATCATGGTCGAGCACCGTATCCGGAGCATCATCGTGCTCGACAGTGCACAGAAGCTGGTCGGCATCATTGCCCGCGAGGATGTCATCGCGGCGCTGAAGGCGAGCGCCGGCGACTGACAGCGCTCGACCCGGCAATTCGGGCTCCGTGATATTACGGAAGCGGCCGGTGTTGCGGCGTCCGATGCCGGCCGCAAGCGATTGATCTCGCGTCCAATCCGCGGCTGCTCCACACGAACAGAAATCCATCCATCTTGATTTCAATCAATTCCCCGCGAGGGTGAATGTGGTTTCTGGCCCTGTGTTCTTTCAGAGAGAATCCGCATGAGCCAGCCCTCCATTTCAAAATCAATGACCATCGGTGAAAGCGGCTTGGCTGTCGTATTCGCAGTCACCGCTTTCTTTTGCGTCATCGCCTCGGCCAAGGCGCTCGATGCGCCCTTCGCCTTCCACGCCGCGCTCAGCGCGGCGGCGAGCGTGGCTGCGGTGTTCGTCATCGTCAACCGCTACTTCGAGCGGCCGGCGGCGTTGCCGCCCCAGGAAATCAACGGCCGCCCGAACTACAACATGGGGCCGATCAAGTTCTCCGCCTTCATGGCCGTGTTCTGGGGCATTGCCGGCTTCCTCGTCGGCCTCATCATTGCTTCGCAGCTGGCTTGGCCCGCGTTGAACTTCGACCTGCCCTGGACCAGCTTCGGCCGCCTGCGGCCGCTGCACACCTCCGCCGTGATCTTCGCTTTCGGCGGCAACGTGCTGATCGCGACGTCCTTCTACGTGGTGCAGAAGTCCTGCCGCGCACGCTTGGCCGGCGACCTCGCGCCGTGGTTCGTGGTGGTGGGCTACAATTTCTTCATTCTGATCGCCGGCACGGGCTATCTGCTCGGCGTCACCCAGTCGAAGGAATATGCCGAGCCGGAATGGTACGCCGACCTGTGGCTCACCATCGTCTGGGTCGTCTATCTGCTCGTCTTCCTTGCCACCATCTTCAAGCGCAAGGAGCCGCACATCTTCGTCGCGAACTGGTTCTATCTCGCCTTCATCGTGACGATCGCGGTCCTGCATCTCGGCAACAATCCGGCGCTCCCCGTCTCGGTGTTCGGCTCGAAGTCCTACGTCGCCTGGGGCGGCATCCAGGACGCCATGTTCCAGTGGTGGTACGGCCATAACGCGGTCGGCTTCTTCCTGACAGCGGGCTTCCTCGCCATCATGTATTACTTCGTGCCGAAGCGCGCAGAGCGGCCGATCTATTCCTATCGGCTCTCGATCGTGCACTTCTGGGCGCTGATCTTCCTCTACATCTGGGCCGGCCCGCACCATCTGCACTACACGGCGCTGCCGGACTGGACGCAGACGCTGGGGATGACCTTCTCCATCATGCTGTGGATGCCCTCATGGGGCGGCATGATCAACGGCCTGATGACCCTGTCGGGTGCCTGGGACAAGCTGCGCACCGATCCCGTGCTGCGGATGCTCGTGGTCTCCGTCGCCTTCTACGGCATGTCGACCTTCGAAGGCCCGATGATGTCGATCAAGGTGGTCAACTCGCTCAGTCACTACACCGACTGGACCATCGGCCACGTGCATTCCGGCGCGCTCGGCTGGGTCGGCTTCGTCTCCTTCGGCGCGCTCTACTGCCTGGTGCCGTGGGCCTGGAACCGCAAGGGACTCTACAGCCTCAAGCTCGTCAACTGGCACTTCTGGGTCGCCACGCTCGGCATCGTCCTCTACATCTCGGCGATGTGGGTGTCCGGCATCCTGCAGGGCCTGATGTGGCGCGCCTACACCTCGCTCGGCTTCCTCGAATATTCCTTCATCGAAACCGTCGAGGCGATGCATCCCTTCTACATCATCCGCGCCGCCGGCGGCGGCCTGTTCCTGATCGGCTCGCTGATCATGGCCTATAATCTCTGGATGACCGTTCGCGTCGGCGAGGCGGAAGTCCAGATGCCCGTCGCTCTTCAGCCGGCGGAGTGAGGAGCAAACAATGTCATTCTGGACACGCCACCAAGTCTTCGAAAAGAACTCGATCATCCTCGTCGTCGGCATCCTGCTGGTGGTCGCGATCGGCGGTCTCGTCGAGATCACCCCGCTGTTCTACCTCAAGAGCACGATCGAGAAGGTCGACGGGGTCAGGCCCTACACGCCGCTCGAGCTCGCGGGCCGCAACATCTACGTCCGCGAGGGCTGCTATCTCTGCCATTCGCAGATGGTGCGGCCGCTGCGTGACGAGGTCGAACGCTACGGTCACTTCTCGCTCGCCGCCGAGAGCATGTATGATCATCCGTTCCAGTGGGGCTCCAAGCGTACCGGACCTGATCTTGCCCGCGTCGGCGCCAAGTATTCCGACGACTGGCACGTCACCCATCTGACCAACCCGCGTGCGATCGTGCCGCAGTCGGTCATGCCAGGCTATCCGTTCCTCAGCAAGACCGAGGTCGACCCGGATGCGATCGCCGGCGACATGCGCGCGCTGAAGACCGTCGGGGTCCCCTATAGCGACGAGCAGATCGCCAATGCCGCGGCCGACCTGAAAGCCCAGGCCGATCCGGACAATGCCGGCTCCGACGCCTTCACGAAGCGCTACGCCAAGGCCGTCGTGCGCAACTTCGACGGCAAGACCGGCACGCCGACCGAGATGGACGCGCTCGTTGCGTACTTGCAGATGCTCGGCACGCTGGTCGACTTCAAGATCTACAATGAGAAAGCCAATCTTCGCTGAGAAGGCATGAACGATGAAAGCCATCCTGACAGTCCACAATCTAGCGTCCGATCTCGTGGCGACGATCTGGACACCGGTGTTCGTCGCGATCTTTCTCGCGATCATCGCCTACGCATTTTGGCCCCGTAACAAGGCTGCGTTCGACAAAGCAGCGCACCTGCCCTTGCGGGAGGAGTGAGAAACCATGACCGATCATTCTAGCGACATCGATTCCCTCTCCGGGAAGTCCACGACCGGACACGAGTGGGACGGCATCAAGGAGCTCAACACGCCGCTCCCACGGTGGTGGGTGATCACCTTCTACCTCACCATCCTCTGGTCGATCGGCTACTGGATCGTCTATCCGGCCTGGCCGCTGATCTCCAGCAACACCATAGGCGTGTTCGGCTACTCCTCGCGCGCCGACGTTGCGGTCGAACTCGCCAACCTCGAGAAGATCCGCGGTGACAAGATGGCGGCGCTGGGCACGGCCTCGCTCGCCGACATCGAGAAGGACCCGGCTCTGCTGGCGCTTGCGCGCGCCAAGGGCAAGACCGTGTTCGGCGACAATTGCGCGCCTTGCCACGGCACGGGTGCGACGGGATCCAAGGGCTATCCCAACCTGAACGATGACGAATGGCTGTGGGGCGGCTCGCTCGACCAGATCATGCAGACGATCCAGTTCGGCGTGCGGTCGGGCCATGCCAAGAGCCATGAGGGCCAGATGCTCGCCTTCGGCAAGGACGGCGTGCTGAAGCCGGACGAGATCGTCACCGTCGCCAACTACGTCCGATCGCTGTCGGGCCTTTCCACCCGCAACGGCTACGACGCCGCCAAGGGCGAGAAGATCTTTGCCGAGAATTGCGCCGCCTGCCACGGCGATGCCGGCAAGGGCAACCCGGAGCTGGGTGCCCCGAACCTGACCGACAAGATCTGGCTCTACGGCTCCGACGAGGCGAGCCTGGTCGAGACCATCAGCCAAGGCCGCGCCGGCGTGATGCCGGCCTGGGAAGGCCGGCTCGATCCCGCCACCATCAAGGCGATGGCGGTCTACGTCCATTCGCTCGGCGGCGGCAAGTAGCCGATCGACGATCGACGACCTGCGGCGGGGGCGAAGAAAAGCGCCCCCGTTTGCGTTGGATCAAGGGAGATTCCGGCGCCAGGTCTAGGTTCAATCGCACCTCTTCGAGAAACTCCAGGCGATGAACAAGACCGTAAATCCGAACGAACTGAAGCCTGCGGATGACACCGGGCCGCTCTATGCAGCCCGCAAGAAGGTCTATCCCCAGAGCGTCTCCGGCACGTTCCGCCGGATCAAATGGACGCTGATGGCGATCTGCCTCGGCGTCTATTATTTCCTGCCGTTCGTGCGATGGAACCGCGGTCTCGGCGCGCCCAGCCAGGCGGTGCTGATAGATCTTCCCAACAGCCGCTTTTACTTCTTCTTCATCGAGCTGTGGCCGCAGGAGGTCTACTACTTCACCGGCCTGCTGATCGTGGCCGCGGTGGCGCTGTTCCTTATGAACTCGGTCGGCGGTCGCATCTGGTGCGGCTATCTCTGTCCGCAGACGGTGTGGACCGACCTGTTCTATGCCGTCGAACGTCTGGTCGAAGGTGACCGGCGCGAGCGGATGAAGAAGGACAAATCGTCCGATCCGCTGAAGCTCGAGCGCATCTCCGAGATCGTGCTCAAGCATTCGATCTGGCTCATGATCGCGTGGTGGACCGGCGGCGCCTGGGTGCTCTATTTCACCGACGCGCCGACCCTGGTGAAGGAGCTCGTCACGTTCCAGGCGCCGATGATCGCCTATATCTGGATCGGCATCCTCACCGCGACGACCTATGTCCTCGCCGGCTTCATGCGTGAGCAGGTCTGCACCTATATGTGCCCATGGCCGCGCATTCAGGCCGCGCTCACGGACGAATGGGCGCTCAACGTCACCTATCGCTACGACCGCGGCGAGAAGCGGACGTCTGTCAAGAAGGCGGCCGAGCTGCGCGCGCTCGGCCAGCAGGTCGGTGACTGCGTCGACTGTTATCAATGCGTCGCGGTCTGTCCGACCGGCATCGACATCCGCAACGGACCGCAGCTCGAATGCATCCAATGCGGGCTGTGCATCGACGCCTGCGACAACGTGATGGCGAAGATCGGCCGGCCGAAGCGGCTGATCGGCTACGACAACGACATCAACATCCACCGCCGCCAGGAAGGCAAGGCGCCGATCTACCGCATCGTCCGCCCGCGCACCATCGTCTACAGCGCGATCATCGTGGCCATCGGCGGCTTCATGACTTATACGCTCGCGACCCGCAGCCTGCTCGACGTCAACGTGCTGCACGATCGCAACCCGATCGCGGTCAAGCTCAGCGACGGCTCGATCCGCAACGCCTACACGGTGCGGCTGCTCAACAAGAGCGGTTATGACCGCGTCATTGCGATCGACGCCAACGGGCCGGCCAATGCGACGATCCATGTCATCGGCGTCGATTCGGTAACGCCTGATCGGCCGATGATCGTGATCCCACGCGACTCCACCAGCGAGCTGCGGCTGCTCGTCACCGCGCCGGCAGAGAACAATCCGGAGAAGTCGATCCCCGTCCGTTTCCTGGTCACCGATATCGGGCTCGGCGAGGTCGCTTCCGCAACCGACAATTTCGTCTCACCTTGAGGATCAGGAGACTGCCATGGCATCCAAGCCGCTGACCGGAACCAAGGTCTTCCTGATGCTGGTCGCTTTCTTCGGCGTCGTGATCGGGGCCAACTTCACCATGATGAAGCTCGCGATCGCGACGCTGCCCGGCACCGACGTCGACAGTCCCTATGCCGCAGGCCTTGTCTACGATCGCGAGATCTCGGCGGCGCAGGACCAAGCTGCGCGCAAGTGGAAGGTCAACGCGCATATCGAGCGCCGCAGCGACGGCGGCGCCTCGGTCCAGATCGAAGCCCGCGATGCCGGCGGCCAGCCGATCTCGGGACTGAAGTTCGGCGGCCGGCTGGAGCGGCCGACCGACAAGCGCGCCGATCTCGCCGTCGAGCTCACGGAATCCGGCATTGGTCTCTATCGCGGCAGTGCCGCGGACGTCGCGCCGGGCCAATGGGACCTGGTGATCGAGGGCGAGGCGCGGGGAACGCGCGTGTTCCTGTCGCGCAATCGCGTGATCCTGAACTGAAGGACGCCGTCATGCACATCACGCGGGATTTTTCGCACTACGTTCGGAGCGCGGGCGAGGGCGTCCAGCACATCGATCTCGCGGTCGAGGGCGTTCACTGCGCCGGGTGCATGGCCAAGATCGAGCGCGGCCTGTCAGCCATTCCCGATGTCACGCTGGCACGCGTGAATCTCACCGACCGCCGCGTCGCCCTGGAATGGAAGGCGGGCACGCTCGATCCCGGCCGATTCATCGATCGGCTCGAGGAACTCGGTTACAAGGCCTATCCCTTCGAGACCGAAAGCGCGGAGGCGGCCGAGGTCGCCGAATCGCGTTTCCTGCTGCGCTGTCTCGGGGTCGCAGCCTTCGCCACCATGAACGTGATGATGCTGTCGATCCCGGTGTGGTCGGGCAACGTCTCGGACATGCTGCCCGAGCAACGCGACTTCTTCCACTGGCTCTCGGCGCTGATCGCATTGCCGGCGGCGGCCTATGCCGGCCAGCCGTTCTTCCGTTCGGCCTGGCGCGCACTGTCGGCGAAGACCACCAACATGGACGTGCCGATCTCGATCGGCGTGATCCTGGCTCTCGGCATGTCCGTGGTCGAGACCATCAACCACGCCGAGCACGCCTATTTCGACGCGGCGATCATGCTGCTGACCTTCCTGCTGGTCGGCCGCTTCCTCGACCAGAACATGCGGCGCCGGACGCGCGCGGTCGCCGGCAATCTCGCCGCGCTCAAGGCGGAGACGGCCGCGAAGTTCGTCGGTCCCGACGAGATCTCGCAGGTGCCGGTTGCCGCGATCAATGCCGGCGACATCGTGCTGCTGCGACCGGGTGAGCGCTGCGCGGTCGACGGCACCGTGATCGAGGGGCGTTCCGAGATCGATCAGAGCCTGATCACCGGCGAGACGCTCTATGTCACGGCAGAGCAGGGCACGCCGGTCTACGCGGGGTCGATGAACATTTCGGGCACGTTGCGGGTCCGGGTCTCGGCCGCCTCGGAGGCGACGCTGCTCGCGGAGATCACGCGGCTGCTCGACAACGCGCTCCAGGCGCGCTCGCGCTACATGCGCCTCGCCGACCGCGCCTCGCGGCTCTACGCGCCGGTCGTGCACGCGACCGCGCTTCTGACCATCCTCGGCTGGGTCATCGCCGGCGCGAGCTGGCATGATGCGATCGTCACCGGCGTGGCGGTGCTGATCATCACCTGCCCGTGTGCGCTCGGTCTTGCCATTCCGACCGTGCAGACGGTCGCCTCCGGGGCGATGTTCAAAGCGGGTGTGCTGCTCAATGCCGGTGACGCCATCGAGCGGCTGGCCGAAGCCGACCATGTCATCTTCGACAAGACCGGCACGCTGACGCTGCCCGATCTCGAAGTCATCAATGCCGCCGACATCCCCGCCGACGTCTTCGATCTCGCCGGCCGGCTCGCGCTGTCGAGCCATCATCCGGTGGCGGCGGCGGTTGCGCAGGCCGCCGGTGCGAAGTCTCCGATCGTCGGAGCTGTCGAGGAATCCGGTCAGGGCGTCCGCGCGAGCGTCGACGGCGTCGAGCTTCGCCTGGGGCGCCCGTCCTTCTGCGGCGCCGGGGCGTTGGTCGGCGGCGCCACGGTGGATCCCGAAGCGTCGATCGTGGCTTTCAGCAAGGGCAGCGAGAAGTTCATCCTTTCCGTCCGCCAGGGCTTGCGCCCCGATGCGCGAGCCGCGATTGCGGCGCTGAAGGCGCGCAACATGGGCATCGAGATCCTGTCCGGCGACCGCGAGCCGGCGGTGAAGGCGGCGGCCAATGCGCTTGGAATCCCGGAATGGCGCGCCGGCGTGACGCCTGCCGACAAGATTGCAAGGATCGAGGAGCTGAAGCAGCGCGGCGCCAAGGTGCTGATGGTGGGCGACGGCATGAACGATGCGCCTTCGCTCGCGGCAGCCCATATCTCGATGTCGCCGATCTCGGCCGCGCATCTCAGCCAGGCGACCGCCGATCTCGTCTTCCTCGGCCGGCCGCTGGCCCCGGTCGTCGCCGCCATCGACGCATCGCGCAAGGCCTTGCACCTGATGCGGCAGAACCTCTGGCTCGCCATCGGCTACAACGTTCTGGCCGTGCCGGTCGCGATCAGCGGTGTCGTGACGCCCCTGATCGCGGCAGCCGCCATGAGCGGTTCGTCGATCCTGGTCATGCTGAACTCGCTGCGCGCCCGCAGCGCCTCGCGGGAGATCGTGTGATGGAGATCCTGGTCATTCTGGTCCCGCTGGCGCTGATGCTGGGAGGTGCGGGTCTCGTCGCCTTCCTCTGGTCGCTCAGGAGCGGACAGTACGACGATCTCGACGGTGCCGCCTGGCGCGCCATCGCCGATGACGAGCCGCCGCAGGAAGCACCGGCGAAACGCTAGCGTTTCAGGGCGAAGGTGAGCACGGCCGCCAGCGCGAGCGCCACGCCCACGCCGGCGACGCAGGCCTGCCAGCCGAAAGCATCGAACAGCCGGCCGAGCACGGCCGTGCCGACGAGCCCGCCGCAGAAATAGCACGCAAGATAGGTGCCGCTGGCAAGGCCGCGGTTGTCGGCTGCCGCCTGTCCGATAAAGCCGGTCGCGGCGGCCTGGGCGAAGAACGTGCCGACGCCGACCAGGACCATTCCGGCGAGCACCGTGCCAAGATGCTGCGCCAGCATCAAGGGCAGCCCGAGCCCGGCGACTGCGAGCGCGCTCCAGATCGTGGGCCGCGTTCCCAGCCGCGCGGCCACCTTGCCCGCGAGAAGCGTCGTGACGATCGATGGCAGGAAGACGAAATAGACGAGGCCTAGATCCATCATGCCAAGCGACAGTGGCGGCCGCACCAGAACGAAATTGACGAAAGTGAAGGTGCCGATGAAAGCAAACAGAATGCAGAAGCCGATGCCGTAGGCGGCGCGCAGCCGCGGATTGCGCCAATGCGCGATCATGGCGGCCAGCGGAGATCCCGCAGGCCTCATCGCATGCATCGGCGGCACGCGCTTGATGGTGAAATAGACCAGCAGTGCGCCGGCAAGATTGAGCCCGGCGAAGACGTAGAAGTTCCAGGCGAGGCCGAGGCCATCGGCAAGCGCCGCCGAGATCAGCCGCCCGACGAGGTTGCTGGCGACATTGCCGGTGATGTACGCCGCAAACGCGCTGCCGGCGTCCATGGCGCTGCACTGCTCGCCGAGGTGAGCGAGGGTGAGTGCGAAGGCGGAGGCCATGCACAGGCCCTGCGCGACGCGCAGGGCGGTGAAGACGGCCAGATTGGGCGCGGAGGCCAGCAGGCTGGTGGGGATCGCAAGAAATGCCAGGCTGAGCAGGATGCCCGTTCGCCGGTCGATATGCGGGCTGAAGATACCGACGACGAGACCGGCAAGGGCCATGCCGAAGGTGCTGGCATTCACCGCAAAGCCCATCGCTGCGGGGGTGACGCCGTAATGCCGTGTCAACGAGGGAAGGATCGCCTGCGTCGCGAAGAGATCGACGACGGTCAGGAAGGCGGTGAGGCCGATCACGATCGAGCGAAGCGCGAAACCGGGGGGATGCGCCTCCATCGTCATCGCGCCCGGCTTGATGGGAGCCGAAAGATCGATCATGCCTGATTGTCCTGTGCGGATGTGGCGCCCGGCATGCGGGGCCGGCATGGGGAATCCGGGCGCCACACCCGGTAACGAGTGCGCTGGGGCTGGGGCGCTCGTTACATGTGATGGTCGTTGGGATCCTTGCGGACGTCGCCGACGTAGAGAATGACGGTCTCCTTGCCGAGGTTCTTCCACCAATGCGAGGTGCCGTAGACTTCGGGGCGGATGTCGCCGGCCTTGTGCACGATCGGATCGACGCAGTTGGAGGCGTATTCGACGATCTCGCCTTGTTGCACGAAGATCAAAGCCGGGCGGTCATCATGGCTGTGCCAGGGCACGATGCCGCCGGGCGCGATGGTCAGCTTGCGGAAGCGCAGCTCGCGGCCCTCGATACGGGCAGGCTGCTTGCCGAGATCGATCGCGCCGAGCGTAACGTCGGTGACGCCGACGGCCTTGTGGTCGACCATTTGCTGCGCGTTCGGCTTGATCTTGCCGGCCGGGCACTCGCCGGCGAAAACCGGCGTCGCAAACGTCAGCGCCCCGAGAACGGCAACGCCTGTCCACACCACGCGGGAGGCTGTGAGATGCCTAGACATGGAAAGTCTCCTGTGTTGGCCGCAACCGCGATGGTCGCGGGCGATGGCAGGAGCTTCGTCGAGACCGTCTCCATATTGAAATGCCGGCTTGCTTTCGATGCGATAGCCCGGCGCTATCCCGATAGGCGACGGCTATCGAACCGATTGGGCATCGGCATTTCCGCTTTCGCGATATCCGGCGTCCGATGGCAGCGCGCCCGATCGGCGGGCGTTCTCGTCAGTTCGGAGGAGCACCATGACGCAATTTTCCAAGACCCTGATCGCGACCGCCGCCTTTGCGGTCATCGCAACGGCGGCCTTTTCGCAAGCCGCATGGGACTTCAAGCCCGGCATGGCCTATGTCTATGGCGGACCCGGCAAGATGTCCGCGATGGCCATGGCCCCGGCCGAGAAGAACCACGAGGCCATGATGAAGCACGCGAAGAAGGTGCCCGACAACACCGTGTTCTTCATGGACAATGGTACGTTGTACTCTGCCTCCGGGCGGCTCGATCCCACCGGCAATTTCTACGTGAACTGAACCGGTCCTGGCATCGCGGCCGCCCCTTGCGGGCGGCCGAACCGGGAAACTAGTATTCACCACGGGGAATGCCGGAGCAGAAGATGACCTCTCTCTCGCCAGCCGACGCCGAACAGCTCAGGCTCGCCTTCCAGCGCTGCCGCGACATGGACGGCACGCTGAACGAACAGCTCCGCGCCTATGCCGACGCCAGCCGCAAGGTCTTTCCCGCCTATGGCGAGGCGGTCGATCGCCTGGTGATGCGATTGAGCGGAAATGGCGGCGGCGAGACGGCGCCGCGCCGGGGCGACCCCATGCCGTCGTTCATGCTGCCTGACGAGGGCGGGCATCTCGTTTCCTTGCCTTCGCTGCTGAGGAGCGGCCCTGTCGCGGTGATGTTCTTCCGCGGTCATTGGTGCCCCTATTGCCGGCTCAATGTTCGTGCCGTGGTCCAGGCGCTCGATCGCATCAAGGCATTTGGGGCACAGGTTGTCGCGATCATGCCGGAGACGCAGGAATACACGCGGCAGCTCAAGGCCGAATCCCGCGCGCCATTTCCGATGCTGACCGATCTCGATAATGGCTATGCGCTGTCGCTCAACCTCGCAATCTGGCTCGGCGTGGAGATCCAGCAGTTGCTGTCCTATCAGGACATGGCGAAATTCCACGGCAACGACGGTTGGCTGCTGCCGATCCCGGCCGTATTCGTGGTCGGGCGCGACGGCATCGTGAAAGCTCGCTTCGTCGATCCCGATTTTCGCAAGCGGATGGAGATCGACGATCTGATCGAAGCGCTGGAGAGCGCCAGCCGGGAGAACTGAGCGTCCGCGCTACCCTGCGATTTGCCGCCAGTCTGCGCCGCGCAGCATGCGCATCACGGCATTGCCCACGGCGGTGCGTTGACGGCCGGCGACGCCATACAGGTTGACGGTGCGGCGGGCGTCCAGCCCCGCGACCACGGCCCGTGTCAACCGATCCGGCACCGGCGAAGTGTGCGGCATCATGGCGACGCCCATGTCGGCCTCGACCAGCTCGATCAGATCGCGCTCATTCGAGACCTCGGGGCCATGCTCGATGTCGATGCCGTGTTCGCGCAGGCTCACGGAGATGCGGCGCGCGTGTTCGCAGAAGGTCCGGTTCAGCAGCTGCTCCGATCGCAAGTCGTCCAGGTCGATCGAACTGCGGCCGGCCAGCCGGTGTCCGTTGCCGACGACCAGCTCGAAGCTCTCGGTGAACAGCGGCCAAACGTCGAGGCGGTCCCAGGCCTCGTCGATCTCCGCGGCGATGCCGAGTTCGGCTTCGCCCTTCTTCAGGAAGTCGCCGACCTCCCGGCTGGTGCCGCGCAGGAAGCGGAATTCAAGGCGGTTGAACTGCCGTTTGATCTCGTTGAGATGCGGGATGAGCAAGCCGAGGTCGATCGCATGGGTCAGCGCAATGCGGAGCGCACCGATCTCTCCGCTCTTGAACGAGGAGGCGAGCGAGCGTGCGCCGGCGGCGGCGTCATAGCACTGCTTCAGGAGCGGATGCATGCGCTGGCCGAGCTCGGTCAATTGTGCCGCCGGCCGCTCGCGGCGGAATAGATCGCCGCCGAGCTCGGCCTCGAGCTGCTTGATCGCGCGCGTCAGCGACGGCTGCGTGACGTTGCACTCCTCGGCCGCGCGCGTGAAGTTCAAGAGCTGCGCCACCGCGAGGAAATAGCGGACCTGGTGCATTTCCATGGATCGGTTCCCCAGCAGGATGGATCGGAATCTAACCGATCGCAGCGGGGAATGTCATCCCGGCCGCGATAGCGCGCGCGTATGGTTTTGGAAGCCAGGCGGCATTTCCATGCGGAGCGGCCACGCGTCATGGTCCTGCAAATGTCGGAGCTCGGCCCGAGCCCGGCGATCGCCGATGGAGGTCAGTCATGAACATGCCGCTGGAGCCGCAGACCCAGCAGCCCGGACGCGCGCTGGCCGGAAAGGTCGCGCTGGTCACGGGGTCGACCAGCGGTATTGGCCTCGGTATAGCACGAGCGCTGGCGGCCGCCGGCGCTGACGTCGTGCTGAACGGCCTTGGTATCGCGAGCGAGATTGGCCGGGCGCGCGAGCAGATCGCCGCCGAGTTCGGCATCAAGGCGAGCTACTCGCCCGCCGACATGACGAAGCCGAAATCGATCGCGGAGATGGTCGCGGCCATCATCGCCCAATCAGGCCGGCTCGACATTCTCGTCAACAATGCGGGCATCCAGCATGTCGCCCCGCTCGATCAGTTTCCCGTCGAGAAATGGGATCAGATCCTCGCGATCAACCTGACCTCGGCCTTCCACACGACACGGCTCGCCCTGCCGGCGATGCGCCGGAGCGGCTTCGGCCGGATCATCAACGTCGCCTCCGCGCACGGCCTGGTCGGCTCGCCGTTCAAGTCGGCCTATGTCGCGGCCAAGCACGGAATCGTCGGTCTGACGAAGGTCACGGCGCTGGAGACCGCGGAGGAGGGCATCACCTGCAACGCGGTCTGCCCCGGCTACGTTTCCACGCCGCTGGTCGAATCGCAGATCGAGGCGCAAGCCAAGGCGCACGGCATCTCCCGCGATCAGGTAATCCGCGACGTTTTGCTGGCGCAACAGCCGAACAAGCGTTTTGCCACGGTCGAGGAGCTCGGCGCGCTGACAGTGTTCCTGTCAACGGATGCGGCGGCTTCGATCACCGGCATTGCGCTTCCGGTCGACGGCGGCTGGACCGCGCATTGACATGGGCCGGCGTAACAAGCTGTCTTCGACGACGAATGGTCGATCGGGGCAGGCTCATCAGGAGCAAGACATGGACGATATGCAGAACGACATGCAGAGCAAGGTTACGGACCTGCCGGGACAGGTCGTGCTCGTGCTTCAGGGCGGCGGCGCGCTCGGCTCCTATCAGGCCGGGGTCTACCAGGCACTGCACGAGGCCGGCATCGAGCCGGACTGGGTCATCGGCACGTCGATCGGTGCGATCAATGCAAGCCTCATTGCCGGCAACAGGCCCGAGCACCGGCTCGCGCGATTGAGGGAGTTCTGGAAACGAATGGAGCAGCAGCCGGTCTGGGACTGGCGAGCCGCGTTTCCCGGCTTCAACGAGAAGCTCGCCTATTGGTCGACCGTGACCCACGGCATTCACGGTTTCTTCCGGCCCAATCCACTGGCGCATGCCGGCGATTCCTATCCTCTCGGCGCCGATCACGCCGGCTATTATTCGACCGCTCCGCTGGAGAAGACGCTGAGCGAACTGGTCGACTTCGATCTTGCCAATCGCTGCGCGCCGCGCCTGACGGTTGGCGCGGCTCACGTCGGCACCAGCGAAATGCGCTATTTCGACAGCCGAGACGGCGAGCTCACGGTGAAGCATGTGATGGCTTCGGGCGCGCTGCCACCGGCTTTCCCGGCCGTACGTATCGATGGCGAGCTCTATTGGGACGGAGGCATCTTGTCGAATACGCCGACGGAGGCGGTGTTCGACGACAATCCGCGGAGGAATTCGCTGATCTTCTCCGTGCATCTGTGGAATCCTGTCGGGCCCGAACCGACGACGATGGCGGAGGTGCTGAATCGGCACAAGGACGTGCAATATTCCAGCCGCATCGCGAGCCAGATCGTGCGGCAGCAACAGGCGCATCGGCTGCGTCACGTCATCAACCAGCTCGCGGCGCGACTGCCCGAAAGCGAGCGTAGCGACCCCGCCGTGCGCGAACTGGCGAGCTACGGCTGCCCGACCCGCATGCATGTGGTGCGCCTGCTGGCACCACAGCTCGAGCGCGAGACCCATACCAAGGATATCGATTTCAGTCCGTCCGGGATCACGCGGCGGTGGCATGCCGGCTATGCTCACACGAAATCGGTGCTGGCGCGCAAGCCCTGGATCGGCGAATTTGATCCGCTCGCCGGCGTGGTGCTGCACGAGCATATGGACGAGATGCCGATGGCGGCCGAGTAGGGATCGCCCGCCTTCATCGAATTGCCACAGGCCTTGTGCATCGTGATCGGTCCGCAGTCGAAAGGCCCTGCAAGTGGTGTCCGCCAGCGATCTGGAATCCGCTCTCGATCGGGTCCGCGCCAATGCGGCGGGACCGGTTGCCGGCGTGTTCGGACCTGACACGGTCACCTGGCGGATCGACCGCGAGGCCGTGATCTTTCTCGGCGCCGGCCGAGCGCTGCTCATGCAGCTGGCCCATCCCTGGGTGGCAGCCGCAATCGCCGAGCATTCCAAGACCTTTGCCGATCCGATCGGCCGTTTTCATCGCACCTTCGACATCGTCTTCGCCATGGTGTTCGGCTCGCTTGACCGGGCACTGTTGGCGTCGCGGCAACTGCACCGGCGCCACGACATGATCCTCGGCGAGATGCCCGAGACGGTCGGCCCGTTCGCGGCAGGCTCGCGCTACCGTGCCAATGACATTCCATCGCTACGCTGGGTTCACGCCACGCTGGTCGAGACCGCGTTGATGGCCCACGATCTCGTTCTCCAGCCGCTCCCAGGGGAGGAGCGTGAGCGCTATTGGGCCGAGAGCCGCATGTTCGGCGCGCTGTTCGGCCTGACGGGAGACGACTTGCCCGCGGACTGGTCCGGGTTCGCCGCTTACACCGGGGCGATGGTGGAATCCGACACGCTGACAGTCAGCCCGGCGGCACGCGAGATCGCGACGCAGATCTTCATGGGCGCGCGTCCATGGCTGCGGCCATCGCGATGGTATCGTGCGATCACGGCAAGGATGCTGCCCGAGCGGTTGCGGGCCGGGTTTGGGTTTGAGCTCGATGCGCGCGAGATCCGGTCAGCCGACAATGCGCTGAGATGGATACGGCGCGTCTATCCGAAATTGCCCGACCGGCTGCGCTATGTCGGTCCCTACCAGGAAGCGCAGGCGCGGCTGCGGGGTGAGATGCAGCCGGACTGGATGACACGGTGTCTCAACCGGGCCTGGATCGGACGGCCACGGATGGATGTGCGCGGGAAGGGGTGAGGTCCCAGTCACGCTGCCCCACGTCCGGGGCATGAGTAAGGAGTGGGCGCACCCGCCTCTCCGCGGAGAAAAGCCCCGGCGTCACACCGATGCCAGCTTGCGGTAGAGCGCGCTGTAGCTGCCGGCCGAGATGCTCCAGGAGAACGATCGTCCCATGGCGCTGCGGCGCATGGCGTCGAGCTGGTCGTGCGCCATGAAGGCGGAGAAGGCCCGGCGCACGCCCCCGAGGAAGGATTCGCGCGAGGGTTTTGAGAACAGGAATCCGGTCTCGCCGTCGCTGATGGTCTCGGCAAGGCCGCCGGTCTGGTGGCCGATCGGCAGCGAGCCGAAGCGCTGGGCATACATCTGGCTGAGGCCGCACGGCTCGAAGCGCGACGGCATCAGCGTGAAGTCGCTGCCGGCGAAGATGCGGCGCGCCTGGGCGTCGTTGAACCCGATCGCCACCCCGATTGCGTCGGGACGGCGGCGATGCGCGTCGATCAGAGCCTGCTCGAGCGCCGGCTCGCCGGAGCCGGTGACCACGATCTGCCCGCCGGCATCGACGATCTCGTCGGCCGCCGACAGCACGAGGTCGATGCCCTTCTGGTGCACGAGGCGCGCGACGATGCCGAACATCGGCCCGCGCGAGACCGCTAAGCCAAACTGCTTACGCACGTAATCCGCGTTGGCTCTCTTCCCGGCCCAATCGCCGGCGCCGAACTGCTGCGCGAGCTGGGCGCAGGAACGCGGGTCCCAACTCTCGTCGATGCCGTTGAGGATGCCGGTGAGCTCGGCGGCGTCGGAGCGCAGACGGAGCAGACCCTCGAGGCCGCAGCCGAATTCCGCGGTGGTGATCTCCCGCGCGTAGGTGCCGCTGACTGTGGTGAGGTGCGAGGCGTAGACAAGGCCCGCCTTGAGGAAGGAGACCTGGTCGTAGAACTCGACGCCGTCGATGTGGAAGGAGCTCTCCGGCGCGCCGATCCGACGCAGCGAGTCCTTCGGGAAGAGGCCCTGATAGGCGAGGTTGTGGATGGTCAGGATCGACGGCAGCTTGGCGCCGCGCCAGGCAAGATACGCCGGCACGAGCGAGGCCGGCCAGTCATTGGCATGAATCAAGTCTGCTGCCCAATTCTTGTCCAGCGTGCCCATGGCCAGCTCAGCGGCGGCCGAGGCAAAGCGCGCGAAGCGGATGTCGTTGTCGGGCCAGTCGCGCCCGGACTCATCGCCATAGGGGTTGCCGGGCCGGTCGTAGAGCTGCGAGCACAACAGCACGTAGACCGGCATTCCGTCCTTGGTCGCGGCCCGGCCGAGCGAGCAGGCCGGCATCTCCGCGAATGCAGGGCAGCGGCCAACGATCTGGATATGCGTGAGTTGCTCGATGATGTCGCGATAGCCGGGCAACATGATCCGGATATCGGCGAAGGAGCGAAGTGCACGGGGAAGCGCGGCGGAAACGGCGCCCAATCCGCCGACGCGGACGAAGTCGTCCATCTCTGTGGTGACGAATAAGACCCTCAAGAACAGCCGCCCTCTTCCGATCCCGGTTTGCTACTATGCAAGAACGGGTCCAGTTGTCCTGGAATTCCCAAGCCCCCCATTCGGCGCGTCCGCTCGGTAAATACTTTCCTACTCAGCCGCCGCCCTCTAGGGTCAGCGCATCAACAAGAGAGAACATTGAAGGTTCCAAGAGGGCTCCGGGGATGCAGCTAGCAGATAAGCATGAGGGAACGACGACAAAGGCCTTCGCGGGCCTGCGCGTCCTGGATTTTTCGACGACGATCGCCGGCCCCCATTGCACACGCATGCTCGCCGACATGGGCGCCGAGGTCATCAAGATCGAGACCGAGGGCGGGGAGACGATGCGGACCCGGCCTCCCTTGCGCCAGGGATGCAGCACCGTGTTCGGTCAGCTCAATGTCGGCAAGAAGAGCGTCGTGCTCGACCTCAAGTCCGAGGACGGCAGGGAGACGGTCCGCCGGCTGGCCGCGACGGCCGACATTCTGGTGGAGAATTTCCGCCCGGGCGTGATGCACCGGCTGCGGCTCGACTACGACCGGCTGCGCACGGTCAACCCGAGGCTGATCTACTGCTCGATCTCCGGCTACGGCCAGACCGGCCCCTCGGCCGAGCTGCCGGCCTACGCCCCCGTGATCCATGCGGCGTCCGGCTACGACATGGCGCATCTGGCCTATCAGCCGGGCCGCAACCGTCCCGATTATTGCGGCATCTATCACGCCGACGTCGTCACCGGGACCTACGGCTTCGGCGCGATTGCTTCGGCGCTCTATCAGCGCAGCGTGACCGGCCTGGGCCAGCATATCGACGTCTCCATGCTGGAATCCATGCTGAGCTTGACGGTGATCGAGCTGCAGAGCTCGCAATTCGCGGTGAAGCCGCCGCCGCGCCCGATGTTCGGCCCGACCGAGACGGCGAGCGGCTATGTCATGATCACGGTCGCAAGCGAGAAGACGTTTCAGGGATTGATGGCCGTGATCGGACGCCCCGAATGGATCTCCGATCCACGCTTTGCCACCTACGCGGCGCGCCGCGAGAACTGGGCTGACCTGATGGACGGCGTCGAGATCTGGTCGCGTCAGCTCAAGACCGATGCGTGCCTCGCCGCGCTTGGCGCTGCCGGCGTGCCGGCCTCGGCCTACCGCACCGTGGCCGAGGCGCTGGCCGACCCGCAGCTTGCGCACCGGCAGGCGCTCTCCGAGGTGCGGGACGAGGGTGGCTCCTTCCGCGTGCTCAATCTGCCGTTCCGGATGTCCGGCGCGGACACCGCGCCCGGCAAGATGATCGCCGTGCTCGGCGAGCACACCGACGCGCTGCGCAACGAGATCGGCATCGCCAGCGACACGTCAATTCCGCCAGGCAAAACAGCCGCGACGAACTGAGCGACATCGCCGCCGCGTGCGGCGCTCGGACTTCTGTTCGTTCCTCTTGCGGTGGCGGGCATTTGTCGTCAATCTCGCCCTCAAGTCGTTCAACGATCCGAAACATCGGACGAGCGATCCGGGAGGAACCATGACGAACATCGCTGCCGCGGCACGCAAGCGCGCGCCGCTTCTCCTCGTTGCGGCCTTTGCGCTGGCCGCGCCGGCGCAGGCGCAGAAACCGGGCGGCAGCATCACGGTCGGCCAGGAGCTGGAGATCGCAGGCTTCGATCCGCTCAAGGTCGGCGTCTACGACACCTCGACCTTCACCGCAGCCGCCGCGATCTTCGACACGCTGACGACGCTCAATGAAAAGGGAGAAGCCGCGCCCAAGCTCGCGGTGTCCTGGACCCAC
The DNA here is from genome assembly GCF_001424605.1 of Bradyrhizobium sp. Leaf396. Classification (NCBI taxonomy): domain Bacteria; kingdom Pseudomonadati; phylum Pseudomonadota; class Alphaproteobacteria; order Hyphomicrobiales; family Nitrobacteraceae; genus Bradyrhizobium; species Bradyrhizobium sp. Leaf396. The sequence continues at coordinate 86,879 of NZ_LMQJ01000005.1, forward strand.
TCCGCCGACTACAAGACCTGGACCTTCAAGCTGCGCCAGGGCGTGACATTCCACGACGGCACGCCGTTCAACGCGCGGGCTTTCAAGGAGAATTTCGACCGGCAAAAGGATCCCGCCAACAAGTGCCGCTGCGCCTTCTACATCAGCAACGTCAAGGAGGTGCTGGCGCCGGACGATGACACCATCGTCTATAATCTCACCGACCCTTCAGTGAACCTGCCGGCGGTGATCACCATCCAGAGCCAGAACAACGTCGTTCACTCGCCTACGGCCTGGAAGACCAAGGGCGACGACTACAACCGCAATCCGGTGGGCACCGGTCCCTACATCCTGAAATCCTGGACCGCCGGCGACCGCATGGTGCTGGAGAAGAACCCCAACTATTGGGACAAGGGTCGCCCCTATCTCGACCGCATCATCCTGAAACCATTGCCCGACGCGCAGTCGCGCTTCGCTTCGCTGCAATCGGGCGAAGCCGACATCATCTGGGACGACGAGAACGACGCCGACAACATCATGAGGGCGCAGAAGGACCCGAAGCTCACCGTGCACACCTACAAGGGCTCGGGCGCTGCGGTCTATGCCTTCAATACCAAGGTCGCGCCCTTCGACGATGTCCGCGTGCGCCAGGCGCTGGTGATGGCGATCGACCGTCCCAAGATGTCGCAGGCGATCAGCAACGGTCTGAGCCGGCCGGCGAGCAATCCCTACGGCGACGGCTCCTGGGTCAAGTGCAAGGACGACGGCGCGCTGCCGTTCGACGTCGAGAAGGCCAAGGCGCTGATCAAGGATTACGGCAAGCCGGTCGAGTTCAAGATGCTGGTGACGGCGACGCCGCGCGGCCGCATGATCGGCCAGGTGCTGCAGCAGTTCTGGAAGCGCGTCGGCGCCAATATGGAGATCGAGCAGGTCGATCAGGCCACCATTCCCTCGCGCGCCTTCACCCGCCAGTTCCAGCTGACGCCGTGGCGTATCGTCGATCTCGCCGATCCAGATCCGCAGATGTACGCGAACTTCCGCAGCGGCAGCCCGCTGGCGCTCGCCGGATACTCGAATCCCGAGCTCGACAAGCTTCTCGACCATGCACGCGTGACCGCCGAGCTCGGCCAGCGCACCGAGGACTATTGCGCGATCAGCCGCCTGATCAACAAGGAGGCGATCTGGTTCTGGACCTTCCAGAATACCTATTACGCATTGTCGAGCACCAGGCTGAAGGGCTTTCCGAAGATCTACAACGGCGTGATCGACGTCTCGACCACCTGGCTGGAATGACCGCGCGATGCTGAACTTCGTCGTTCGGCGGCTCCTTGCCATGCTGCCGGTTCTGCTTGCCGTGTCGCTCCTGACGTTCCTGATCGCCTCGCTGCTGCCGGGCGATCTGGCACTCGTCATCCTCGGCGACCAGGCGACCCCGGAGAACGTCGCGGCACTGCGTCGCGACATGGGGCTCGACCAGCCGCTGTGGTGGCGCTACCTGAGCTGGCTCGGTCAGGTGATGCAGGGGGATCTCGGCCGTTCCTTCCGCACCGGGCAGACGGTGCTGCAGGCGGTCGCCGAGCGCATCCCGGTCTCGCTGCAGCTGATGTTGATGGCCGAGTTCATCGGGCTCCTGATCGGCGTGCCGCTCGCGATCGTCTGCGCCGCGCGGGCCGGCGGCGCGTTCGACCGCTTCATGACCGGCGGCGCCTTCGCCATGCTGTCGATGCCGTCTTTCCTCACTGCAATCCTCCTGATCTATCTGTTTGCGGTCGAGCTGCGGTGGCTGCCGGCGACCGGATATGTGCCGTTCACCGAGGCGCCGCTCGCCAACTTGCGCTTCTTCGTGCTGCCGGCCCTGACGCTCGCGCTCGCGGAATGGCCGGGCATCATGCGCGTGCTGCGCTCCGACATGATCGCGACCTTGCAGGAGGACTATATCGCGCTCGCCAAGGCCAAGGGCCTCAAGCCCGCGCGCATCCTGTTCGTGCATGCGCTGAAACCCTCGTCACTGACGCTGGTGACGGTGACCGGCATCAACATCGGCCGCCTGCTCGGCGGCACACTGATCGTGGAATCGATCTTCGCGCTCCCGGGCATCGGCCGGCTGCTGGTCGGTGCGATCTACACCCGCGATCTCGTCATCCTCCAGGGCGTGGTGCTGCTGGTCGCCTGCGGCTTCGTCATCGTGAATTTCATCGTCGACATGCTATACGCCGTGCTCGACCCCAGGATCCGCCATGGCCACGCTTGAGCTGTCAGTTCAGGACGAGGTGGCATCCGCGCCCGTTCGCGGCAACAAGTTCGGCTTCCTGTTCTGGGTCGCGGGCGGCTGGCTTGCCATCATCCTTTCGCTCGCAATACTTGCACCGGTGCTGCCGCTGCAGAACCCGGTCGACATGGACATGCTGGAGCGCCGTGCCACCTTCTCGAGTGAGCATTGGCTCGGCACCGACGGACTCGGTCGCGACGAGCTCGCCCGGCTGATCTTCGGTGCGCGCGTGTCGCTGACGGTCGGGCTGATCGCGCCGATGATCGGCCTCGTTATCGGCGGCGCGCTCGGCCTCGTTGCCGGCTATTTTCGCGGCCGGTTCGAGACGGTGGTGGTCGGCAGCATGGACGTGCTGCTGGCCTTTCCGCCGCTGATCTTCGCGCTCGCCGTGACGGCCTATCTCGGGCAATCCGTTCCCAATCTCACCGTCATCCTGGGCGTGCTCGGCATTCCCGCCTTCATGCGGGTGGCGCGTGCGGCGACGCTGACGTTGGCGCGGCGCGAGTTCGTGATCGCGGCCGAGGCGTTGGGCGCCAGCCATGCCCGCATCCTCCTGCGCGAGCTGCTGCCGAACGTGATCCTGCCGCTGCTCGCCTTCTTCCTGCTCGGCGTCGCCGTCACCATCGTGGTCGAGGGCGCGCTTTCCTTTCTCGGCCTCGGCGTGCCGCCGCCAATGCCGAGCTGGGGCAGCATGATCGGGGAAGGACGCGAGAGCCTCGACGTTGCGCCGCGGCTTGCCTTCCTGCCGGCGGCGGCGCTGTTCCTGACCGTGCTGGCGTTCAACCTCGTCGGCGACACCTTGCGGGCGCTGACCGACCCGCGTCAGGGGGCGCTGTGAGCGCGCCTCTTCTGACCATCGAGAACGTCGCGGTCGACCTGCCGACCCCGCGCGGCAATCTGCGCGCCGTCGATCATGTCAATCTCTCGCTGGAAGGCGGCCGCACGCTCGGCATCGTCGGCGAATCCGGCTGCGGCAAGACCATGCTGTCGCGCGCAGTGCTTCAGTTGTTGCCGAAGAAGGCGAAGCTCGCGGGACGCGTCATTTTCGACGGCCAGGATCTGGTGCGGCTCGACGCAGAACGCTTGCGCCGGCTCCGGGGACGCGATCTCGCGGTCGTGTTCCAGGATCCCATGACCTCGCTCAATCCCGTGCTCACGATCGGGACGCAGCTGATGGAGACGATCCAGGAGCATCTCGAACTCGACGCGCCGGTCGCGAAGAAGCGCAGCATCGAGCTGCTGGCAGCGGTCGGCATCCCCGCGCCGGAGCAACGGCTCGCGCAATATCCGCACCAATGTTCCGGCGGCATGCGCCAGCGCATCGCGATCGCGATCGCATTGTCCTGCGAGCCGAAGCTTCTGATCGCGGACGAGCCGACGACCGCCCTCGACGTCACGATCCAGGCTCAAATCCTCGATCTGCTCGCGCGCGAGCAGCGCCGCCGGCACATGGCGATGATCATCATCACCCACGATCTCGGCGTGGTCGCCGGCCGTGCCGACGAGGTCGCCGTGATGTATGCGGGCAGGGTGGTGGAGCGCGCGCCGACGTCTGCGCTCTTCAAGCGCATGCACATGCCCTACACCGAGGCGCTGCTGGCGGCGATCCCGAAGCTCGACACTGCGCCGCATACGCCGCTGCCGGCCATCTCCGGCCGTCCGCCCGATCCGACGCGGCCGCTGAAGGGCTGCTCCTTTGCGCCGCGCTGCCGCTATGCCGCTGGCCGCTGTCACGAGGCCAAGCCGGAACTGATGGATGCGGAGACGCCCGGGCATCGGTACGCCTGTTTCCATCCAATCCGGATGGCGGAGGGGATCGGCGCATGATGCAGCTTGCCGTCCGCCCCGAGCCGCTTCTGGAGGTCAACAATCTCGTCGTCGAATATGGTCTCGGCAACAAGACGGTGCACGCCGTCTCCGGAGTCAGTCTCCAGGTCGCGCGCGGCGAGACGCTGGGACTGGTCGGCGAATCCGGCTGCGGCAAGTCGACGCTGGGACGCGCGGTCTTGCAGCTGCGCCGCGCCAAATCCGGCCGCGTGCTGTTCGACGGCGAGGACCTCACGGCCATGGAGGGCGAGGCGCTGCGGAAAATGCGCCGGCGCGTGCAGCTGATCTTTCAGGATCCGATCGCCTCGCTGAATCCGCGCCGGCGCATCGGCGACATCGTGGCGGAGCCGCTGATCATCGCCGGGATCAAGGATGCCGCCGAACGCAAGCGTAGGGTCCACGAGGTGCTCTCTGCGGTTGGGCTCGATCCCGATCTCGTGGCGGGACGTCTGCCGCATGAATTTTCCGGCGGGCAATGCCAGCGCATCTGCATCGCGCGCTCGCTGGTGCTCAATCCGGAGTTCATCGTCTGCGACGAGCCGGTGTCGGCGCTCGACGTCTCAATTCGCGCACAGATCCTCAATCTGCTGGAGGAGATGAAGGTGCGCTTCGGTCTGACGCTGCTGTTCATTGCGCATGACCTCGCAGTCGTCAAAGCCGTCAGCGACCGCGTCGCGGTGATGTATCTCGGTCGGCTCTGCGAGGTCGGGCCCTCGGAGCAATTGTTCGCAAGGCCCGCGCATCCCTACACCGGGCTGCTGCTGCAGGCGATTCCGGTGCCCGATCCGGACGTGCGTCCCGCAGAGAGTGTTGCGACCGGGGAGCCGCCATCGCCGATTGCGCCGCCGTCCGGTTGCCGCTTCCGTACCCGCTGCCCGCGGGCCGATCAGCGATGCAGCGCGGAGATACCGGAGTTGCGCGAGGTCGTTCCCGGCCAGTTCGCGGCTTGCCACCATCCGCTGGCCTGAACTAAGACGGCTCCGGGTTTGTCTCGTCTCGCCCGCCGTGGCATGGTGGCGCGACAAGCAAGAAGCATGCGGGAGGACGCCGATGAAGAGTTTCAAGGTCGCCGATTTCAAAGCGCCGTTGAAGGAGTTCGACGAGGCCACGCCGCAGCCGTCGGGCACGCAGGTGCTGATCAAGGTGAAAGCCGCGGGCGTCTGCCATAGCGATCTCCACATCTGGGAGGGCGGCTACGATCTCGGCCACGGCCGCAAGCCGCTGTCGCTGAAGGACCGCGGCATCAACCTGCCGCTGACCATGGGCCACGAGACGGTCGGTGAAATCCTTGCCTTCAGTCCCGACGTGAAGCCGACCGACCAGGGCGATCTCAAGCTCGGCGATGTCGGCCTCGTCTATCCCTGGATCGGTTGCGGCAAATGCGCCACGTGCCTTGCCGGCGACGAGAACATGTGCCTGACGCCGCGCTCGCTCGGCGTCTATTGCGACGGCGGCTATGCCGACCACATGCTGGTGCCGCATCCGCGTTATCTGCTCAATCTGAAAGGTCTCGACCCCGCGACGACCGCGCCCTATGCCTGCTCGGGCGTCACCACGTATAGCGCGCTGAAGAAGGTCGAGCAGCACTTCGACACGCCCATCGTGATGTTCGGCGCCGGCGGCCTCGGCCTGATGGCGCTGTCGCTGCTCAAGGCGATGGGCGGCAAGGGCGCCATCATGGTCGACATCGACGTGAAGAAGCGCGAAGCCGCCGAGAAGGCCGGCGCGCTGGCGACCGTCGATCCCAAGGCGCCGGATGCGCTCGAGCAGCTTGCCAAGAAGGCGGGAGGCCCCATCCGCGCCGTGATCGACCTCGTCGGCAACGCCGCGACGACGCAGCTCGGCTTCGATTGCCTGACCAAGGGCGGCAAGCTCGTCATCGTCGGCCTGTTCGGCGGCGGCGCGACCTGGGCGCTGCCGCTGATTCCGATCAAGGCGATCACGATCCAGGGCAGCTATGTCGGAAACTTGCGTGAGACGCAGGAATTGCTCGACCTCGTCCGGACGAAGAAGGTGCCGCCGATCCCGGTGACGACGGCCCCGCTCGCCAAGGCGAACGATGCGCTCTTGCAACTGCAGCAGGGTGCGGTGGTCGGGCGCACGGTGTTGACGCCGTAAAGATTGACACTCTCCCCGTCATTGCGAGGAGCGAAGCCACGAACAAACCAGAACGTCGCCGCAGATGCAGTTCTGGATTCTTTCGCTTCGCTCGCAATGACGACTTGGCTGACTCCTTCCCCGAGGCTCTCGAATGTCCGCAAACAACGCCTTCCATATCGCCGTGCTCGCCGGCGACGGCATCGGCCCCGAAGTCATGGCGCCGGCGCTCGAAGTGTTGCGCAAGGTCGAGCAGAAGTCCGGCCTGAGCTTCCGCTTCACCGAGGCGCCGGCCGGCGCCAACAACTATCTGGCCACTGGCAAGTCGATGCCCGACTCGACCATCAAGCTGTGCGAGGAGGCGGATGCGATCCTGCTCGGCGCCTGTGGCCTGCCCTCGGTGCGCTACCCCGACAACACCGAGATCGCACCGCAGATCGAGCTGCGCTTCATCTTCGATCTCTATGCCGGCGTGCGTCCGGCGCGGCTCATTCCGGGCGTGCCGAGCCCGATCGTCGGCGCCGACCAGCGCGGCATCGATCTCGTCGTCATTCGGGAATCGACCGAAGGCCTGTTCGCCTCGATGGGCAAGGGCGTCGTCACCCACGAGGACGCGCGCGAGACCATGGTGATCACGCGTCGCACCTCCGAGCGCCTGTTCGAATTCTCGTTTCGCCTCGCGGAGCGGCGCAAGGCGCGCGGCAGGCCGGGCGCGCTCACCTGCGTCGACAAGGCGAACGTGTTCAAGGCGTTTGCGTTCTTCCGCGGCATTTTCGACGAGATCGCGAAGAAGCATCCCGAGGTGAAGACCGACCGGCTCTATGTCGATGCCTGCTCGGCGATGCTGGTGAAGCGGCCCTGGGATTTCGACGTGATGGTGATGGAGAACATGTTCGGCGACATCGTCTCCGACATCACAGCGAGCCTGATCGGCGGCCTCGGCATGGCACCGTCGGCCGATATCGGCGATGAATATGCGGTGTTCCAGCCGTGCCACGGCACCGCGCCTGACATCATGGGGCAGGGCAAGGCCAATCCCACCGGCATGATCCTGTCGGCCGCGATGATGCTGGACTGGCTCGCCGACAAGCACGGCCTCGAGAGCGCTGCGGAAGCCGGCGAGACCATCGAGCGTGCGGTGGACCAGATCTATGCCGGCGGCATCAAGCCGATGGAGTTCGGCGGCAGCAACGGCACGGCGGATATTACAAAGGCCGTGCTCGCGGCGCTGTAATCAAGGAAAAGGGGCCCGCAGGCCCCTTGGTCGTTCACCAGCGGCGCCAGTGATGGTGATGACGCCAGCGCCATGGACGGGGGCCATAGAAGCGCGGGCCGCCATAGTAGCCGTAGGCGCGGTAATAGTTCGGGCGCCACCAGCAGCGGCCCCAGGGGTTACAGACCCAGCGCACTTGCTCGACCTCGGCGGGCGGACCGCTTGCAATCTTGTCCGCTTGCGGAATGCCGTTCGGCATTGCCGCAAGTGCCTGTCCGGAGGCGAGCGCCACACCGCCGACGGCAGCCAGACCAAGAACAGCAAATTTCAGTGTCATCGCAATCTCCCTCGTTGCTGGCGGGAGAACTTTCGCGGGATCAAGTGGTTGCAACGGCGCTGAACTGCACGCGGAATTTAATCTTCCTGAATGTCGGTTCAGCTTCAGCGGCCCCGGAATTGCGGCTTGCGCTTTTCCATGAAGGCCTGCCGGCCCTCGCGGAAATCCTCCGAGTCCATGCAGGCATTGCCGATCGCCTTGACCGCCTCCATGTCGCGCCGGCTTTCATCCTCAAGCACCTGCGTGATGGTGATCTTTGCGGCCTTGATCGCGAGCGGAGCGTTCTGCGAGACCGTCTCTGCGATCATCATGGTCTCGCCCCAGAGCTCGTCGACAGGGAACACGCGCTCGACCAAGCCAATGCGGAGCGCCTCTGCGGCATCGATGCGCATTCCCGTGTACATCAGAAGCCGCGCCCAGGACGGACCGACCAGCGACACCAGATGCCGCAGGCCGTCATAGCCGTAGGCGATGCCGAGTTTGGCTGCGGGTATGCCGAACTGGCTCCCATGCGAGGCGAGGCGGATGTCGGCGAGCATCGCAACCTGCATGCCGCCGCCGAGGCAGTAACCGTCGATGCAGGCGATCGTCGGCTTGGGATAGTCGGCGAGCAGCGCGCGCTGGGCGGCGCTGCGCCTGGCGTATTCCTCGGATGCCGCTGCATTGTGCCTGGCCTTCTCGAACTGGCTGATGTCGGCGCCAGAGACGAATGCCTTGCCGCCGGCGCCGCGCAGGATCACGACCCGCACGTCGTCGTCGTCGCGCAAGGCGGTCAGCGCCATGCCAAATCCCTCCCACATCTCCAGCGACATCGCGTTGCGCTTGTCCGGATTGTTGAAGGTGATCACGCCGACGCCGCCGGCCGCGTGCTGGAGGATCCTGCCGTCGGCGTAAGGCATTCCGGTCGTGCTGAACATGTCGGGCATCGTGCGCTCGCTGGTCGTAGGACGAGCCGCAATGTGCGGCGCAGGCGCCGCCATGGTCAACCCGGGCAAGGGCGGGCAGCTTGCATCCGCCCGTGCTTCGGTTGCATGCGCGAAGCTCGACGAAGGTGGCGGCTGACCGCCAACAAAAAGGAGCGGCCAGGCCGCCCCGAGACAGACCCCGCGCAGGGGCACGGGCGCAGACATATTTCGTCCGGTCTCGTTCAATCCAGCCGCGCCCCCTTGACGCGGTGGATTGAACGTCGGCCGTGAAGGCCAAACCGTCGTTCGACTTCAGCTCTCGTTGGCCGCGATCGATTCCATCAGCGAGACGAGCTGACGCTGCACCGTCTGGTCCTTGATCTTGCTGTAGGCGCGCAGCAGGCGGAGGCTGAAGGCCGAATCCAGGAAGAGCAGGCTCTCGACTTCGCGCGCCTTGTTGTCGCCGTCGTAGAAGAAGGTCACGGGCACGTCGAGGGCGGAGGCGATCTGCTGAAGGCGGGCCGCGCCGACGCGATTGACGCCCTTTTCGTATTTCTGGACCTGTTGGAAGCTGACTCCGAGCTTCTCGCCGAGCTCGGCCTGCGAGATCTTCATCTCGACGCGCCGCAGCCGAATCCGCTTGCCGAGCTCGATGTCCGGCTTCCCGGCGCTGCGCTGCTTCATTCTTTTTGCCGCTGCTTTCATCTCTGCTTTCACCTTTGTTCTTCGGTTGAAAATCCCCCGAAGAGCTGGGTCAGGGGTTCGCCCATGTACGAGTCCTTGAATTCATGCGGGTGCACGAATTCTTCCTTAAACCACGGGAAGCGAGCCGGATTGAAAGCGTCGATCAGCCAGTCAATCATGTGCCGCACGCGCGGAATACGGCCGCTACCGGGGTGGTAGGACAGCCAGATATCCAGCGGTCGGTTCAGCTCGACCTCCAGTGGAATTAACTTCCCGCCAAGCGCGATGGCGTAGCTCGGGAATACGCCGATGCCGGCGCCATTCGCGACCGCCCAATAATTGGCGCTTGAGACGTTGGTCTTCATGACCAGAAGGTCACGTTCCGGAACGCCCGGGAAGAAGCTCTCGAAGGTTTCCTTGGCGGCGAGTTCGTCGGCGAATTGCAGCACCAGGCGATGCTTGATCAATTCCGCCGCCGACCGCGGCGCGCCATGCTTTGCGATGTATTTCTCAGAGGCCCAGAACATCAGATGCATGCGGCCGAGCCGCACCAGCTTGATGTCGAGCGCCGAAGGGCGCGACAGGTGGATCGCGACGTCGGCCTCGTGGCGCGAGACGTCGGCCGAACGCATCGCGCAATGCAGATCCACCAGGATCTTCGGATAGGCCTGCTGGAATTCGACGAGGCGCGGCGCCAGCCAGAACGTGCCGAGCCCCTCGGTGACGGCAACCCGGACCTCGCCCGACAAGGCGTTGGCCATCGAATCGCTGGCGCGCAGCACGTCGAAGGTGGCCGCCTCCATGCGCTCGACGGCGGAGACCACCAGGGCGCCCTCGTCGGTAAGATGGGTGCCGTGAACGTCGCGGGTAAAGAGGGTCGTGCCGGTCTGGCGTTCGAAACCGTCGATTCGCCGGCGCACGGCATTGATCGACAGCGACAAGCGTTCGGCCGCCGACCGGAAACTTCCGCATCGGACGACTTCAAGAAATATGCGGGCCGCATCCCAATCCGAGAGGCCGCTGAGATTTGTCTTTGGGCGTTCCGCTGGAGGAACGCCCCTTTCCGCTAAGGAGTGCATACAATTCCCTTCGGGTGGCTAAACTGGCAGAATCTGGCGCAAACCACAACCACGACGGGTTGGGGAACGACGAGTTTTGAACGTCATCCTTTACTACTCGTGGGCGGTATTAGAGTGTTGCCCAGGATGGGGATTGGACGGATTGTCCTCCGACTGAGGGGTTTGGCGTGAGTTCCGTTGCAGGCCGTGAAGTGGCTGCGGGATTGCCGGCGCTGTCCGCGGCGAGAATTCTCGCGCGAGCGCCGCTGTCATCTCCCTCAATGGATCGATCTCGCCGCATCAGGCGTTTGCTCCCGAACCACCCTGGTGATCGCCGACTGCGCTGCGCGGATACGGCGGGCAGAACAGCGGTTCCACGGCAGAAACACACCGGAATCAGGTTCGGGGGCGCAGGGGCTTCGTGCTATCTTGGCTCTGCCAGGGGAGCCGAAGGGAACGTCACGAACACGTCTCGCAGGCCGAATTAACGGAAAGAACGCCGGTGTCGCATTCAGACGAACAGTTGCAGTCGGTGCTGGAAACCCTTGAGGAGTGCCGCAGGGTTCTCAATGAGTGCAGCAGCCGCGAATCGGCGGAGATGTTGTCCATCGTCATCCTCGACGTGCGGATGAAACTGAAAGGAATCGACGGTGCCGATCTCAAGGCGCTGTGCGACGAGATGCTGCGGAGCGCTGCGAGCGAGCCGCCGACCCCTTCCAAGCAGACGCAGGACCAGCCCCGGCGTCCGCTGCTCCGCGTGGTGAAATAGCCGCGCCGCCGAATCTCGCTTTTTGGCGAGGTTTCTGCGCGTCCCGATGCCGCATCTGTGATCACGGAGGGCATCGGGAGGAGCCCTGGTTTTGTGCGCTTCTGTTGCGCATTCTCCGGCATCGGTTACACCAGAGCCGGTTCGGCTCCGGGCCGCGCGCGTTCCTTGCGCGCCGTACCGGGCCTGAGATGGCTCCGACTGCATCATGCAAAATGTTTCGATCCCGGCGGCGCTGATTGCCGGCCTCGTCAGCTTCCTCTCACCCTGCGTCCTGCCTCTGGTGCCGCCCTATCTGGTGTATCTCACGGGCGCCACGATCGAGCACGTCGAGAGCGACGAGCCAGCAGAGGCCTCCAAGCGCGCAATCCTGCTGTCGGCGCTGCTGTTCGTGCTCGGCTTCTCCACGGTGTTCGTGGCGCTCGGCGCCAGCGCCTCGTTGGTCGGCGGGCTGATCCGTGCATGGTCGGCGGAGCTGTCGATCCTCGCCGGCATCGTCATCATCATCATGGGACTGCATTTTCTCGGCCTGACGCGCATCGGCCTTTTGATGCGCGAGGGACGGCTGCCGATCCCCAGGCCGGTCGGCCTCTGGGGCGCCTATATCATGGGCCTCGCCTTCGCCTTCGGCTGGACGCCTTGCATCGGCCCGATCCTCGCCGCGATCCTCTCGATCGCGGCGGCGGAAGCCACGGTGGCGAAGGGCGCTGGCCTGCTGGCGGTCTATTCCGCGGGCCTGGGCATTCCCTTCCTGATCGCCGCCCTGATGATCGAGCAGTTCTCCGCGCTGTTCGCGCGCATGAAAGGCCACCTCGTCAATATCGAGCGCGCCATGGGCGTCTTGATGGTGATCACCGGCATCGGCTTTCTCACCGGCGCGGTCTCGAATGTGAGCATCTGGCTGCTGGAGACGTTTCCGGCGCTGCAGACGATCGGGTAGGGCGCGGTCCCGAGAGGAGCCGGCGCGCTGGTCGCGCCGGCACCTCCGCGTGCGGCCGACTCAGGGCTTGAACACGTAGCCCGGCGTGATCGCCGCCGCCTCCGGGATCGGCGGCAGATCGGCGAACAGCTCCGGGCGGTCCTTCATGACCTTGAGAATGTGCTTCGGCTCGATATGCGCGTTGACGTCGAAGGTCGATTTGAGGATGCCCAGCCGAGAGAGGCGGTCCTCAGCGCTCCACAGTGCGCGGTAGTTGTTCGCCGACAGCCGACGGTCCGCCTGCTGGATGTTGAACTGCATCGCAGTCTCGGCGACCTCCTGCTTGAGTCCGGGAATCCAGCGTGTGGCGACCTGCGCCGCCAGTTTCGGGTTCTTGCGCATCCATTGGTCGGCCTCGGAGACGGCGGCGAGGAATTTCTCGATGGTCTCGCCATTGGCCTGCACCCAGGGGCGGAGCGCGACGTTGAAGCCGATGTAGGAAATCACGTCGCCGCCCCGGATGATCTCGACCGCGCCCGGCACGTCCTTGCCCGCGACGATCGGCCACGGATCCCAGCCCGAGAACGCATCGATGCCCTTGGCGAGCAGGGCCACGGTCATGTCCGGCGGCGGGGTGTTGACCAATGTCACGTCATCTGGCTTCAGACCGGCCTTCTCGAGCGTCGCCAGGATGTAGAGATGGTTGATCGTGCCGAAGGAGGCCGCGATCTTCTTTCCCTTCAAGGTCGACAGGTCGCCCTTGACGATGCCCGAACCTTCGCGCGCGACGATCGCCATGGTCGCGTCGGAGCCGGCCTTGGTGGCATTGCCGCTGTAATTGCCGAGCGCGACGAGGTCCATGCCGCGCAGCACGGCGCCGATCATGGGCACGCCGACCTGCACGATCTCGCTCTCACCCGCCTGCAACGCGTTCAGCGCGTCGACGCCGGTGGCGTAGGGGCGCGCGATCGTGACATCGAGCCCGTACTTCTCGAAGAAGCCGCGCTCGAGTGCGATCGGCAGGCCGATCTGATCGATGCCGGTCACCATGCCGGCCTTGAGCTTCGTCAGCGTCTGGGCGCTTGCCGGCACGAGGCCGGCGAGAAGCGCTAGTCCAAGCAACACGAGTCTTTTCATATTGTCAGCCTCCCTCTTTTATCGGCCCCACTGCCGTCACCCAATAGGGCCGGGCCACGGCGTTGAGGTCCGTTCTTTTGACACCACGCAGTTCGATCGAATGCTCGTCCGTACCCGAGACGCGTCCGTATTGCTGGAACGCGAGCACGTGGAAGCGCTCCGGCGTGAACGGCAGCTCGATCTGCACGTTCACCTTCTCCGATGTGCCCTTGAGCTCGGGCGAGATCTTTGCCGGCGCCGCGATGGTCAGCCAGAGCTGAAACAGCGCCCAAGCCGCGATCGCGCCGAGCGCGATGCGCAGCTTGGGTGATCGCAAGGCTTCGGAGGCGATGCTCATGCCGCGCGCACCATCTGCAGCACGCGCGCCGAGAGCTGCTTGAACTGGTCGTCCTTGACGAGCTCGTCCCACACCCGCGGGCGCGGCAGGTCGACCGCGATCTGGTCGAGCACGCGTCCCTTCGACAGCACGACCACGCGGTTAGCGAGAAACACCGCTTCCGGCACGTCATGGGTGATGAAGATCACCGTCGGCTTGCGCTCCTGCCAGATGCGGGTCAGTTCCTCCTGGAGGGTCATGCGCGTCTGCGCATCGACGCTGGCGAACGGCTCGTCCATCAGCAGGACGTCGGGATTGTTTGCGAGTGCGCGCACCACGCCGACGCGTTGCTGCATGCCGCCGGAGAGCTCATTGGGATAGCGGTGCGCCGCGTGCGAGAGTCCGGCAAGCGCGAGATATTCGCGCGCAATGCGGTCGCGCTCGGCCTTCGGCACGCCGCGCATCTTCGGGCCGAAGCCGACATTGTCGAGCACCGTCTTCCAGGGAAACAGCGCGAACGACTGGAATACCACGCCGCGCTCAGGGCCGGGCCCGTGCACCGGCTTGCCGTCGAGCAGGATGTCGCCCTTCGAGTAGGGGATGAAGCCGGCGATCATGTTCAGGATCGTCGTCTTGCCGCAGCCGGAGGGACCGACCACCGAAATGAATTCGCCCGGCTCGACGTCGAGCGAGACATCGTGGACGGCAGTGACATGCGCGCCCGCATAGGGGTCGAAATAGGTCTTGCCGAGATTGCGCAGCGAAAGCGTCTTCATGATGTCACCAATCCCCAACGCTGGCCGGTCGCACGCTCGAGCGGGGCGAGGATCCAGGCATCCACGATGTACCAGAGCAATCCGAGAATGATCATGCCGAGGATGATCTCGACGGTCGAGCCGGCGCGGCGGGCGTCGAACATCATGAATCCGATGCCGGAGGTGCCGACGATCATCTCGACTGCGATCAGCGCGCGCCAGCCGTAACCGAGCCCGTTGCGCAGGCCCGTGATGATATTGGGCAGCGCGGCCGGCAGCGTCACCTCCCATAGCACGCGTGCCCGCGAGGCCCCGAGGCTCAAGGCGGCGCGCGAGAGGTCACGCGGCACGGAGCCGACGCCGAGCACGGTGTTGAGCACGACCGGGAACAGCACCGTGTAGACGATGACGAAGGTCATCGTCGTCAGCCCGAAGCCGAACCAGATCAACAGGATCGGCAGCCAGGCGATGTCGCCGATCGCCTGGAAGAACAGCAGCACCGGCCAGCAGATCCGATGTGCCCAGCGGCTGGTGCCGATCAGAATCCCCAGGGGAATACCGAGCGCCATGCCGACTGCGGCGCCGGTCGCGAGACGGATCAGGCTGTCCTGGAGGTAGTCGGGCAGGATCCCCTTGTAGGTGAGCGTGACGAACGCGCGCAAGACATCGGCCGGTCCCGGGAAGAACGCGCGCGGAAACAAGCCGGCCTCGCTCACCGCGGTCCACAGCGCAAGCACCGGGATGAATGGAATGATCGCGGCGAATCCCGGCCAGCGCCGGGTCAGGCGGGCATAGCCGGCCCAGATTTGCAGCATCAGATTCATGCGCGCCTCACCATGCCCCAGCGCTCGATGGTCGCGCGTTCCAGCGGGACCAGCAGCAGACGGTCGATCAGAAGCCAGAGCACGCCGATCACGATCATGCCGAACACGATCACCTCGGTGCGGTAGAAGTCGCGGGCGACGAACAGCATGTAGCCGAGCCCGACATTGGTCGCGATCATCTCGGCGGCGATCAGGCCGCGCCAGGCGAAGCCCAGGCCCGTCCGAATGCCGGTGACGATGTTGGGGAGCGCGCCCGGCACCAGCACTTCGGTCAGGAGCGTCCAGCGACCGGCGCCGAGCGAGGCGGCAGCATTGCGCAGCGAGTGCGGGATGGTCCTGACGCCGAGCAGAGTGTTGTAGGCGACGACGAAGAAGACGGCATTGAAGATCACGAAGACGATCGCGCCAAAACCGTAGCCGAACCACAGCGTCGCGATGGGGATCCAGGCGATGCCGGCGAGCACCGAAAAGAAGCGGAACAGCGGCGTCAGAAAGGCCGCCACCGTCGGGCTGACGCCCATGGCGATGCCGAGCGGCACGGCGGTGGCGATGCCGATCAATGTGCCGAGGCCGACGCGCAAGAGGCTGGCGGCGACATGGGCGAACAACGTGCCGTCGCGGATGGAATCCAGCGCGGCGGTGCCGACCGCTCCCACCGAGGGAAATACGCGCGGATTGACGTTGAACAGCGGGACGACGATGGCCCAGATCGCCACGAGCGCGATCAGCGGCGCGACGAACATCGCGGCTCCTGCCAGCGAACTGACGCTGCGGATCAGCCGCGACGATCGACCTTTCACACTGCCCGTCACCTGCATCTGACCTCCCGACGCTCAGCTATGCCTGTGCCGGCATTTCGCGCTGATCATTCCCGACATCGTAACCGCGTTTCCCGCAATCGCATATCTGCATCGGTTGCGCCCCTCGCGATCGCGGGCGGCGCGTCCGAGCCTTCTGTCACGCTCCATGGGCTTTTCTCTTACGTTTGACGCCCGACGTCCTGGTGACGCGCTGGTTCGGTCCGCCCGCTCTGCGGCTCGCCGCGGCGATGACCGTCTTCCGGTTCGACAGCTTCAATCGGGTGTAGCCGAGCAGGCGCTCCATCGCGGCGCGCGCCTTCTCGGGGTTGCCGCTTTCGATGGCCCGCGCCGCCGCGACGTGGTTCGGCAGATTGTCCCTGAACCAGCCGCCGGGGCTCACGACGGCGACGGTGAAGACGGTGCTCAGGATGGTGTCGATCGCGCCGCGGAAGCCCTGGAGGACGGGATTGTGGGTCGCGTCCAGGATGGCAAGATGGAAAGCCTTGTCCGCTGCGAGGGCGCTGGCCTGGTCCTTTGCAGTCTGCATCGCGGCCAGGGCCGTGTCGATCCGCCAACGGTCGTTCTTGGTCGCGCGTTCGGCGGCAAGAGCTGCGGCGGCGGGCTCGATGATCGAGCGCACCTCCTGGATCGCCAGCAGAAGATCGCGATCCGGCTCGTCCTGGCCGACGAGCCAGCTCAGAACGTCGCGGTCGAGCAGGCTCCATTCGTGACGCGGCAGCACCTGCGTGCCGTGGCGCGGCCGAACGCTGACGAGGCCTTTTGCGGCAAGCGTCTTGATTGCCTCGCGCACCACGCCGCGTCCGACGCCGAAACGGGTCTCGAGTTCAGGTTCTGGCGGCAGGGTCGTCCCGACGGGAATGAGATCCTGGGCGATCTCGCGGCCGAGCGTCGTCAGCACGGCGCGAATGCGGCCGGGCTTGATCAGCTTGTCGACGGGGCTCGGGCGCGCTCTTGCCACTCGTACGTTTCTCCCGTCCGGCCTGTCGCGGCCGGTTCATTATCTTTGGCTGCCACGCCCGGCAGCTGCACAATCATCCGATGTTTAACATCGGATGAATGGGGCAGGGCAAGCGCAATTGTCGCAGGGATGATCGTGCTGCGTTGCGATATGCGCCAGGAGGCCGCGGATCAGGGCGCCTCGTCCAGCGTGCAGATCACCGTGCAGACCACGCCCCGCGGCAGGAAGTCGACGGTTGCCTCGCCGCCGAGCTGATCGCGCGCGCTGCGCTCGATCAGGCGCGAGCCGAAGCCGCGCTGCACCGGCGCCGTCACTGGCGGCCCGCCGCTCTCGGTCCAGATCAGCCGCAGCCGCGGCTTCGGCGCATCAGCGATGATCTCCCAGTTCAGCGTCACCCGGCCCGTCTCGTTGGACAGCGCGCCGTATTTCGCGGCATTGGTGGCGATCTCGTGCACGATCATCGACAGCACCACGGCGAGCCGCGGCGACAGCGGGACAGGCGGTCCAGCCATGCGGATGCGGTCGGGATTGCTTAGCAGGAACGGCTGGAGCGCACGGGCGATCACGTCCCGAAGCTCGGAGCCCGCCCATTTCTCCTGACTCAGCAGGTTATGCGCTTCGGCCAGCGCGCCGAGCCGGCCCTCGAACTTGATCCGCTCGTCACGGCTGGCGCTGCGAAAGGTCTGCACCGCGATTGCCTGCATCAGGGCCAGCGTGTTCTTGACGCGATGATTGAGCTCCTCGATCAGGAGATTGTGCAGCATCTCGCCGCGCGCGATCGTTGCTGCCATCCGGACTGCAAAGGTGAGGCCGACCAGCAGCAGGATGCCGCCGATCAGGCTCGTGATCGCGACGTTGCGCCAGAGCGGGGCGATCAACGAGCTCTCGGCGATGCCGGCCACCACCGTCCAGCCGGTCAGCTGTGATTTGGTGAAAGCGGACGACAGAGGGACGCCGTCGAGCGATATTGTCGAAAGCGCAGCCTCCGGCGTGCGGGACATCGCATCGTAGAGCGCGCCGGAGGCCTGCTTGCCGAACGTGTCGACTGGATTGGGCGTCCGCGCAAACACGCGAGCCTTGGTGTCCAGCAGCGATACCGTCCATTGATCGTTTGGACGCTGCTGCTCGACCAGTCTTTGGAACAGCGCGATCGGCGGACTGAAGGACAATGCATAGGCGACCTCGCCATTGCGCAGCACGGGAACCTCTACTGTCACGATCGGCTGTTTCTTGGTAGAGCCGACGAACAGATCGGAATATTGCGGCGCCTTGCGTGCAAACACCCGCTCGACGATCTCTCGGTTGTTGCGCGCTGGCAAGTTCGCAGCTCCCGGAGTCACGGACGAGAAGAGCTGGTCGCCGGATCTGTCGGCCACCAGCAGCACGCTGTCGTCGCCATATTGCCCCGTGAACTCGGCAGCCAGGCGCCGAAAGGCGGCAAAATCGCCGCTCTGCAAAGAATTGCTGAGCGCGAGCACCTGCAAGCCGCCCGTCATGCGCTGCACCTCGGAGTCGAGCACAAGGCGCATGCTTCGTACGGTCTCCAGCACCCGCCGGGTCGCCTCGCTGCGATCCTGGCGATAGTTGGAGTAGGCAAGGCCGACGGCAAACACGATCAGCGGCAACATCGTTCCCGCGACCAAGAGAGCTAGCCGGGCGGGCAGTGTGAGTTTTGGCAACGCGGCGGTCCCGGTTCCAGCGCAGCGGCGCCGGATGATTTTGGCAGACCATACGGTCGCGCGCCGCGCTACGCCACGATTTTCGCGATTGCCTCGCAGTGCGCGGGGCGGAGGCCGCCCTTCGGAATGCCGCGCCGACGCGCAGGTGCAGTGCAGCAGGTCGTGACGGAGTAGTCCCGAGACGAAGAGCACGGCCAGCGCTGCGAAATGACTTCCGTCCCCCTGCGGATTTTCATACGCTTGCCTCTCGCAAGCCGCAGAGCGGCTGCACTCACGGCCCGGTGACAGGGCCGGAGCATCAAGGGAGGGGAACGATGAAGCGAAGGTCATTTCTCGCTGGTATCGGTGCGACCAGTGCGGCGGCGACGATCGGCATGCCGTCGATCCTCAGGGCACAAGGCGCGATCACGCTGAACGGCGCAGTCCAGTTCAACGACGACCACGCCTTCAACCGGGCGCTGATCCGGTTCGAGGAGCTGGTGAAGAAATACTACGGCAAGCCCGTCAACTTCACGCTGCACAAGAACTCCTCGCTCGGCCTCGAAAAGCAGTATTTCGAGTACATGTCGCAGGGCAAGGCGGTCGATTACGGCATCGTCTCGCCGGCACACATGTCGACCTTCGCGAAGGCGGCCCCGTTCATCGATGCGCCGTTCGTGTTCAAGGGCATCGAGCACATGAACAAGGTCGTTGAAGCCAACATTCTGGCGCCGATCGCCGACGAGGTTGCCGCCAAGGCCGAGGTCGTTCTGATCGGTTATGCTGGGGGCGGCATCCGCAACATCTTCGCCAACAAGCCGCTCAAGAACCTCGCAGATCTCAAGGGGCTCAAGGTCCGCGTGCAGGGCGCGCCGATCTGGTCGAAGACGTTCGCGGCCGTCGGCATGAGCCCGACTGTGATCGCCTATAACGAGATCTACAACGCGATCCAGAACGGTGTGATATCGGCCGGCGAGAACGAGGCGGCCGGCGTCGAGGCCATGAAGTTCTACGAAGTGGCGCCGCACCTCAACCTGACCCAGCACGCGGTATCGATCCGGCCGATCTGCTTCTCGGTGAAGACACTGAAGGCCTTGCCGAAGGATCTGCAGGACGCGATCATGAAGGCCGGCAAGGAGGCCGGCGACTACGGTCGTCAGCTTGAGTCGAGCGAAGAGGTCGTCAAGCTCGACGCGCTCGAGAAGGCCGGCAAGCTCAAGCGCGTTCCCTTCGAGGAGCGGGACGCCATGAAGAAGCTCGCCGATCCCGTGATGGCAACCTACGCGAAGGAGATCGGCGCGGAAGGCATTTTCGAGAAGATCAACGTCGTCTGAGGTCGTTGCATCCCGCGATCCTGGTCCGGGCAGGCCCCGCTTCCTGCCCGGACGTGGTGGATGAGTGCCGCACGGAGCCAGAATGTCCGAAATGCACGTCCCGTCCACACCGTCGCTGTGGCGTCGCCTCACGGCGGCCTATGCGAAATTGTTGGAATTCCTGCTGGCCGTCTGCGTCGGTGTCCTTGTTGTCCCGGTCACGTTGCAAATCATCTCGCGCTACACGCCGTTCATTCCGTCCTACATCTGGACGGAGGAAATGGCGCGCTTCCTGTTCATCTGGACGATCATGATCGGCGCCATGGTGGGTATCCGGGAGGCGCAGCACTTCGAGGTCGACGTGTGGCCCGACCTGTCGCGGCGATCGGAGGCCGCGGTGCGGATCATTGCGCGCGTCGGCGTGCTGGCGCTGGCCCTGGTGTTTGTGTGGGCCGGGATCGAATTCACGCGCTTTGCCTGGAACAGGACGTCGGAGCTCGCCGATCTGCCGCTCTGGCTGATCCACCTTGCCTGGCCGGTGGCCGGCGTGACGTGGATCGTGTTTGCGGGCGAACAGATGGTCGATGAACTGCGCGTTCTGTTTGGGGCTGGGCGATGAACGGGACCGTGCTCTCTGCCGGCCAGGCTGCGATGGTGCTGTTCGGCGTCTTCGTCGGCTTGCTCATCGTGCGCGTGCCGGTCGCTTTTGCGCTTGGCCTTGCCTGCGTGCCGATCCTGCTGATCGAGCCGCGCCTGTCGCTGATGATGCTCGCGCAGGAGACCTTCAATGCGTACAATTCCTTCATCCTGCTCGCGGTGCCGTTCTTCCTGCTGACGGCGAACCTGATGAGCATCGGCGGCATCACCGACCGGCTGGTGGCGCTGTCGCGCTCGATGGTCGGGCATTGGCCCGGATCGCTGGCACAGATCAACGTCGTTTTGTCGGTGTTCTTTGCAGGTATTTCGGGTTCCTCCACGGCCGATGCCGCGAGCCAGTCCAAGATCTTCATCGATGCGCAGACCAAGGAGGGCTACGATCTCTCCTTCTCCATCGCCATCACGGCGGCGTCCGCGGTTCTGGCGGTCGTCATTCCGCCTTCCATCCTGATGATCGTGTGGGGCGGGCTGATCTCGACCTCGATTGCAGCGATGTACCTGGCGGGTATCGTGCCGGGCCTGCTGATCGCGGGCGCGCAGATGGCGACTGTGCACGTCTATGCTGTGCGTCGCGGCTACCCGACCTATCCGAAGTCAGGCTGGGTCGAGATGCGATGCGCCATCTGGCGGTCGATACCGGCGTTGATGACGCCGTTCATCATCGTTGGCGGCATTCTGCTCGGCTGGTTCACCGCGACCGAGTCCGCCTGTGTCGCAGTGCTCTATTCCGTCGTGCTCTCGGCGTTCTTCTACCGCGAGACAGGCATACGCGAACTGTACAGGGCCTTGCTCGACACCGGGCGCCTTGCCGGCGTGGCGCTATTCTGTGTCGGCACCGCGAGCGCGTTCGGCTGGCTGCTCGCCTACTACAGGATTCCGCAGGAGCTGCTGGCCAACGTCTCGACATGGGGAATGGGCGCCGTTGCGGCCGGCTTCTTCATCGCCTTTTGCTTTCTGGTGGTTGGCTGTTTCCTGGACGCAATCCCGGCCATCATCATCGTCGGGACCGTGCTGGAGCCTCTGGCCAAGTCCGTCGATCTCCATCCGGTCCAGTTCGCGATCATTTCCATCATATCGCTGGCGTTCGGGCTGGTGACGCCGCCCTACGGCTTGTGCCTGATGATCGCCTGTTCGATCGCCGGCGTGCGGCTGCGCTACGCCCTGAAGGACACGGTGATCATGCTGATCCCGATGCTGCTCGTGCTGGCGGCCGTCATCGTCTGGCCGAGCGTGTCGCTGTTCCTGCCGCGTCTGATCGTGCCGGAGATGCTCAAATGAGCGTGTGAGCGTGCTCCCGCAGCAGACGGCCGCCGGATCGGATCCACCGCCTACAGATTGCTTTCGGTGATGGCCGCGTAGACCATGCTGCGCAGCTCGCGACGGATCGGATAGGCGCTCGACGGCAGCACCTGCGTCATGAAGATCGTGATCAGCTCCTCGGCCGGGTCGATCCAGAACGAGGTCGTAGCCGCGCCGCCCCAATTGTACTCGCCGGGGCTGCCGGCAATCAGCGTCTCGGCCGGGCGCATGGTCACGGCAAAGCCGAGGCCGAAGCCGATACCGTTATACGCCGCTTCCGAGAACAGCGAGCGCGAGACCTCGGGTAGGGAGCGTCCGCCTGGGATGTGGTTGCTCGTCATCAGCGCCAGCGTCTTCGGCCCGATCAGCCTGACGCCGCCGAGTTCGCCGCCGTTGAGCAGCGAGCGGCAGAAAGTAAGGTAGTCGGCGACTGTCGAGCACAGGCCGCCGCCGCCCGAGATGAAGGAGGGCGGGGACAGGAACGAGCTCGTGGTCGGATCGTCCTGCAGCGTCAGGCCCTCTCGCCGCTGGCCGGCATGGAAGGTCATGCCGCCGCCGGGGTCCGCCGAGTAGCAGGCGGCGAAGCGATGCGCCTTGGAGGCCGGAACGTGGAAATCGGTGTCGGTCATGCCGAGCGGATCGAGGATGCGTTGTTTGAGGAACTGCTCGAACGGCATCCCCGAGATCTTGCCGACGAGGTAGCCGAGCACGTCGGTCGAGACCGAGTAGTTCCAGGCCTCGCCCGGCGAGAACTCCAGCGGGATCTTGGCCAGGCTCTCGATCATGGTCTGCAGCGTGCCTGATTTCTCGACCTCGCCGATCTTTTCGGTGCGATAGGCGGCATCGACATTGGAGCGCTGCTGGAAGCCGTAGGTGAGGCCGGAGGTGTGGCGCAGCAGGTCGACGATCAGCATCGGCCGGGAGGGCGGCCGGGTCAGGAAGGCCGGGTAGGTGCCGGCGACGAACACGCCGAGATCCTTCCATTCCGGAATGTATTTGGCGACGGGCTCGTCGATCGCGACGAGACCTTCTTCCACCAGCATCATGAAGGCGACGCTGGTGAGCGGCTTGGTCATGGAATAGATGCGGTAGATCGTGTCGTCCTTCACCGGCACCTTGCGCTCGACGTCGGCAAAGCCCTGCACCGAGCTGTGAGCGACCTTTCCGCGGCGGTAGACCAGGAGCTGCGTGCCCGGGAAGCGGCCGGCATCGATGTACCGGCTCTTCAGATGCGCATCGACGCGGTCGAGGGCGGCCTTGGACATGCCGACGGATTCGGGCGAGGCAGGGGTGGGAGCGAGCATCAGTTCCTCCGGGGCGGTTTCTCGACGACGGTGATAGCCAAATGGCGCGCCCATTCCAAGCCGGTCGCGCTTAACGCGAGTAGGCCAGCTGGTATAGGCTGTACCTGGGAACGCAAGGAGCCCGCCCGGGCCGACGAGAAAAGCGCGAGGGAAATGCAGCATGA
The DNA here is from genome assembly GCF_001424605.1 of Bradyrhizobium sp. Leaf396. NCBI lineage: Bacteria > Pseudomonadati > Pseudomonadota > Alphaproteobacteria > Hyphomicrobiales > Nitrobacteraceae > Bradyrhizobium > Bradyrhizobium sp. Leaf396. The sequence continues at coordinate 110,139 of NZ_LMQJ01000005.1, forward strand.
CTCAGTTCAACGAGACCGAGCTCACGGAAGCCGTCGTCAGGAGCTTCGACCAGACGCCTGATAGGCGGGCAAAATTCCTGCTGCAGGAATTGGTGAAGTCGCTGCACGATTACGTGAGCAAGACCGGCCTCACCTTCGAAGAATGGGAATACGCGATCGATTTCCTGACCCGCACCGGGCAAAAATGCACGGACACCCGCCAGGAGTTCATCCTGCTGTCCGACGTGCTCGGCGTCTCCATGCTGGTCGACGCCGTCAATCACCGCGATCGCGACGGCGCCACCGAGACGACCGTGCTCGGCCCGTTCTATGTCGGCGAGCACAAGGTGACCGCCCATGGCACCGATATCTCGCCGAACAATCAGACCGGCGAGAAGATGTTCGTGCAGAGCCGCGTCACCGACCTCGAGGGCAAGCCGCTCGCGGGCGTTCCCGTCGACGTCTGGCACGCCGACGATGATGGCTTCTATGATTCCCAGAAGCCCAACTATGACGAGGTCGGCGCGTCCGCACGGGCGCGCTTCATTACGGACGATGACGGCCGCTTCTTCTTCCGCACGATACTGCCGTGCAGCTATCCGATCCCGACCGATGGTCCCGTCGGCGAGATGATCGTGCAGACCAAGCGCCACCCGATGCGTCCGGCGCATGTGCACTTCCTCGTCAACGCCAAGGGCCATGAACCGCTGATCACGCACGTCTTCATCGGTGGCGACAAATATCTGGATTCCGACGTCGTGTTCGGAGTCAAGAACGATCTCATCGCCAACGTCGAGCCGCGCAACGATCCCGAAATGCCCGATGGCACCAAGGCGAACGGGCAATGGCACCTGATGACCTACGAATTTCACCTCAAGCCGGGCGGCGGCATGGCGCCGAAGCCGCTGGGAACCAAGGCGATCGAGCCGGCGTGAGAGCTCGCGTTCCTAGCCTGAGTGCAGCAGCGCCAGCAGCACGATGACCGCGCAGGCGAGCGCCGCCGACGTCACCTTCCAGAACATCAACGGGTTGCGCTCCAACAGGGGCGTGATCCGCGTGTCGAGATAGGCTGGATTGGGCGTGCGAAGCTCGTGGACGAATTCGGACAGGTCCTCGTGCCGCTTGTAGGGATCGGGATGGAGCGCGCGTTTGAGCGCGCCATCGACCCAAGCCGGCACATTGCGGTCGTCGTCCGCCGGGCGATACTGGAGCCTGCGCACGTCCGCCTTGCGCCGGATCCTGGCAACCTGTGTGCCATAAGGCAGCTTTCCCGTCAGCATCTGGTAGCAGATCACGGCCAGCGAAAACATGTCGGAGCGCGGTGAGCCGCCCTGTCCCAGAAAATACTCCGGCGCGGTATACTGAACCGTTCCCAGGATTTCGTCGGCTTCCTCGCAAGGCGCGGCCTCCGCGACGCCGGCAACCCTGACCGAACCGAAGTCGATGATCTTGGCGGTGCCGGTCTTGTCGATCAGGATGTTGTCGGGCCTGAGGTCCTGGTGCAGCATCTCCATGCGGTGGAAGGCGCGCAGGCCCGCCGCGATCTGCTCGATGAGGCGGCGGACGGTTTCGAGATCGGGGCGCGGATTGTCGGTCATCCATTGCTTCAGGGTCTGCCCCTCGACGAATTCGGTCGCGACGTACAGGTAGCTGCGACGCTTCGATCGCGACAGCGGCTTCAATACGTTGGGACTGTCGATCCGGCGCGCGATCCATTCCTCCATCAAGAAGCGTTTGAGATAGAGGGCGTTGTCGCGCAGGTCGATCGACGGCAGCTTGAGCGCGACCGGCTCGTCGGTCTCCACATCGACGGCGAGATAGATGTGGCTGCGGCTGCTGCCGTGGATTTCCCTGACGATCCTGTAGCCATCGAAGATCGCCCGCGGCTCCGGCAGCGGAGGCAGCGGAAGCTGCGAGTTCTGGCTGAGAATATCCGCCGGCTCACGCTGGGGTACCGCATCGACGCGCAGGACCTGCACCGTGATGTTGTCGTCGCTGCCGCGCCGGTAGGCTTCCTCGACGATGGTCCTGGCCGCGGCGCCGAGATCGCCTGCATGTTCGTTGATCGCGCTCGTGACGAAGCGGGCATCGACGAACTCATACGCGCCGTCCGTTGCCAGCAGGAAGGTGTCGCCGGCCTGGACCTCGACGGTCTGATAGTCGATCTCGAGCTGCGGATTGATGCCGAGCGCGCGGCCGAGATAGGTCTGCTCCGACGACACGATGATGCGGTGATCGTCGGTCAGCTGCTCCAGCGCCTTGCCGGCGACGCGGTAGATGCGGCAGTCGCCGACATGGAAGATGTGTGCGGTGGTCGCCTTGATGACGATGGCGCTGAGGGTGCAGACATAGCCCTTGTCGCGGTCATAGGCGTATTGGCTCTTGCGCGTCTGCGCGTGCAGCCAGGAATTGGTCGCGTCGAGCACGCGGCGGGCGGAGGTCTTCACCGTCCATGACTCTGACGTGCAGTAATAGTCCATCAGGAAGCTCTTGACCGCCGACTCGCTGGCGATCTGGCTCACCGTGCTGGAGGAGATGCCGTCAGCGAGGACGGCCGCGATGCCCTTCAGGCTGAGCAGCGGCTCCTCCGGAATGAGGACGCCGTGAAAGTCCTGGTTGACGGGCTTGCGACCCTTGTCGGAGTGCTGGCCGACTGAAATCAGGAGTCCGCGGGTCATCGTCATCACCGGCAAGGAGGAGCCTCACCCTGCTCGGGCGAGGCTCCGCTGTCGAGACGGTTTTGATCAGGCCGCGACGCGCGGCCGAGTGGCCTTGCCGGCCTGGCGCTTCGGCAGGGTCATGACATGCGTCGCGTAGAGCGTCATGCCGGTGAAGGCGAGGCCGCCGACGAGGTTGCCGAGCACGGTCGGGATCTCGTTCCAGATCAGATAGTCCATGATCGAGAACTTCGCGCCGAGCAACAGGCCCGACGGGAACAAGAACATGTTCACGACGGAATGCTCGAACACCATGTAGAAGAACACCAGGATCGGCATCCACATCGCGATGACCTTGCCGGGCACGGAGGTCGAGATCATGGCGCCGACCACGCCCGTCGAGACCATCCAGTTGCAGAGCATGCCGCGCATGAACAGCGTTGCCATGCCTGCCACGCCGTGCGCGGCATAGCCGAGGGTCCGGCCCTCGCCGATATTGCCGATGGCCGCACCGACCTTGTCGGGTGCCTGCGTGAAGCCGAACGTCGTGACGAAGGCCATCATGAAGGCCACGGTGAAGGCGCCGGCGAAGTTGCCGACGAAGACGAGGCCCCAATTGCGCAGCACGCCGCCGAAGGTGACGCCCGGGCGCTTGTCGATCAGCGCGAGCGGCGAGAGCACGAACACGCCCGTGAGCAGATCGAAACCCAGCAGGTAGAGCATGACGAAGCCGACCGGAAAAAGCAGCGCGCCGATCAGCGGCTGGCCGGTATTGACGGTGATCGTGACGGCGAACCACGCCGCCAGCGCGAGGATGGCGCCGGCCATGTAGGCGCGGATGATGGTATCCCGGGTGGACATGAAGATCTTGGACTCGCCCGCATCCACCATCTTGGTGACGAATTCCGAAGGCGCGAGATACGACATCAATGGTTCCTTTTGCTTCGCAAGTAAGATCGGCACTCTCTTGGAGAGCGCAGCTGAACGTCGTCGGTCGTGCGGGCTCGCCTGCCGCGCACGAGGACCATGGAGAGTGAGGAAGCCTTCGGAATCGCGTCACGAGGACCAAAGCCGGGGAGCTGCGATGCAGCTCAGCTTCCGGATGCAGCCGCCAGAGGCTGCAACAATGCGGCAAGCCGCTGTCTTCGTTGACGTTCACGAGGTTGCAAATCGCGTGCCGGAGTTGCACGTCCCGATTACTTAGCAACTTCAATTGGATATCACCTTGTCGAGACTGTAGCTGCTGTCGCGACGGCCTCTCGATTAAGCGTTTGCATAAGGATTGTGCGCCGCACAAGTAATATGCAGATCGCAAATTTCGCGAGCGGACGCTTGGGTCGGCGGCTTCACTGCGTTTGGCCAGAGTGCTGATTTTCCGAGATTTTTCGCCGCGTCGCGCTTGGCATGAAGCTTGAATAGTTCCAACCCGACGCCATTGAAGCCGTCCCGCGAGATTTCTCATCCGATTGCTGACGCCACCAGACGGGGGTCCTCCCTGTCCGTGCGTTCGCATGCGCCGAACACGGCGCCAACGGAAGGACGGGCTGCTCGCGCGCACAGCCGCAAATCATTCCGCAAAGACGCAAAGGACGACATCGCCTATGACCAAGCGCACCCGCCGGCCCTCGGAAACCACTGGCCTCAGCCGCCGTCAATTGTTGAAGGCCACCGGCTCGACCGCCGCACTTCTCGCTGCTGCAAAGCTGAGCTTCCCTGCCGGCGCTTTCGCGCAGGACGCAGGCCCTGAGGTCAAGGGCGCCAAGCTCGGCTTCATCGCGCTCACGGACGCCACGCCGCTGTTCGTCGCCAAGGAAAAGGGCTTCTTCGCCAAGTATGGAATGCCCGATGTCGAGGTGCAGAAGCAGGCCTCCTGGGGCACCACGCGCGACAACCTCGTGCTGGGCTCGGAAGGCAATGGCATCGACGGCGCGCACATCCTCACCCCGATGCCGTATCTGATCTCGGCCGGCAAGGTGACGCAGAACAACCAGCCGACGCCGATGTACATTCTGGCGCGCCTCAACCTGAACGGTCAGTGCATTTCGGTCGCCAAGGAATACGCCGATCTCAAGATCGGTGTGGATACCGCGCCCTTCAGGCCGGCACTCGAGAAGAAGAAGTCGTCAGGCAAGGCGGTGAAGGCGGCGATGACCTTTCCTGGCGGCACACATGACCTTTGGATTCGCTATTGGCTCGCCGCTGGCGGCATTGATCCGGACAAGGATATCGAAACCATCGTGGTTCCGCCGGCACAGATGGTGGCCAATATGAAGGTTGGCACCATGGACTGCTTCTGCGTTTGCGAGCCCTGGAATCTGCAGCTGATCCATCAGAACATCGGCTACACCGCGATCACCACCGGTGAGCTCTGGGACAAGCATCCCGAAAAGTCGTTCGGCATGCGCGCGGCCTGGGTCGACAAATACCCGAAGGCAGCGAAGGCGCTGCTGATGGCGGTGATGGAGGCCCAGCAATGGGCCGAGAAGATGGAAAACCGCGAGGAAGCCGCGGTGATCTGCGCCAAGCGCCAGTGGATCAATTGCCCGGTCGATGACATCACCGACCGCATGAAGGGCAAGTTCGACTACGGCACAGGCCGCGTCGTCGACAATTCGCCGCAGCAGATGCGCTTCTGGAAGGACCATGCCTCCTATCCGTTCCAGAGCCATGATCTCTGGTTCATGACGGAGGACATCCGCTGGGGCAAGTACGACGCCGGCTTCGATAGCAAGGCGCTGATTGCCAAGGTCAACCGCGAGGACCTCTGGAAGGACGCGGCCAAGACCCTCGGCGTCGCGGCTGCCGACATTCCGACCTCCACCTCGCGCGGAAAGGAGACCTTCTTCGATGGCAAGGTGTTCGATCCGGAGAATCCCGCCGCCTATCTGAAGTCCCTCGCGATCAAGCGCGTCGAAGTCTGATGGAGCCAGCGGCCGCCCTCGCGCGGCCGCATCGTCCCTGCGCAGCCGGAGAGAGATAGCGATGAACATGACTGCCACGAAGATCGAGGTCGAGACCGCGACGCCCGCCGCAACCGCAGCGCCGGTCGTCGCGTTGATGCCCAAGCGTCCCCCGCGCACTGAAGCCTACGCGCGCATGGTACGGGAGACGGCCGTGCGGGTGATCCCCCCGCTTGTCGTCATCGCGCTTCTGACGCTGATATGGGAGCTGGTCTGCCGCCGCGCGGGCTCGGCGCTGCCGCCGCCGTCGAAGGTGTTCAAGGATACCAAGGAACTGATCCTCGACCCGTTCTTCGACAATGGAGGCATCGACAAGGGTCTGTTCTGGCATCTCTCCGCCAGCCTCCAGCGCGTCGCCTTCGGCTATTCGCTCTCGGCGATCGCCGGCATCGCGCTCGGCGTGCTGGTGGGACAGTCGGTCTGGGCGATGCGCGGGCTCGATCCGCTGTTCCAGGTGCTGCGCACGATTCCGCCGTTGGCCTGGCTGCCGCTCTCGCTCGCGGCGTTCCGCGACGGCCAACCCTCCGCGATCTTCGTCATCTTCATCACCTCGATCTGGCCGATCATCATCAACACCGCGGTCGGCATCCGCAACATCCCGCAGGACTATCGCAACGTCGCCGCGGTCGTGCAGCTCAATCCGCTCGAGTTCTTCGCAAAGATCATGATTCCGGCGGCGGCGCCCTACATCTTCACCGGCCTTCGCATCGGTATCGGCCTGTCCTGGCTCGCGATCGTCGCAGCGGAAATGCTGATCGGCGGCGTCGGCATCGGCTTCTTCATATGGGACGCCTGGAATTCCTCGCATATCAGCGAGATCATCCTGGCGCTGTTCTATGTCGGCATCATCGGCTTCGTGCTGGACCGCCTGATCGCGGGCCTCGGCAAGGTCGTCACCCGCGGCACCGCGCAGAACTGAGAGGAGAGGGCACATGACCGCCTATCTGAAGCTCGACCATATCGACAAGGTCTTCACCCGCGGTGCCGCCACCACGGAGGTGCTGAAGGACATCAACCTCACCATCGAGGAAGGCGAATACGTCTCGATCATCGGTCATTCCGGCTGCGGCAAGTCGACCCTGCTCAACATCATAGCAGGGCTGACCCGCGCCACCACCGGAGGCGTGCTGCTGGAGAATCGCGAGGTGAACTCACCGGGGCCCGATCGCGCCGTGGTGTTCCAGAACCACAGCCTGCTGCCCTGGCTGACCGTCTACGAGAATGTGAAGCTCGGCGTCGACAAGGTCTTCGCCAAGACCAAGTCCCGCGCCGAGCGCGACGCCTGGGTGATGCACAATCTCAGCCTCGTGCAGATGGCCCACGCCAGGGACAAGCGTCCTTCCGAGATCTCCGGCGGCATGAAGCAGCGCGTCGGTATCGCGCGGGCTCTGGCGATGGAGCCGAAGGTGCTGCTGCTGGACGAGCCGTTCGGCGCGCTCGACGCGCTGACCCGTGCCCACCTGCAGGACTCCGTGATGGCCCTGCATCAGAAGCTCGGCAACACCATCCTGATGATCACCCACGACGTGGACGAGGCGGTGCTGCTGTCCGACCGGATCGTGATGATGACGAACGGGCCCAGCGCGCGCATCGGCGAGGTGCTGGACGTGCCGCTGGCGCGGCCGCGCAAGCGGCTCGAGCTTGCGACCAACGCCGCCTATCTGAAATGCCGCCAGCGCGTACTCGAATTCCTCTACGAGCGGCATCGCTTCGTCGAGGCCGCGTAAAGCCGGCGCTATCGCGAGAGGCGTGCGCATCCCAACACGCCTCCCGGCTCGCGGGTGACCTGGTGCTTCCACCTGCGTCGCAGCCGGCAGGGTGCAGGCGCGCCAAGCCTCGCCCAGGACACTTGGCACGAAGGTCGCTTCTCCCCGTACGCGGGGAGGAATCTCTCTGATGACGTTTGACCCATGAACTTTTTCCGCAATGGCGCGGACGAAGGCAGACCGAAACAGACAGGAGAACATCATGACGCCCGAGCAAGTCACCCTCATCCAGCAGAGTTTCTCGAAGGTCGCGCCGATCTCGGAGCAGGCGGCGGTGCTGTTCTACGACCGGCTGTTCGAGGTGGCTCCGTCGGTGCGCGCGATGTTTCCTGAGGACATGACCGAGCAGCGCAAGAAGCTGATGGGCATGCTCGCAGCCGTGGTCGGCGGCCTGTCGAACCTGGAGTCGATTCTGCCAGCGGCTTCTGCGCTCGCCAAGCGCCACGTCGATTACGGCGCCAAGGCCGAGCACTACCCCGTTGTCGGTGCGACCCTGCTGTGGACCCTGGAGAAGGGCCTTGGCGAAGCCTGGACGCCCGAGCTCGCCAAAGCCTGGACCGACGCCTACGGCGTGCTGTCCGGCTACATGATTTCCGAGGCCTACGGCGCGCAAGCGCAGGCCGCCGAATAGGAGATGCTATGTGAGTGAGCCGCTGGTCATCGTCGGTAACGGTATGGCGGCCGCGCGTCTTGTCGACGAACTCGCCAAGACCGCCCTCGGCCGCTACGCGGTTGCCGTGATCGGCGAGGAGCCGCGGCTCGCTTACAACCGCGTGCTGCTCTCCTCCGTGCTGGCCGGCGAGACCGGCTCGCACGAGATCGAACTGCGTCCGGCGGAGTGGTGGCGAAATCGCGGTGTCACCGTGCGCTACGGCTATCGCGTTACCGAGGTCGATCTCGGTCGGCGCGAGCTTAAGATCGCGGGCGAGGAGAGCATGGAATATTCCAAGCTTGTGCTTGCCACCGGCTCGACGCCGCTGCGGCTCAACGTGCCGGGCGCCGATCTCGCCGGCGTGCACACTTTTCGCGATACGCGCGACGTCGACCTGCTGCTGACGCTGGCTGCGGCCAGGAAGCGCGTGGTCGTGGTTGGCGGCGGCCTGCTCGGGCTCGAAGCCGCCTATGGCCTTGCCAAGGCCGGCGCGCCCGTGACACTGCTGCATCTGATGGACCGGCTGATGGAGCGCCAGCTCGATGGACCCGCAGCCGACCTGCTCAAGACCCTGGTCGAGCGCAAGGGCATCCGCATCCTGCTCAATGCCTCCACCGCTGGCATCCACGGCGATGGTCGCGTCGAGGCGATCGAGCTCGCCGACGGCAGCCGCATCGAGGCCGACGCGGTGATCTTCGCTGCTGGGATCAAGCCAAATGTCGCGCTGGCGAAAGAGGCGGGGATCGCGGTCAATCGCGGCGTCGTCGTCAACGACGTGATGCGGACCTCCTCGTCCGATGTCTTCGCGCTCGGCGAATGCGCCGAGCATCGCGGCATCTGCTATGGCCTGGTCGAACCGGCCTATGAACAGGCGCGCGTGCTGGCGCGCCATCTGGCCGGCCGCCCCGCCGCCTATGAGGGCAGCGTGATCTCGACCAACCTCAAGGTCTCCGGCGTGAGCCTGTTCTCCGCCGGCGACTTCATGGGCGGGGAGGGCAGCGAAAGCCTCGTGCTGTCGGACCGCAGCCGCGGCACCTACAAGAAGCTGGTCATCGCGGACGGTCGGCTCACCGGCGCGGTGCTGATCGGCGATACCGCCGACGCGCTCTGGTATCTCGAACTGATACGTAATCGCGACAAGGTCGCGGCGATCCGCACCGGCATGATGTTCGGCCGCGCGCTGGCGTTGCCGTCGAAGGCGGCTTGAGATGACGGCGATCAATCCGAACCTCCGCACCATCAGGACGACCTGTCCTTATTGCGGAGTCGGCTGCGGCGTGCTGGCGACACCCGACGGCAAGGGTGGTGCGGCAATCGCTGGTGACCCTGAGCATCCCGCCAATTTCGGCCGGCTGTGCTCCAAGGGCTCCGCGCTCGGCGAGACTATCGATCTGCAAGGCCGCTTGCTCTACCCGATGATCCGCTGCAAGGGCGTGCTGGAGCGCGTCGCCTGGAGCGACGCGCTCGATCACGTTGCTCATCGCATGCAGCACATCGTGGCGCGCGACGGCGCGGACGCGGTCGGATTCTATCTCTCCGGTCAGCTCCTCACTGAGGACTATTACGTCGCCAACAAGCTGATGAAGGGGTTTGTCGGCACGGCGAATGTCGATACCAATTCCCGGCTCTGCATGTCCTCTTCAGTTGCGGGCCATCGCCGCGCCTTCGGCGCCGACACCGTGCCCGGCTGCTACGAGGATCTCGACCAGGCCGATCTGCTCGTCTTCGTCGGCTCGAATGCGGCCTGGTGCCATCCCGTCCTGTTCCAGCGCATGCTGAAGAACCGGCAGGAGCGTGGCGCGCGCATGATCGTGATCGACCCGCGCCGCACCGACACCGCCGGCGATGTCGACCTGTTCCTCGGCCTCAAGCCCGGCACCGACACGGCGCTGTTCTCGGGCCTGTTCGTCCATCTCGCCGATTGCGGCGCGCTCGATCGGGCTTACATCGCGCAGAACACCAGCGGATACGACGACGCGCTGGCGCGTGCGCGCAACATCGCCGGCAGCGTCACGGCGACGGCGCTCGCCACGGGCCTGTCGGAGCAGGACGTCGCCGCCTTCTTCAAGATGTTCCGTGACACCGAGAAGGTCGTCACGCTCTACTCGCAAGGGGTCAACCAGTCAGCGCAGGGCACCGACAAGGTCAATTCGATCCTGAACTGCCATCTTGCGACGGGACGCATCGGCAAGCCCGGTGCCTCGCCATTCTCGCTTACCGGACAGCCCAACGCGATGGGCGGCCGCGAGGTCGGCGGCCTCGCCAACATGCTCGCCGCCCATATGGGCTTCACGCCGCCCGACATCGATCGTGTCAGGCGGTTCTGGAAAGCGCCGCGTATCGCCACGCATGAGGGCTTGAAGGCGGTGCAGCTGTTCGAGGCCATCAACCGCGGCGAGGTCAAGGCACTGTGGGTGATGGGCACCAACCCCGCGGTGTCGTTGCCTGACGCCGACATGGCTCGCGATGCGCTGAAGAAGCTCGAGCTCTTCGTGGTCTCCGAGAACGTGCTCTGCAACGACACGGTCGCGGCCGGCCCGCATGTGCTGTTGCCGGCGCTGGCCTGGGGCGAGAAGTCGGGCACGGTGACCAACTCCGAGCGCCGCATCTCGCGCCAGCGCGCGTTCCTGCCGGCGCCGGGCGAGGCGCGCCCCGACTGGTGGATCCTGAGCGAGACCGCAAGGCGCCTCGGCTTCGGCGACAGTTTCAACTACAAGTCCGCCGCCGACATTTTCCGCGAGCATGCAGCGCTCTCGGCGTTCGAGAACAACGGAAATCGCGACTTCGACATCGGCGCGCTGACCTCGCTCTCGGACGAGGCCTTCGATGCCCTGCAGCCCGTGCAGTGGCCGGTGCGGGGCGGCGGCGACCCCGTCGAGCGCTTCTTCGCGCAAGGCGGCTTCTTCACCAACGACGGCAGGGGCCGGTTCGTCGCGCCCGAGGTGCCGGCGCTGCGCGGAGAGACCGGTCCGTCGCGGCCGCTCAGGCTCAACACCGGGCGGATTCGCGACCAATGGCACACCATGACGCGTACGGGTCTCAGCCCGCGGCTCGGCGCGCACCTGCCCGAGCCGTTCGTCGAGATCAATCCGGACGACGCTGGAAAATACGGCATCGCCCATGACGGCTATGCCCGCATCACCACCGATTACGGCCAGTGCATCCTGAAGGCCGTGGTCAGCGAACGGCAGCAGCGCGGCACGCTGTTCGTGCCGATCCACTGGAGCGCGATGAACGCCTCGCACGGCCGCGTCGGTGCGCTGGTGCACTCCTTCACCGATCCGTTCTCGGGCCAGCCGGAATCGAAGGCGACGCCGGCTGCAATCGCGCCTTATGAATTTGTCTTCCGCGGCTTCGCGTTGTCGCGCAAGCAGCTCGAACTTCCCTCGAACCTGTTGTGGACGCGCGTCACGGTCTCCGGCGGTTTCGGCTATCTCTTCGCGGACAACGGCGATCTGTCGCGGTGGCCCGCCTGGGTCGGGACCGTTGCGGGCGAGGATGTCGCCGAATACCGCGACATCGGCGGCGGCGTCTATCGTGCCGCCTCATTCGCTGGTGACCGCATCGAGACCTGCCTGTTCGTCGGACCTGCGCACGATGCCGGCGACTGGGAAGTGGTGAAGGGCGCGTTTGCGGCCGATCACGTCACCGACGAGCAACGCCGCATGCTGCTGTCAGGCAAGTCCAGCGAAGGCGCCGCCTCGACCGGCCCGATCGTCTGCGCCTGCTTCGGCGTCGGCCGCGGCACCATCTGCGACGCCATCGTTGCCGGCGCATGCACGGCCGCCGAGATTGGCGCGAAACTCAAGGCCGGCACCAATTGCGGCTCCTGCATCCCCGAGCTGAAGCGGCTGATCGCGGCCACGGACGCGGCTCCGGCGAAAGAGACCAAGCTCGCAAACGTGGCAGGTTAGAGGCTGGCTCTTTCCATCGTCATTGCGAGCGCAGCGAAGCAATCCGGAATCGTTCCGCAGCTATGGTCTGGATTGCTTCGCTGCGCTCGCAATGACGGCGTGGATGCGCTGTGCGAAGGCCACGATGTCGTGCTCCGGACGCAGCAGCATCCCTTTCGGCGATGCTCTGCAGAGCGGTTGCCCATATCGCACCGAGTTGCGCGGCGTCCGGGACTCGAGGAGATCGGCTGCAAGCCGGGCTCCGGGCCCAATCGACGCGTCCGTGATTGTGCCCTATGCTGCCGGCCGCTCTCTTCAAGTGGGCGAGGGGGCACTCTGACCCGCCGTGGAGCAGACATGAACACCAATCCCTTCGGCAAGACCGGCGTCAACGTGTCCGTCATCGGGCAGGGCACCTGGTACCTCGACCACGGTGACCGCAAGCGCGCGATCGCGGCGCTTCAGCGCGGGCTCGATCTCGGCATGACCCATATCGACACCGCCGAGATGTATGGCGATGCCGAACTGGTCATTGCCGATGCCATCGCCGGCCGGCGCGACGAGGTGTTCCTCGTTTCAAAGGTGCTGCCGAGCAATGCCTCGCGCCGCGGGACCATCGCCGCCTGCGAGCGCTCGCTGAAGCGGCTCAGGACCGACCGGCTCGACTGCTATCTCTTGCACTGGCGCGGCTCCTATCCACTGGAGGACACCGTTGCTGCATTCGAGGAACTGGTGAAATCAGGTAAGATCAAATCCTGGGGCGTCTCCAATTTCGACGCGGACGATCTCGACGAAATTCTTGACGTTGCGGGCGAAGGCCGGATCGCGTGCAACCAGGTGCTCTATCATCTCAAGGAGCGCGCGATTGAGCATGCCGTGATCCCGTGGTGCGAGCGGCACGGCGTTGCCGTCGTTTCCTACTCGCCGTTCGGTCATGATGATTTCCCCGCAAGCAGCAGCAAGGGCGGCGCCGTTTTGGCCCGTATCGCGGAGGCGCGTCGTGCGACACCGCGTCAGATCGCGCTGGGCTTCCTCACCCGTGCGACTACGGTATTCGCGATCCCGAAGGCCTCGTCTGCGGAGCACGCCGCCGAGAATGCGGCAGCCGGCGATCTCGTGCTGACGAAAGACGAGATTGATGCGCTGGATGCTGCCTTTCCGCGCGGGCCGAAGCCGCGCGGCCTGCCCATGCTGTAGTGCACAAACCCGCATTATTAACGGAGCATTGACGCGCGCGGCGGCGCGCGCATATCGGCATCCTGTTTTCGGAAGTTGTGAACGCGGCGCATTTGTCGTTTTTTACGACCGTTCTCGATTCGCATTTCGCCCGGGTTCCTGCCGTGACACCGCCGCCCGCCGCAGCCGCAAGGCTCGACACTATTCCCATGCCCGTTCCGGAGAAGAAGCAGGAGACTCGCCGCGCGCCTGCGCGCGTCGATCATCCGTTCAGAGGGATTGCACTGGTCCTGCTGTCGACGATATTCCTCGGCTGTTCCGACGTCACCGCGAAGTATCTGTCGACAAGCCTGCCGTCGATCGAGATCACCTGGATCCGCTTCCTCACCTTCACGCTGCTGTTCACGCCGGTGATGCTGCCGGCCACGCCGCTCTACGCGATGCGCACCAGGCGTCCCGGCCTACACGTCATGCGCGGGGCGGCGCTGCTCGGCTCCTCGCTGTTCTTCATCACGGGCCTCGGCTTCCTGCCGATCGCGGAAGCATCCGCCACCGGCTTCGTCGCGCCGCTGTTCGTCACCGCGCTCTCGATCGTCTTCCTCGGCGAGAAGGTCGGCATGCGCCGCTGGCTCGCGACCGCGCTCGGCCTCATCGGCGTGCTCATCATCCTGCGACCGGGCACCAGCGCGTTTCACCCAGCCGCATCCTTTCCATTGATCTCGGCGGCATGCTGGGCCGGCACCCTGATCCTCACGCGCATGATGAGCGGGCGGGAAGCCGTCGTCACCACCATGGCCTATTCGTCGCTGACGGGCCTCGTGATCCTGACGGCGCTGGTGCCCTTCGTCTGGGTGACGCCGTCGTGGACCGCGATCGCGCTCGGCATCTTCATCGGCGTGGCCTCCACGGCGGGCCAGTGGATCGTCGTGCTGGCCTATCGTTACGGCGATGCGTCGGTGCTGGCACCGTTTTCCTACACGCAGCTGCTCTGGGTCAGCATTCTCGGCTACTTCATCTTCGGCGAAGTGCCCGACGTCTTCACCATCACCGGCGCGGCCTTCATCGTCGCCAGCGGCCTCTACATCGCCCATCGCGAGCGTGTTCGCCGCGCCCAGCTCCTGGTGCTGGAAGAGCGTTCTCCGAACGCCTGACGCAAGTTGGCGGGTTGCGTCTCGTGCTATCAACCGCTCCAATGACAAGGGAGGAGCCGGATGCGGGCCGCGATTTTCAGGAACGGAGAGATCGTCGTCGACCGGATGGCCGAGCCGAAGCCCGGCAACGGCCAGGTGCTGGTCAAGACGCTCGCCTGCGGCATCTGCGGCTCCGACCTGCACGCCCGCCAGCACGCCCATCGCATGGTCGACATGGCGCGGAAGGTCGGCCGCAAGCCGATGGACCTCAGCCGCGACGTCGTGTTCGGCCACGAGTTCTGCTGCGAGATCGTCGGCTACGGTCCCGGCTCCGAACGCAGGCTCAAGCCCGGGACCCGCGTATGCTCGCTGCCGGCGCTGGTGACGCCGGAAGGCATCCAGGGCATCGGCTATTCCAACGACAACGCCGGCGGCTATGCCGAAGCGATGCTGCTGAGCGAAGCGCTGCTGCTTGAAGTGCCGAACGGCCTTGCGCCCGAACATGCCGCGCTCACCGAGCCGCTGGCGGTCGGCGTCCACGCGGTCGCGAAAGCCGATATCAGCGGAGGCGAGGTGCCGCTCGTGATCGGCTGCGGTCCGGTCGGCCTCGCGGTGATCGCCGCGCTGAAGCTGAGGGGTCTGCATCCGATCGTTGCCGCCGACTATTCGCCGGCCCGGCGCGCGCTCGCGGCGAAGCTGGGCGCGGACGTCGTGGTCGATCCCCGGGTCTCGCAGCCCTATGCGACCTGGGCCGAGCATGCGCAGATGTCGGAGGCGGAGAAGGCAGCACGATCGCCGTTCCGGGCCATGCTGCCGGCGCTGAAGCCGGCGATCATCTTCGAGTGCGTCGGCGTGCCCGGGCTGCTGCAGCAGGTGTTCGAAGGCGCGCCGCGGGACGCGCGCATCGTCGTGGTCGGCGTCTGCATGGAAACCGACAAGAGCGAGCCCATGCTCGGCATCATGAAGGAGCTCAATGTCCAGTACGTGCTGGGTTATACGCCGGAGGAGTTCGCCGCCTCGCTCCGCCTGATCGCGGAAGGGCAGGTGGACGCCGCGGCGATGGTGACGGCCGAGGTTGGCCTCGACGGCGTCGCCAAGGCGTTCGCGGACCTCGCCAATCCCGAGATGCACACCAAGATCATCGTGCAGCCGTGGCGGTGACGGCCGCGCAGGGTGGGCAAAGCGGTACGCGCCTTTGCCCACCCTGCGGGACACCGTCAGTATTTCGCCGGCACGTACATCTCCGGCGGGACCGGGCCTCGCTGGTAGTCGGGGTTGCGCACGCGCGCCGGCAGCGTCACCGGAGCCCGCGCGACCTCCTGGTACGGGATCTGCGTCAAGAGATGTGCGATGCAGTTGAGCCGGGCGCGCTTCTTGTCCACGGCATCGACGATCCACCATGGGCTATCCGGGAGATGCGTGTGCTCGAGCATCGTCTCCTTGGCCTTGGTGTACGCCTCCCAGCGCCTGCGGGACTCGACGTCCATCGGGCTCAGCTTCCACTGCTTCAAGGGATCCTTGATCCGCATGGTGAAGCGGAATTGCTGTTCGTCGTCGGTGATCGAGAACCAGTACTTGACCAGGATGATGCCGGAGCGGATCAGCATGCGCTCGAATTCCGGCACTGACTTGAAGAACTCCTGATATTCGTCCTCCGAGCAGAAGCCCATCACGCGCTCGACGCCGGCGCGGTTGTACCAGCTACGGTCGAACAGCACGATCTCGCCGCCGGCCGGCAGGTGCGCGACGTAGCGCTGGAAATACCATTGCGTGCGCTCGCGCTCGTTCGGCGCCGGAAGCGCCGCGACGCGGCAGATGCGCGGATTGAGGCGCTGGGTGATGCGCTTGATCACGCCGCCCTTGCCGGCGGCGTCGCGGCCCTCGAACAGCACCACGACCTTCTTCTTCTCGCTCTGTACCCAGTCCTGGAGCTTGATCAGCTCGCCCTGGAGGCGAAGCAGCTCCCGGAAATAAAGTCTGCGATCGATTGTCGGACCGGGCATGCCGGTCTCGTCCAGAAGCTCGTCGAACCTCGTATCATCCAGCTCCATCTCCAGTTCCTCGTCGAGATCATCGGCCATTTCCCGGATGATGCGCTCGCGCTTGGATATCTCGGATTTTCGATCGGATGCGGTCATGGTCCTTCTCTCGGTTCGGATACCAGTCACAACGACCATCGGCGGGGTTTGTTGCGACCATGTGACATGCGATCCCGCTGAAGCAGGTCACACTGGCAGCGCGATCGAATACTTCACCTGGCTTAGCGCAAAGCTCGACTCGATCGAGGCGATGCCGTCGAGCCGCGTCAGCTTGGTCTTGAGGAACGTCTCGTAGGAGGCGAGGTCGGCGGCGACGACGCGCAGCAGATAGTCGCGGTTGCCCGTCATCAGATAGCACTCGAGCACCTCGTCCCATTTCGAGATCGCGCGGGCGAAGCGGTTGAGGTCCTCCTCCTTCTGCCGCGCCAGCTTGATCGAGATGAAAACGCTGACATGCAGCCCCAGCGCCTTCTGGTCCACGGTCGCCACGTAACGCGAGATGACGCCGCGCTCCTCGAGCAGCTTGACCCGGCGATGGCAGGGCGAAACGGAAAGACCGACCTTCTCGGCCAGCTCCTGCATGGTCATGCGGCTGTCGTTCTGAAGATAGCTGAGGATCTTGCGGTCAATGGCGTCGAGCTCGTGCATTGGAATAGAACCTGCTTTTCATGATCCGGCATGGCAAATTATCCCAATATTCGGAGATTTGGCGCCGGAAATTGAGAAGTTTGCGGCGGCGCTCGGGCGTATGATCGGTTGCTTATCTTGCCGGAGCATCGCCATGCCCGTTGACCCCGCTCGCCTCGAAATCCTGACCGCCCTCAGCCGCAAGGCGCTGTGGCTGTCGTCCTGGACCATCCACCACGCCAACCACATCCGCGCCAATGCGGACGGCCTCAAGGTCGGCGGCCACCAGGCTTCCTCCGCCTCGCTCGCGACCATCATGTCCGCGCTATACTTCCACGTGCTGCGCCCCGAGGACCGCGTCGCGGTGAAGCCGCATGCGAGCCCGGTGTTCCACGCCATCCAGTATCTGTTCGGCCGGCAGAGCCGCGAGAAGCTGGAGAATTTCCGCGGCTTCAAGGGCGCGCAGTCCTATCCCTCGCGCACCAAGGACGTCGATGACGTCGATTTCTCCACCGGCTCGGTCGGCCTCGGCGTCGCGCAGACGCTGTTCTCCTCGCTGGTGCAGGATTACGTCAAGGCACACGGCTGGATGAAGGACCGCCGCGAGGGGCGGATGATCGCCCTGGTGGGCGATGCCGAGATGGATGAGGGCAACATCTTCGAGGCGTTGGCGGAGGGCTGGAAGCACGGCCTGCGCAACACCTGGTGGGTGGTCGACTACAACAGGCAGTCGCTCGATGCCGTCGTTCGCGAGGGACTCTGGGAAAAATTCGAGAACATGTTCCGCAATTTCGGCTGGGACGTGGTGATCGTGAAATACGGCCGCCTGATGCGCGAGGCCTTCGCCGAGCCCGGCGGCGAAGCCTTGAAGCGCTGGATCGACAACTGCCCGAACGCGCTCTATGCGGCGCTGTGCTTCCAGGGCGGCGCGGCCTTCCGCAAGCATCTGCACGACGAGATCGGCGACCAGGGTCCGATCACGAAGCTGATCGACAAGCGGAGCGACGAGGAGCTGCTCGCGCTGATGTCGAATCTCGGCGGCCACGACATGGCGAGCATGCTCGAGGCGTTCGATTCCATCGATCACGACCGCCCGGTCTGCTTCATCGCGTACACCATCAAGGGCGTCGGCCTGCCGTTCCAGGGCCACAAGGACAACCACGCCGGCCTGATGACGGTCGCGCAGATGGAGAAATATCGCGAGAGCCA
The DNA here is from genome assembly GCF_001424605.1 of Bradyrhizobium sp. Leaf396. Taxonomy (NCBI): domain Bacteria; kingdom Pseudomonadati; phylum Pseudomonadota; class Alphaproteobacteria; order Hyphomicrobiales; family Nitrobacteraceae; genus Bradyrhizobium; species Bradyrhizobium sp. Leaf396. The sequence continues at coordinate 128,227 of NZ_LMQJ01000005.1, forward strand.
GAACATCCGGCCCGGGCATGAATGGGACAAGTTCGAGGGGCTGGCGCAGGAGGCGGCCGAGCTGGAAGCGTTCCTCGCGCGGGTGCCGTTCAACCAGGACGGCCGCCGCCTGAGCGCGCCCGTCGTCGAGGTGCCCCAGCAATTGGCCTTCAAGCCTTCGGCGCAGATGTCGACGCAGCAGGGCTTTGGCCTCGTGCTGAACGAGATCGCGCGCAGCGACAGCGAACTGGCCAGGCGCATCGTCACGACCTCGCCCGACGTCACCGTCTCGACCAATCTCGGCCCCTGGGTCAACCGCCGCGGGCTGTTCGCGCGCGCCGAGAAGGCGGACTTATTCCGCAGCGAGAAAATTCCCTCGACCTACAACTGGGACGCCTCGCCCAAGGGCCAGCACCTCGAGCTGGGCATTGCCGAGATGAACCTGTTCATCATGCTCTCGGCGCTGGGTCTGTCGCACCAGATCAATGGCGAGCGGCTGCTGCCGGTCGGCACGCTCTACGATCCCTTCATCGAGCGCGGCCTCGATGCCCTGAACTATTCCTGCTACCAGGATGCCCGCTTCATGGTGGCGGCGACGCCCTCGGGCGTCACGCTTGCCCCGGAGGGCGGCGCGCACCAATCGATCGCCACGCCGTTGATCGGCATGGCACAGGACGGGCTCGCCTCGTTCGAGCCGGCTTTCGTCGACGAGCTTGCCGCGATCATGGCGTTCGGCTTCGAGCACATGCAGCGCGATCCGGGCGAGGGCGGTTCGGTCTATTTGCGGCTCTCGACGCGCAGCATCGAGCAGCCGCAACGCATCATGACGCCGGAGCTGAGGCAGGGCATCACCGACGGCGCTTACTGGCTGCGCAAGCCGGGACCGAATGCCGAGGTCGTGATCGCCTATACCGGCGCGGTCGCGCCGGAGGCGATCGAGGCCACAGGCTTCATCGGCGAGAGCCGCCGCGACGCGGGCCTGCTCGCGATCACCTCGGCCGATCGCCTGCATGCGGGTTGGACCGCCGCACGGAAATTGCGGCGGGATCGCCGCGGCGTGCAGCATCTCAGCCACATCGAAAGGCTGCTGGCGCCGTTGCCGCGTGACTGCGGCATCGTGAGCGTGATCGACGGCCACCCTGCGGCGCTCGGCTGGCTCGGCAGCGTCCGCGGCCACCGCGTCGAGGCCCTCGGCGTCGAGCAGTTCGGCCAGACCGGCAGCATTGCGGACCTGTATCGGCACTACGGCATCGACGCCAACGCCATCATTGATGCGGCCGAAAGCCTCACCACTGGTGCGCCGGTGCTGCACCGGAAGATGGCGGTGTAGTCGGGGTGACTCCGCTGTCATTCCGGGGCGGCTCGGAGAGCCGAACCCGGAATCTCGAGATTCCGGGTTCGATGCTTCGCATCGCGCCGTAATGACAGCGGGGCCACCTTGCCACGTTCCCGCCATCGGCTCATATAACCTCCGTCCGCCGCAACGCTGGCCCCGCATATGGCGGGTTCAACTGCCGGCGCTTTCGTGCAAGGATACCTGCCGAAACGCCCCCTCCAAGCCCCCAAGAAGAGGTTAACGATGGTCAATCGCATGCAATTCTACATCGACGGCGCCTGGGTTGATCCGGTCGTCAAGAAGTCCACCGCCGTGATCAATCCGGCGACGGAAGAGGCGATGTACGAGGTTGCGCTGGGCTCCAAGGCCGACGTGGACAAGGCCGTCGCCGCCGCCAAGCGCGCGTTCGCAACGTTCTCCCAGACCAGCCGCGAGGACCGCGTCGCGCTGCTGTCGAAGATCATCGAGATCTACAAGGGCCGCCTCAAGGAGATCGGCGCCGCCGTGTCGGACGAGATGGGTGCGCCGCTGCCGATGGCGGAGAAGCTCCAGGCCGGCGCCGGCCTCGGCCATCTCATGACCACGCTCGACGTGCTCAAGAACTATCATTTCGAGGAGCCCGTCGGCACCGCCATGGTGCTGCGCGAGCCGATCGGCGTGGTCGGCATGATCACCCCCTGGAACTGGCCGCTGAACCAGATCGCCTGCAAGGTGGCGCCCGCGCTCGCCGCCGGCTGCACCATGATCCTGAAGCCCAGCGAGTTCACGCCGACCTCGGCGCTGATCTTCGCCGAAATCCTGCATGAAGCCGGTGTGCCGAAGGGCGTGTTCAACCTCGTCAACGGCCTCGGCCCCGAGGTCGGCGCCGCCATGAGCGAGCACCCCGACATCGACATGATCTCGTTCACCGGCTCGACCCGCGCCGGCATCGACGTGGCCAAGCGCGCTGCTCCCACCGTGAAGCGCGTCAGCCAGGAGCTCGGCGGCAAGTCGCCGAACGTCATCCTCGAAGGCGCCGACCTGCAGAAGGCGGTGACCGGCGGCGTGATGCACATGTTCAACAACTCGGGCCAGTCCTGCAACGCGCCCTCGCGCATGATCGTGCCGGCCTCGAAGATGAAGGAAGTCGCCGCGATCGCGAAGGCCGTCGCCGACAAGACCAAGGCCGGCGATCCGCGCGCCGAAGGCACCACCATCGGACCGGTCGTCAACCGCGGCCAGTGGGACAAGATCCAGGGCCTGATCAAGAAGGGTATTGACGAGGGCGCGACGCTTGTCGCCGGCGGCCCGGGCCTGCCCGAAGGCGTCAACAAGGGCTTCTATGTCCGCCCGACCATCTTCGCCGACGTCACGCCCGACATGACCATCGCGCGCGAGGAAATCTTCGGGCCGGTGCTCACCATCATCGGCGCCAAGGACGAGGCCGACGCTGTCAAGATCGCCAACGACACGCCCTATGGTCTCGCGGGCTATGTCTATGGTCCGTCGGTCGAGGACGCCAAGCGTGTCGGTCGCCAGATCCGCGCCGGCAACGTCAACCTCCAGGGCCAGCCCAACGACCGTACCGCGCCGTTCGGCGGCTACAAGCAGTCCGGCAACGGCCGCGAATGGGGCAAGTTCGGCCTCGAGGACTTCCTCGAAGTGAAGGCCGTCGCCGGCTTCAACGCCGCGTAAGCGTCATCACGTGAACGAACATGACGCCGGAGCGGGCAACCGCTCCGGCGTTTCGTCATTGCGAGCCATCGGGTCCGGACGAAGCCCGGCCCGATGACAGGCTCCGCGAAGCAATCCAGAATCTCTCAGCGGAGGCAGTCCGGAATGCTTTGTCGCAAGTGCTCCTCGCAATGACGGAGAAGAGCGCCGCGGCGCCTATCCCCCCAGCGCGCCCTGCGTGTTCACATAGAGCGCGTAGATCGACTGGCTTGCCGCCATGAACAGGCGGTTGCGCTTGAGCCCGCCGAAGCAGACGTTGGCGCAGCGCTCGGGCAGTGCGATGCGGCCGATCATGACGCCGTCGGGCGCGAACACCACGACACCGTCGAGCTCGGGATCGCCCATGCCCCAGCCGCACCAGAGATTGCCGTCGATGTCGCAGCGCATTCCGTCGGGCGTGCCTGGACCTGCGTCGATGTGAACGCGCTTGTTCGAGATCGCAGTGCCGTCGGCCGAGACGTCATAGGCGAGGATCTTGCGGTTCGGCACCCCGCGCGATTCCACGACGTACAGGATCTTCTCGTCCGGCGAGAAGCACAGGCCGTTCGGGCCGAGCACGCCCTCGGCGACGATGGTCGCCTTGCCACTTACGGGATCGAGCCGGTAGACATTCGCGTCGATCTCCGACTCCGCCTTGTAACCCTCGTAATTGCCGAGCAGGCCGAAGGTCGGATCGGTGAACCAGATCGAGCCGTCGGACTTCACCACGACATCGTTCGGCGAGTTCAGCCGCTTGCCGTCGAACGAGTCCATCAGCACGGTGATGCTGCCATCATATTCGGTGCGAACAACGCGTCGCCCGCCATGTTCGCAGGTGATGAGCCGTCCCTGGCGGTCGCGGGTGTTGCCATTGGCGAAATTCGAGGGCTTGCGGAACACGCTGACGGCGCCGGTCTCTTCCTCCCATTTGAGGATGCGCTGGTTCGGAATGTCGCTGCAGAGCAGATAACGCCCGTCGCCGAACCACACCGGACCTTCGGCCCAGCGCAGGCCGGTCGTCAGCCGCTCCACCGCAGAAAGCTTCAGCCAGTACTTTTCGAAGCGAGGATCGAGCGCTTCGATCGCAGGGTCAGGGTAATGGGTCGCCGGCCGCCAGCCCTCGTGATGGGACGATGCATCCTTCATGTGCGGTTCTCGTTGTTGCGTTCCCTCTGTCCAAGTCTGCTAGCATCAGATATCCATGGCCGCAAATCGGTTGCCACGGACGAGGTCAGACATGCCGCGCATCTTGATGACGGGAGCTTCGGGCGGAATCGGAACGCGACTGCGGCAGCTCTTGCCGCCGATCTATCCGGACCTGCTGCTCTCCGACATCACGCCGCCGGCGGATCTCGGCGCGAATGAGAGATTCAAGATGGCGGACCTTGCCGATCTCGCCCAGTGCGAGGCAATGTGCGAGGGCGTCGACGGCATTCTCCATTTCGGCGGCTATTCGGTCGAAGGCACCTGGGACCAGATTCACCAGGCCAACATCGTCGGTTGCTACAATCTGTTCGAGGCCGCCTATCGCAAGGGCGTCAAACGCGTCGTGTTCGCCTCGTCCAATCATGCCGTCGGCTTCTATCCGCGCCACCACAAGATCGGCACCGACGTCACCGCGCGGCCCGACAGTCGCTACGGCGTCAGCAAGGTGTTCGGCGAAGCCGTCGGCGCGCTCTACGCCGACAAGCATGGCCTGAAGGTCACTTGCCTGCGCATCGGCAATTTCGGCGACATGCCGCTCGACCAGCGTCGCCTCTCGATCTGGCTCAAGCCCGACGACCTCGTGCAGCTCTGCCGCATCGGGCTTGAGCATCCCGACATTCATTTCGAGGTCTTCTACGGCGCGTCCTTCAACGAGCGCGCCTGGTGGGACAATCACCGGGCCTACGAATTCGGCTATCGCCCGACCGGCCGCGCCGAAGATTTCTGCGAACACGCGATGGCCGAGCAGGCCAAGTTGAAGCCGGATCCCGTCGGCGATTATTTTCAGGGCGGCACGTTCTGCAGCATGGAGTTCGATGCCGACCCGAGTCGCGTGATCGACTGGAATAAGCGGTAGGATTGTTCACCGGCCGAGCGTCAACAGCGGCTTGCCGGTCTCGACAATGTAGGTCGCAAGCTCCGCGGCGTTGCCGCTGCCGACATTCTTCACCGCGTGATGCACTCCGTGAGGAATGAGCAGCACGTCTCCGGCCTTCAGGATCATCGGAGGCCTGCCGTCGAGCTGATATTCCAGCTCGCCTTCGATGAGATAGACGAGCTCTTCGCCCGGATGACTGTGCCGGACGGCGGCGACACCCGGAGGAAAATCGACGCGCACCTGGATGACCTCGCGCCCGGGTGCGCTCAGAGCTTCCTTCATGAGATGTGTGCGCTTGATGTCTCCCAGTCGTGGCTCCTCGGATCGTGCCGAGAGCGAAGCCAGGCTGGTTGCGGCGATCAGCGCCGCCGCAACCATGATCCTACGTTTCGTCATGTGAATGTCCTTCTTGAATTGTGAGGGGGTTGGTGGGGAGCGCATCAGCCGGCGGCAGCCGCCGGCGTTGCGCGAAAGCTGATGGCCATGCGGTTGTAGGCATTCATCAGGCTGATCGCGATCGTGAGGTCCACGAGCTCACGCTCTTCGAACGCGGCGCGTGCGGCCTGGTATGCCTCGTCGGGCACGCCGGTCTCGGCAACCCGTGTCACCGTCTCCGCCCAGGCCAGGGCAGCCCGTTCGCGTTCGTCGAAGAGATTGCCGGCCTCGCGCCATGCCTGCAGCAACGCGATCTTCTCGACCTTTTCTCCCTTCTTGAGCAGGTCGCGCGTGTGCATGTCGAGGCAGTAGGCGCAATTGTTGATCTGAGAGATCCGCAGATAGACCAGCTCGATCAGCGTGGCGGAAAGGCGGCTCTGCAGGAGGTAGCCGTAGACGCCACCGAGCGCCTTGATGCCTGCCGGCGCGATCTGGTTGTAGTCGAGACGCTTACTCATGTTTCTCTCCCTGATGCTGATTCTGCCGGACGGTACTGGTCAGATCCTTCTCGCTGCTGTCGACGACGAACACTGCGAGCAGGCTTGCGGGCTTGGACCGGCTCGCATTGCGGCTGACGGGATGACGGGAGCCCGGCGGCTCATAGAAGCTCTCGCCGGCGCGGTAGACCCGTCTGGGTCCGTCGTTCACCTGAGACTCGATTGCGCCTGACAGCACGTAGCCGAAGATGAAAGCCGACTTGGCATGGACGTGCGAAGGCGACGCTCCACCAGGTGCGTAGTTCACAACCAGGGCCACGACTGACTTGCCCGGGATATTGGGGATCGATTGCTCGAAATGCGGCGTGACCGTTTCGCCGATGCCATGGGCGGCGCTGGGCGTCGCACCCGCAATGGCAATGGCAGCGAAAGCCGCCCCGAAGATGAATGGCACTTTCATGGAGGTCTCCTGTTTCGGATTCGTGTCTGTTACGCTGCGGAGTGAGTTCTCACCTGCGGATGACGGCCTTCAGCGAGTCCGTGAACACCCAGAAGGAAGCGGCGAGCAGGCCGACGTCCTTGAGCAGGAACTGTCCCGGAGCGACCGTGATCGCGGGTGCCCCGAGCTCCGGCACGACGACGCCGGGCGTCGAGACCATGAAGCTCAGCGTCGTCACGAACAGTCCGGCCGACAGAAGGCCGCCGGCTGCGGAATAGGTCGGGCTCGACAGCCGGAGCGCGATCAGGAGCCCGATGCTCAGTTCGACGAAACCGAGAAAGGTCGAGAAGCCGCGGACCGAAAACAGCGTGTAGAACCATCGCAGCAGCGGGCTGTTCTCGACCAGGGGCACCAGCCCCTGCGCTTCGTAATCGGTGAATTTCATGCCGCCGAACCAGGCGTAGATGAGTGCGAGCGACGCGTAGAGACCGATCCGGCTGATGGGTTCGGCGTAGGCGAGCAGGCGTTCAGACTGTTCGCGCCAGCTGATCGTGCGCAGGGCGATGGATGAGGTGGACGAATGGCTGATGATGCGTGACATGGTGATCTCCGTTTGATGCTGGTTGTTCGCTCACGCATTCACGTGCGTGTGCAGGTTGTAGCGAGGGGCGGGAATGGCGCTCGAGAGCCTGTTCGTCATGGCAAGCCGCGCGCTCTCGTGGCGATCCCACTCCGACTTGTCGGCCAACGCCGGGATTGTCACGACTTCGCCTAGGTCGAGACCTGCGAGCGCGGCGTCGACCAGATCGTCGGCCGACATGACGATCTCTGCCGGGAGCTGGTGAACCGGCGTGCCCGCGACGTCCCAGAACTCCGTCGCAGTGGCGCCCGGCAGCACGGCTTGCACGCGGATGCCCTTGCCGGCGAGCTCGTGAACGAGTGACTGGGTGAATGCGAGCACGAAGGCTTTCGAGCCGCCGTAGACGCCGTTGAGCAGCTCCGGCGCGATCGCGACGATGGAAGCGATGTTGATGATCGTGCCATGGCGGCGCGCAACAAATCCGGGCACCGCTGCGTAGGTCAGGCGCGTCAGTGCACTGACGTTGAGACGGATCATGTCCTCCATCTTGTCGATGTCGGATTCGATCAGCGGGGCCGAGGCGCCGACGCCGGCGTTGTTGACCAGCACCGAGATGTCGCCGTTGGTTCCGACGAGTTGCTCGACGCGGCGCAGGCCGGCAGGGGATGTGAGATCGGCTTCCACCGTCTCCACCTTGCGGCCGCTTTCGTTGCTCAGCCTGCGCGCGAGCGATGCAAGCCGCTGCCTGTTGCGTGCAACGAGGATGAGGTCGTGGCCGCGCTTCGCCAGTCGGTCGGCGTAGATCGCGCCGATCCCGGTCGAAGCACCGGTGATGAGGGCAGTGCCTTTTCGGGGCTGGGTCATTTTCGTCTCTCCTTCGGTTTCGGTGCTGAGAGGAATAGGCACTTCCGGAAATGATGGGTATCTGGCAAAATCGGGATCTATCCTTCCAGAATATGGAAGTGTCCGATGGATCGTCTCGAAAGCATGTCGGTGGTCTTGGCGGTGGCGGAGGCGGGCAGCCTATCGGCCGCCGCGCGCCGTCAGAAAATGCCGTTGGCAACGGTGAGCCGGAAGGTGTCGGAGCTCGAGGAGCATCTCCAGACCAAGCTGTTTCATCGATCGAGCCGCGTGCTCGTCCCAACGGACGCCGGGCGCTCCTACATCGCTGCAGCCAAGCGAATTCTCGCCGATCTCACCGAAGCCGAGCGCGTTGCCGCCGGCGAATACACCACGCCGCGTGGTGATCTGAGTATCACGACGCTGGTCGCGCTCGGTCGCCTTTGCTTGCAGCCGATCCTGGCCGAGTTCCTCGCGGCGTTTCCGGAAGTGGACGTTCAGCTGATCTTGCAGGACCGGACGCTCAATCTCCTGGACGAGCACATCGACGTCGCGCTTCGCGTCGGCGACCTCGCCGACAGTGGCCTTATCGCCGTCCGCGTCGGGGAAATTCACCGCGTCGCCTGCGCCAGCCCGGCCTATCTGAAGTTGCGGGGAATGCCGAAGTCTCCGGATGATCTCTGCGCCCACGACTGCATCAGCTATCCTCCGCTTCAATCGCCGAGCACGTGGAGATTCAAGCGAGGGCAGACCGAGTATGCAGTGCCCGTGCGGTCGCGCTTCATTGCGAGCAACCTGGAATCGGCCGTCGATGCCGCACGCGCCGGCATCGGGATCACCGTCGCGTTCTCTTACCTGGCGTCGGATGCGCTCAAATCTGGAGCGCTCGTTGCGCTCCTGCAGGACTTTCAACCGCCCCCGCAACCGGTCAGCTTCGTCTATTCGCCCAGCCGGTTCATGCCCGCGAAGCTGCGAGCGTTCCTCGATTTCGCCGTGCCGCGCCTGAAGACGCGCCTGGCCGACATGCCCGGAAACGTTGCGCTGCGGAGGCCGCGGACGTAACTGCGTCGGGCGCGCACATCAGAAATGCAGGTTGAGACGCAATAGCGCCTGGTGCCGCTCGAACTGCTCCAGGTTGAGGCTTCGGTTGTCTCCGACTGCCCCGCCTGCAACCTGCATCTGCCAGGTGCCGGAGATGCCGACTTCCTTCGAGATGGTGTAGGAGAAGGTCGGGCCGGCGAAGACCGCGTCGCCTATGAAGCGGTTGAGTGCGCCGCCGTCGTAGGCCCGCGCGTAGCGAATGCCGAGGCCGAGCAGCAGTTCGGGCTGCACTGCGTATGAGATTGCTGTCTGGAGCTGCATCTCGGAATCGTGCCGCCAGAGATTGGTTGAGATCTCTCGCGTTCCGCCGGTCCCGTACCAGACGTTGAATGCCGCAAACAACCTGTCCTTGATCAGTTCGCGATCGAACAGCGCGGCAAACTCTGCGCCATACTGCGCGATATGCACGCCGCTGGCGTCGTCGATCCGGCTCCAGCCGGGCTGTGCATGAAGCGTCAGTCCGAAGGGCGCGACGGCACGATCGACGAGCTTGTAGCGCAGTTCGAGCGCTGCGCCGCTGAAGGCAAGGTCGCGATGATCGGTAAGCCCGGGAACGCCATTGATGTGCTGTCCGCTCAGTGCAAATCCGGGTGCGATCCGGAAATTGTCCGAGACCGTGTACTTGACCTGATTGAGATTGGCCCAGGCTGCGTAAGTGCCGGAGCGCTTGCCGAACGCGCCGACATTCTCGAACTCGACCTCGATTTCGCCGGGCTTGCCGATATCGGACCCCATGCTGAAGCCGAAGATGTGCTCGGTGTCGATCTCCGCATGGGCCGACGGCAATCCTCCCGTCAGCTTGTCGACGCCGGCGGCGAGCGAGGGGGGGGCATTTGCGAGGCCGCGTGCGCCCTCGTCAGCTGAGGCGGAGACGCAACTCGCCAGATGACCGGCGACGATCGTTGCCGCCGACATGGCGCCCCTGAAGCTCGATTTTCTCAGCACGACATCCACCAACCCGCGCGAACCAAGGGCACTGATCGACGCAGGGAGCTCGGGTTCACGCGCAGCCTCCCTGCGATTGCAAGTCATTCGCAACAAAGATTCCACAGAATGGTCGGGCATGCAACTACTTGCTAATCATTCTTAGTAGCGTTCGACGAAATTTCTGGTCAGGGACAGGCGGCCTTGATGTGGCGCACCTGCCCTTGTGAGAATTGGAGTGGCGCCGGGTTCCACCAATTTACGCCGGACACTGCAACCGGAGCACGCCGCGCGCATTTGGGAGCCGGAGACGGGCGAACCCGATGCGGGATCATCTTCGGGAGGTGACCCTGCGACGCGCAGCGCCGTGAGATGCTCGCTTGAGTGGTCCCGCTACAAAGCGTCAGGCCTGCAGCCCGGCTTGTTGACAATCAGGGGACTGGCCTTACCACCACGACAAAGCTGAAGGGAGCGATCTGATGACGAGTGGCTTGCGCAAGGGTTTGACCAGCTATGGCGATGCCGGCTTCTCGTTGTTCCTGCGCAAGGCGTTCATCAAGGCCATGGGCTATTCCGATGATGCATTGGAGCGCCCGATCGTCGGCATCACCAATACCTATAGCGACTACAATCCCTGCCACGGCAACGTCCCGCAGATCATCGAAGCCGCCAAGCGCGGCGTGATGCTCTCCGGCGCGATGCCGTTCGTGTTCCCGACCATTTCGATCGCGGAGAGCTTTGCGCATCCGACCTCGATGTACCTGCGCAATCTGATGGCGATGGACACCGAGGAGATGATCCGCGCCCAGCCGATGGATGCGGCGATCGTGATCGGCGGCTGCGACAAGACGCTGCCGGCGCAGGTGATGGCAGCGATCAGCGCCGATCTGCCGACGGTGGTCATTCCCGTTGGTCCCATGGTGGTCGGCCATCACAAGGGCGAGGTGCTGGGGGCCTGCACCGATTGCCGCCGTCTCTGGGCGAAATATCGCGCCGGCGAAATGGACGATGCCGAGATCGAGGCGGTGAACGGGCGTCTGGCGCCGTCGGTCGGCACCTGCATGGTGATGGGCACGGCCTCGACCATGGCCTGCATGATCGAGGCCATGGGCCTGTCGCTGCCGATGAGCGCGACCATTCCGGCGCCGCATGCCGAGCGCTTCCGTCTCGCCGAGGCCAGCGGCAAGGTTGCCGCCGCCATGGCCAAGGCCAAGGGACCGAAGCCGAGCGAATTGCTGACGCCCTCGTCATTCAAGAACGCGCAAGTCGTGCTCCAGGCCATCGGCGGCTCGACCAACGGCCTGATCCATCTCACGGCTATGGCCCATCGCTCGCCGCACCGGATCGATCTCGAAGTGTTCGACCAGATCGGCCGCGAGGTGCCGGTGCTGGTCGACCTCAAGCCCTCCGGCGAGCATTACATGGAGCATTTCCATCACGCCGGCGGCGTGCCGAAATTGCTGGCGCAGCTCGGCGATCTCGTTGATCTCGATGCCAAGACGATCACCGGCCAGACGCTGCGCGACGTCGCGGCGAATGCGGAGGACGTGCCCGGTCAGGACGCGATCCGCCCGCGCGACAACCCGATCAAGAAGGAAGGCGGCCTCGCCGTCCTGCACGGCAATCTCGCCCCGCGCGGCGCCGTCATCAAGCAATCGGCCGCCACCCCGAAGCTGTTGCAGCATACGGGGCGTGCCGTCGTGTTCGAATCCGTCGAGGACATGACCTTGCGGGTTGACGATCCCGATCTCGACGTCACTGCCGACGACGTGCTGGTGCTGCGCAATGCCGGCCCGAAAGGCGCGCCGGGCATGCCGGAAGCCGGCTATCTGCCGATCCCGAAGAAGCTGGCGCGGAACGGTACCAAGGACATGGTGCGCATCTCGGACGCGCGCATGAGCGGCACCGCGTTCGGCACGATCGTGCTGCACATCACGCCGGAATCCGCCGTCGGCGGCCCGCTGGCGCTGGTTGAGAACGGCGACATGATCCGCCTCGATGTCGCAAGGCGCAGCATCGAGCTGCTGGTTGATGCCGTCGAGTTGGAACGCCGTCGCGCCGCCTTGATGCCGGCCGCCGCACCCGAGGAGGCGCGGCGCGGCTACGCCTGGCTGTTCAACGAGACCATCCTGCAGGCCGACGAGGGCTGCGATTTCGATTTCATGCAGAGGGCCGGGCCCGGCGCCGCGAAGCGCTGAGCGAGCGCGGCGCTATTTGCCCTTGCTGGTGAACTTCTTCACGGCGGCGCGAAACGGGTCCGTGTTCATCGCCATGATGATCTTGTGCTCCTCGGCATCGAGCTGCTGCTTCACCGGCGTGGTCGCGGCCTGGTAGACCAGCTGCTTGGTGCCGGCGATCGCCGCGGGCGGGTTCTGCGCCAGCCGCTCGGCGAATTGCCGCGTTGCCGCTTTCAGATCGGCGGCCGGAACGGTCTTGGCGACGAGGCCCCATTCGTAGGCCTGCTGCGCGGTGAAATTGTCCTCGGCCAGGAAGATCTGCAGCGCCCGGCGAGAGCCGACCGTGCCGACGATCCCGACCGTCGAGCCGCCGTCCGGCGACACCCCGATCTTGGCATAGGCCGGCGTGAACTTGGCGTCATCGGCGGCGATGCAGAGATCGGTGACGAAGGCGAGCCCCATGCCGGCGCCGGCGGCCGAGCCGTGCACGCTCGACAGCGACAGCTTCGGCATGCGCCTGACGATCTCGATGAAGGCGTGATAGTGCTTCAAGAGCTCGCCGACGACGGGCGTCACCGTGCCGGCCTCGGCGGCGGCCCCGATCGTCTGCAGATCGCCGCCGGCCGAGAAGGCGCGGCCTTCGCCTTCGAGCACCACGACGCGGATGCTGTCGTCGCCCTCGATATAGGCCGCGAGCTGCTCGAGCTTCTGCGCGATGGCGAGGTTGATCGCGTTGTACGCGGCAGGGCGGTTGAGCGTGATGGTCGCGATCGGGCCGTCGATCCGCAGCAGGGCGGGATCGTCGGGCTTCGAGACGGGAGCTGGCATATCGAAATCCCCGGCATGAGATGATTGCTGCAACTAAATCGCAGAAGGCGAGCGGAGACAATCCCCGGCCGCCGCTCTTGCGCCCGGCGGAGCGATAGGCTCAAATAGGTGCGCCTTTGCCAAGGAACGGACACGAGCGCCGGCTCCTCCTGAGGTCAGCAAACCAAAATCAGCGTGAGAGGGAGACGACATGGGTCACGCTCGTGTCTCCGGAAGTGGGCTGCTCCAATGACGGGCGGTCCGGTGATCATCGTCGGCGCCGGCCACGGCGGCTACCAGGTCGCGGCATCGCTGCGCCAGGCAGGCTTCTCCGCGCGCATCTGCCTCATCAACGACGAGTCGCATCTGCCCTATCAGCGGCCGCCGCTGTCGAAGGCCTACATCAAGGGCTCGGCCGGGCCGGAGAGCCTGATGTTCCGGCCGGAGAAATTTTACCAGGACCAGAACATCGAGCTGATCGCGGGCCGCGCGGTGTCGATCGACCGGGCCGGGCGCAGGGTGCATCTCGCATCCGGCGACACGCTGCCATACGGGCACCTCGTCCTGGCAACCGGCGCGCGCAATCGCCTGCTCGACCTGCCCAATGCCAACCTGCCCGACGTGAAATATCTGCGCATCCTCGACGACAGCGAGGCACTGCGACAGATCATGCCCACGAAGAAGCGCGCCGTGATCATCGGCGCCGGCTTCATCGGTCTTGAATTCGCCTCCACTGCGAGAATCAAAGGGCTCGAGGTCGACGTGCTCGAGCTCGCCCCGCGCGTCATGGCGCGCGCGGTCACGGCTGAGGTCTCGGAGTATTTCCAGGAGCGCCATCGCGAGGCCGGCATCCGCATCCATCTCGGCGTGCAGGCCACCGCGATCGAGGCCGAGGGCGGCAAGGTCACCGGCGTTTCCTTGAGCGACGGACGGCATCTGCCCGCCGACCTCGTCTTGGTCGGCGTCGGCGTGCTGCCGAACATCGAGCTTGCCGCGGAGGCGGGGCTCCCCGTCGCCGCCGGCATCATCGTCGACGAATATCTCTCCACCGCCGATCCCGATATCTCCGCGATCGGCGATTGCGCGCTGTTCGCAAGCCCGCGCTTCGGCGGCTCGCTACGGCTGGAATCGGTGCAGAACGCCACCGATCACGCCCGCTGCCTCGCGGCGCGGCTGACCGGCGACAGGAAGCCGTACGACAGCCATCCCTGGTTCTGGAGCGACCAGGGCGACGACAAGCTCCAGATCGCCGGGCTGACCACCGGCTATGATCGCGTCGTGCTGCGCGGCAACCCCGCCAACAAGGCGTTCTCCGCGTTCTGCTACAAGGGCGACAAGCTGCTCGGCATCGAATCGATCAATCGCGCCGGCGATCACATGTTCGGCCGCCGCCTGCAGGCCATGGACCGCTCCATCACGCCGGAGCAGGCCGCGGACGAGAGCTTCGACCTGAAGAGCGCGCTGGCATAGGGGCTACAAGACGGCTGCTACTTCCTCCGCCGTCGGCATCGACGGCCCTGCGCCCATCCGCTGCACGCTGATCGAAGCGGCCGCGTTGGCGAACGTGAGGGCGGCGCGCAGGGGCACGTCGTCGGCCAGTTGCGCGGCCAGGGCACCGACGAAGCAATCGCCGGCGCCCGTGGTGTCGAGCGCCTTCACCGCGCGGCCGGGCACGGCAATCTCCTCGCGCCCGGCGAGGGCGAGCACGCCGCGCTTGCCGAGCGTGACGCAGATGGTCTGGTCCTTGCGCGCCTGAAGTTTCCGCGCGACCTCGATGATCCGCGCCGCCGCGTCGCTCTCGGAGAGCTCGCTGCCTGCGAGGACGCCGAGCTCGGTCTCGTTCAGCACGAGGATGTCGACCAGCGCGAGCAGCTCGCGGGGCATTGCCTGCGCCGGTGCCGGGTTGAGCAGCGTCGTGGCCCCGGCTCCGCGCGCGCGTTGGAAAAAGGCGGCGATCGCGGGGAGCGGAATCTCGAACTGGCTGACGGCGACATCGCCCTTCAGCAGCGGCACGACGTTGACGTCGTCGGCGGCAACCAGCCCGTTCGCCCCGGGGATGACGACGATTGTGTTGTCGGCCTCTGCCACCGTAATGATGGCCGTGCCGGTGTGGGCCTCCGCCGTCTCCACCACATAGCCGAGATCGATGCCCTGTTCGTCGAGGAAGGCTTTCAGCTCGGCCCCGAATGAATCCTTTCCCAGCCGTCCGATCAGCGTGGTCCGCGCACCGAGCCGGGATGCCGCGACCGCCTGGTTGGCGCCCTTGCCGCCCGGGAAATACAGCACCTGCTGACCCGCGACGGTCTCGCCAACCTTGGGGTGGCGATCCGCCGTCACCACCACGTCCATGTTGATGCTGCCGGCGACGAAGACGCGCCCCATGGGAAACCCCGGCTAGACCCTGACCTCGAACTCGTGCCTGACCTTGGCGATGTCGACCAGCGTCGGCAAGCCGGCCTCGTTGCCGAGGCGCTGGATCTTGAAGGTCGAGGCGGCGCGCGCGAAATCGAAATGCTCGCGCCAGCTTTTGCCGGGATGGGCGAGGTAGGAATAGACATAGGCGCCGTGGAAGACGTCGCCGGCGCCGTTGGTGTCGATCACGCGCTCGCGCGGGATCGGCATCGCCGGCATCACCTGCACCGTCCCTGTTTCGTCGTACCAGAGCAGGCCCTTCTCGCCCATGGTGACGCCGCCGATCTTGCAGCCGCGGCCCTTGAGATAGTCGAGCATCTTCTCGGGCGTCAGGTCCATCTGCTCGCAAAGGCGTTCGGCGACGATCGCGACGTCGATGAATTCGAGCAGCTCATGGGTGTTGGTGCGCAGGCCGCCGCCGTCGAGCGAGGTCAGGATGCCAGCCTCGCGGCAGACCTTGGCGTAATGGATCGCGGCATCGGGCTGATGGCCGTCCACGTGCAGGGCGCGGCAGCCGCCGAGATTGAGGATGGGGAAGGGGTGGATGTGCTCGTCGTCGCGGCAGCGGACGATGGCGCGCTTGCCGTCCTTGGGCATGATGAAGGAGAGCGAGGACTGGTTGACCTTGCGCCCATGCAGCGAGATGCCGTACTTGGCGCACATGTCCTGGAACATGCGCCCCAGCCAGTCATTGGCCGCAGTGGCGATGAGATCCGGCACGATGCCGAGCTTGGCGCAGCAGAACGCCGCGGTCACCGCATTGCCGCCGAAGGAGACCGCGTAATCCGAAGCCACGTGCTTCTCGTCCCCGGTCGGCATGTGGTCGGTGATGAAGACGACGTCGATATAGGTCTGTCCGATGAAGAGAGCCTGCATTGCTTGTCCGTGATGCGCTTGTGGTCCCCGCCGGCCGGATTACTCTAGCACCGGTTCCGCTCTGGAGGGACGCTGAAATTATTCGCAAATCTGCTGCCCGAAGCGCTTGAGATCAGCATGGTGCCGGAATACGACCATGTCAGGCCAATGCCAAGCCCGGACAAACGCCGTCTTTCGGTCCGCGGGTTCCAAGTCGATCAAATGGGTGCAGGATGATCACCGGCCTCGATCACATCGTCGTTCTGGTGAGTGATATCGGTGCCGCAAAGGCAGCCTATCAGACGCTGCTCGCCCGCGCACCGGCCTGGCAGAACTCGGGCGAGGGCGCGGACAGGGTGCTGTTCACCCTGGACAACATGACCATCGAATTGATGGCGCCGAGCGGCTTCAGCGTCACCGCCGACCGCATGCGCGCGCTGCTCGACGACCAGGAAGGCATTATCGCCAGCCTTTGCTTTCGCGTCGCAGACGTCGGCAAGATGCACCGCCGGCTGGAGCGTGTGGCCTTGCAGCCGGACCCGGTCACGGAGGTCGAGAGCAGCGATGCCGGATCGGGCGCCGTACTGCACTGGAAGCGTACGCGTGCCGCCACCGAGCTCACGCGGGGCGTGCGCATGTTCTTCCTCGAACTGGCCGAGGAGCGCCCGAAGTCGGTCGCGACCGATATCGCGCCGATCGACGCGCTCGACCACGTCGTCGTTACCACTGAGGATTCCGATCGCGCCGCCGCGCTCTACGGTGCGCGGCTCGGACTCGATCTGGCGCTCGATCGCTCTCACCAGGATTGGGGCCAGCTGATGTTCTTCCGCTGCGGCGACCTCATCGTCGAGGTGGTCCGCCGCCCCGTGGCCGGCGGCGATGCCGCGCATGACCGCCTCTGGGGTGTGAGCTGGCGCGTCGCCGACATCGACGCTACGCGCGCCCGCCTGATCGCCGCCGGGCTCGACGTCTCCGAGGTCCGCAACGGCCGCAAGCCGGGCACGCGGATCATGACGGTGCGCAGCGGCACCTGCGGCATCCAGACCGTGCTCCTGGAGCGCTCCCCGAAGCCGGTGAAGTGATTCTGTCATTCCGGGGCGCCCGAAGGGCGAACCCGGAATCTCGAGATTCCGGGTCTGGTCCTTCGGACCATCCCGGAATGACGGAGCCAACATCCTTGCGTTCTCAAACGCTCGCCTGCGTGTTACATGGCACACCAAGACTCCTCAGCGAGCAACCGGTTTGACGAAGCCAAAGCGAACTCAGAAATGGCAGCGCGATCCCGAGGGGATGCGGCTGCGCATTCTCGAAGCCGCCAAGCAGGAATTTTCCGCTCATGGCCTGGCGGGCGCGCGCGTCGACCGGATCGCGGCGAAGGCCGGCGCCAACAAGCGCATGCTCTACTATCACGTGGGCAACAAGGACGAGCTTTATCTCGCGGTGCTCGAAGGCGCCTATGACAAGATCCGCAGCGAGGAGCGGGGGCTCGATCTCGAACACCTCGATCCGCCCGAGGCCATCCGCCGGCTGATCGAGTTCACCTGGAATTACTTCCTGCGCAATCCCGAATTCCTGTCGCTGCTGCAGACCGAGAACCTTGCACGCGCCAAGCATCTGAAGAAATCGACCAAGGTCAAGTCGATGCACTCGCCCTTCGTCGAGATGATCCGGACTGTGGTGCGGCGCGGCGTCGACAGCGGCGACTTCCAGGTCGCGGTCGATCCGGTGCAGCTCTACATCTCGATCGCGGCGCTGAGCTTCTTCTACCTGTCGAACTCTGCGACGCTCAGCGTGATCTTCGGGCGTGATCTCCTCGACAAGAAGGCCAAGGACGAGAGGCTGGCCCATATGGTCGGCCTCGTCCTGGCTGCGCTGACCGGGCGGTCGGCCGCGCTGTTCGAGATCGCGAAGGCCCCGAAGTCCCGCAGCGCGGTGGCGCAGACGGTTTAGCTTTTGGTCTGTAGCCTGGATGGAGCGACGCTCCGTCATTGCGAGCGCAGCCAAGCAATCCAGAATCTTTCCGTCGAGACAGTCTGGACTGCTTCGCTGCGCTCGCAATGACGATGCGGATGGTGGTCTCGTGCCCCGGACGCGGCGCAGCAGCACAAGGGCGCTGCGGCGCGTCCGGGACAAGGAAGCGCCGGTCCCGGCATCCGCCAACCCGCAGGAACCCCGCCGCAAAACGTCACAGGGAATCCGCTGGACAGTATTTATCCAACGGGTTAATTTCTCGCCCGAACCTAGAAGAACGACCGGGAGGAATACGTGGCTGAATTGAAGCCGCAAAACGCCGTTTCCAAGCTGCTGAATGCAGCCTGGGTTCGGCCGTTCTTGTTCCTCGTCTTCATCGTCGTCGCCTGGGATCTCGCGATCCGCCTGTTCAGGATTCCTGCCTACCAGATCCCGTCGCCGCTCGACGTCGTCGCCGTGCTGCGCACCGAATGGCCGGAGCTGCTGCGCCAGGCCTGGCCGACGACCTACGCGACCGTTTGCGGCTTCCTGCTCTCGGCGCTGTTCGGCATTCCCGTGGCGATGCTGATCGCGGGCTCGAAGACGGTGGAGAGCTACGTCTACCCGCTGCTGGTGTTCTCGCAGTCGGTGCCGAAGATCGCGATCGCGCCGCTCTTCGTGGTCTGGTTCGGCTTCGGCATCATTCCAAAGGTGATCTCGGCCTTCCTGCTCGGCTTCTTCCCCGTGGTGGTGTCTGCGGTGCAGGGCTTCAAATCGGTCGACCCTGATATGGTCGATCTCGCCCGCGCCATGCAGGGCAGCCGCTTTCAGGTGTTTCGCGCGGTGAACCTGCCGCATGCGCTGCCGGCGATCTTTTCCGGCCTCAAGGTGTCGGTGACGCTGGCGGTCGTCGGTGCCGTCGTCGGCGAGTTCGTCGGCTCAAATTCCGGCATCGGCTACGTCATGCAGCGCTCGATCGGCACGTTCGACCTGCCGACGATGTTCGCGGCCCTCGTCATTCTCGCGCTGCTCGGCGTGGTCCTGTTCTGGATCGTCGACCGCATCGAGAAGCTGGTCATTCCCTGGCATGTCAGCCAGCGCGAGGACGTGATCTTTGCGTCTTAACAGCATGATCCGGAAAAGTGTGCAGCGGTTTTCCGATCAGATCATGCTCGAACCAAAACTAGCAGCGAACGGCCGCGAACGGCCGGCACAACGAGCGGCAAGGGAGAGAAGCGATGAAGCGGTTGATTGGGGCTGTCTCAGCGGCGCTGATGGCATTTACGGCCATGCCGGCGCACGCGGCCGACAAGGTCGTGCTGATGCTGAACTGGTACGTCTATGGCGAGCATGCGCCGTTCTATTATGGGAAGGCCAAGGGCATCTACGCGGCCGAGGGCATTGATATCGAGATCCAGGAAGGCCGCGGCTCGGCGGCGACCACGCAGGCTGTCGCCGCCAAGACGGCCGATTTCGGCTATGTCGACGTCCCCACCATGATGCGCGCCGCGATCAAGGGGGCGCCGGTGGTTGCGACCGGTGTCCTGCTCCAGACCTCGCCGATGTCCGCCATGGGCTTCGCCGACAAGAACATCAGGAAGCCCGAGGACATCAAGGGCAAGACGGTGGCGATCACGCCCGCCGATTCCATGACACAGATCTGGCCGCTGTTCCTGAAGAAGACCGGCTTGAAGGAAAGCGATTTCAAGACCGTCGCCGGCGACGGCCAGACCAAGCTCAACGCCGTCATCAACGGCCAGGCCGATCTGCTGCTCGGCTACGTCATGGACCAGTCGATGAAGATCAAGGACGCCACCGGCAAGGACGTCTATCCGATCAAGTTCGCCGACTACGGCATCAACATGGTCTCGTCCGGCATCATCGCCAACGCCGATTATGTGAAGGCCAATGCCGATCTCGTCCGCCGCTTCATGTCGGCGACGACGAAAGCGGTCGAAGCCGCCGAAAAGGAGCCGAAGGCGGCGGCGCAGGCGATCCTTGACGCCAACCCGAAGGGCGGCAAGATCGATACGCTCACGCAGGGTTTTGAGCTCACGATTCCGCTCTACCGGACCGCGGAGACCAAGAGCAAGCGGCCGTTCCAGGTCAGCGACCAGAACATGACTGATACGGTCAATCTGATGGTCGAATATGGCGGCCTCGATGCCAAGGCCAAGGAGAACCCGAAGGCCTTCTACACCAACGACTATCTGCCGAAGAGCGGCTCGTGAAACCTGCGACTGTTATGAGCGAAACCGCGCAGCCGGCTGCACATCTGAGACTGGTGAGCGGCCGGGCTGCCGGCGATGCGTCGGGCATCAAGCTGTCGGGCGTATCCAAGACCTACCGGACACGCGACGGCGACGTGCCGTCGCTACGGCCGCTCGACTTCCACATCAACGACGGCGAGTTCTTCGTCGTGGTCGGCCCTTCCGGCTGCGGCAAGTCCACGTTGCTCAAGCTGATCTCGGGCCTGCTGCCGCCGACCACGGGCGAGATCCTCGTCGAGGGCGAGAAGGTGACGACGCCGCACGGCAATGTCGGCATCGTCTTTCAGAACGCTCTGCTCTTGCCCTGGCGCAACATCCTCAAGAACGTGATGCTGCCGATCGACATGAAGCGGCTGCCGCGGGACAAGTATCTTCCCCGTGCCAAGGAGCTGTTGAAGCTGGTCGGCCTCGAAGGCTTCGAAAAGAAGCTACCGTGGCAACTCTCCGGCGGCATGCAGCAGCGTGCCTCGATCTGCCGCGCGCTGGTGCACGATCCCAGGATCATGCTGATGGACGAGCCGTTCGGCGCGCTCGATGCGTTGACGCGCGAGCGAATGAATGTCGAATTGATGCGGATCCAGCGCGAGACCGGGAAGACGGTGTTGCTGATCACGCATTCGATTCCCGAGGCCGTGTTCCTCGCCGACCGCGTGCTTGTGATGACCGAGCGCCCCGGCGCGATCGCCGCGATCTACGACGTGCCACTGCCGCGTCCGCGCTCGCTCGACGCGATGGCCGATCCTGTCTTCACCGAGCTCGTGCAGCGCATCCGCAAGCACTTCTTCTCGCAAGGGGCATTGGATTGAGAGTGATGGGAGTAGCTCTAGCTTTCAAGGCGTCATGGCCGGGCTTGACCCGGCCATCCACGTCTTGCTCCGTGCGACAAAGAACGTGGATGCCCGGGACAAGCCCGGCTATGACGAGCTTCATAGGACCATGTCGGTGCGCCTGAAGCTGCGAGACATCGCCTTCTTCGAACGTCCCGTGCCATTCGCGCGGCCGTTCCGCTTCGGCGCGATCACCATCAGCGCCACGCCGCAGCTGTTCGTGCGGGTCGAGCTCGAGGTTGAGGGCAGGGGGACCGCTGTCGGCGCCAGCGCCGAGCTGCTGGTGCCGAAGTGGTTCGACAAGCGGCCGGAGCTTTCGCCGGCACAGACGGTAGAGGGGCTGAGAGAATCGCTGGAGATCGCGCGCGGGCTCTATCTGGCGAGCGCCGGATATCAGACCGCGTTCGATCTGCATGCCTCGTGCATCGGGGACCAGGTCGCGACCTGTGCGAACAAGAACATTCCGCCGCTCGCCGCGGCTTATGGCCCGGCGGAGATCGACAAGGCGATCCTCGATGCGCTGCTGCGCGCCGCCGAAACCAACTTCTTCGAGGGGATGGCCGGCAATATCGCGGGCATCGATGCGCGGCTGTCGCCTGACCTCGCAAAATTGGACATCGCCAGGTTTCTCTCGGGTCGGGTGCCGCTGCAGCGTGTTGCCATCAGGCACACCGTCGGCCTGGATGACGCCATAGAGGGCGAGGGCGGCGTCGCCGATCCGCGCGAGAACGCCGGCGCGCGCTACTTCAAGCTCAAACTGTCGGGCGATCCCGCCGCCGATACGGCGCGGCTCGCGCGGATCGGCAAGGAGCTCGACACGCTCGGGCGCGACTACAGGGTGACGCTCGACGCCAACGAGCAATATGCGGACTTCGCCGCATTGCAGGCGCTGATGGACCGGCTTGATCATGACGCCGCGCTGCGTCCGATCGCCACGCGTCTGCTCTATATCGAACAACCGATGCCGCGCGACATCACGCGGCAATCGCCGCTCGGCGCATTGGCTGCGCGTGGTTTCATCATCGACGAGGCCGACGATTCCTATGATGCCTTCCCGACGGCGCGGGCACTCGGCTATCGCGGCATCTCCTCGAAATCCTGCAAGGGAATTTACAAGTCGATCGTCAACGCCACGCGTGCAGCGAAATGGAGCGCGGAGAGCGAGACTTTCTACGTCACCGGCGAAGACCTCACCTGCCAGGCCGGCCTCGCCGTGCAGCAGGATCTCGCGCTCGGTGCCTTCCTCGGCGTCACCCATGCCGAACGCAACGGCCATCACTATGTCGACGGCTTCGGCGAAACGCCTGCGGCGGAGGCAGCGGCCTTCGCGGCCGCGCATCCCGATCTCTATGCCGATGCCGGGCAGGGCATCCGCCTCAAGATTCACGACGGCGATCTCCTGACGGGATCGCTTCACGCAACGGGTTTCGCGACGTCGGTCCATCCGGACTGGCCGGCGCTGTGCCCGCTCGAACAGCCAGGATCATCTCAGGAGCATTTGGCATGACCACCCAACGCCTCGGCCTCATCATGAACGGCGTCACCGGCCGCATGGGGCTCAACCAGCATCTGATCCGCTCCATCGTCGCGATCCGCGACCAGGGCGGCGTCCGCCTGAAGAACGGCGACCGCGTCATGCCCGATCCGATCCTGGTCGGCCGCAGCGCCGACAAGGTCGAGGCGCTCGCCAGGCGCTACAACATCACGCGCTGGACCACCGATCTCGATGCGGCACTCGCCGACAAGAACGACACCATGTTCTTCGACGCCGCGACCACCCAGGCGCGTCCGGGCTTGCTGACCCAGGCGATCAATGCCGGCAAGCACGTCTATTGCGAGAAGCCGATCGCGACCAATTTCGAGGAGGCGCTCGAGGTCGTGAAGCTTGCCAATGCCAAGGGCATCAAGCATGGCACGGTGCAGGACAAGCTGTTCCTGCCGGGCCTGAAGAAGATCGCCTTCCTGCGCGATAGCGGCTTTTTCGGCCGCATCCTCTCGGTGCGCGGCGAGTTCGGCTATTGGGTGTTCGAAGGCGGCTGGCAGGAGGCGCAGCGGCCGTCCTGGAACTACCGCAGCGAGGACGGCGGCGGCATCATCCTCGACATGGTCTGCCACTGGCGCTACGTGCTCGACAACCTCTTCGGCAACGTTCAGAGCGTGAGCTGCATCGGCAACACCGACATCCCCGAGCGCTATGACGAGCAGGGCAAGAAGTACAAGGCGACCGCGGATGATTCCGCGTACGCGACATTCCAGCTCGAAGGCGGCGTCATCGCGCACATCAACATGTCATGGGTGACGCGCGTCTATCGCGACGACCTCGTTACGTTCCAGGTCGACGGCACACACGGCTCGGCGGTCGCGGGGCTCACCGACTGCATGATCCAGGCGCGGCAGGCGACCCCGAGGCCGGTCTGGAATCCCGACGAGAAGCGGCTGCACGATTTCTACGGCGACTGGCAGAAGCTGCCCGACAACGTCACCTACGACAACGGCTTCAGGGAGCAGTGGGAGATGTTCATCCGGCACGTCTACGAGGATGCGCCCTACAAGTTCACGCTGCTCGAAGGCGCCAAGGGCGTGCAGCTGGCCGAATGCGCGCTGAAGAGCTGGAAGGAGCGGCGCTGGATCGACGTCGCCCCGATCAAGGCGTGAGGTCCGTCGAGTAAACTCGGATGTCCACCAAGCCGTCATTGCGAGCGAAGCGAAGCAATCCAGTGTCCATCCGCGGCAACAGTCTGGATTGCTTCGTCGCTTCGCTCGCAATGACGGGAAGAGGTCTGAAATCATGAACAAGCCCGTTCAACCCATGTCGTCATTGTCGCTGAAGCTGCCCAAGGCCGATCGCTCGATCGAGACCTATCGGCTCGCGGCCTCGCGCACGTTTCCCGCAAAGCTGGAAGGACCGCTCAATCGCATCGCCTTCTCCGCCGTGCACACCGTCGCCGATCCCTTCGCCGACAACGATCCCTGGCTGTCGGTGGCCGTCGACTGGGACAAGACCGTCGCCTTCCGCGAGCACGTCTGGGACCTCGGCCTCGGCGTTGCCGAAGCCATGGACACCGCGCAGCGCGGCATGGGCCTGGACTGGCCGACCTCGCTGGAGCTGATCACGCGCTCGGTCGGTGCCGCAAAGCGCCGCAACGCGCTGGTGTTCTCGGGTGCCGGCACGGACCATCTCGCGGTGGAAGATGCCAAGACCATCGACGACGTGATCCGCGCCTATGAGGAGCAGGTCTCGGCGGTGGAGAAGGTTGGCGGCCGCATCATCCTGATGGCGTCGCGCGCGCTGGCCAAGCTCGGCCGCAACGCCGACGATTACGCCAAGGTTTATGACCGCGTGCTGTCGCAGGTTCGCGAGCCCGTCATCATCCATTGGCTCGGCGACATGTTCGATCCCGCGCTGACCGGCTATTGGGGCACCAAAGACCTCGACAAGGCGATGGACGCGGCTGTGGCCATCATCAACGGCAATGCCGCCAAGGTCGACGGGGTCAAGGTCTCGCTGCTGGACAAGCAGCGCGAGATCGACATGCGCCGCCGCCTCGACAAGCGCATCAGGATGTATACCGGCGACGACTTCAACTACGCAGAGCTGATCGCCGGCGACGAGCAGGGCTTTTCGCACGCGCTGCTCGGCATCTTCGATGCCATCGCGCCGGCGGCATCCTATGCGCTGTCGCGGCTGGCGGCCGGCGACGAGGCCGGCTTCCACGATGTGCTGGGGCCGACGGTGCCGCTCTCGCGTCACATCTTCAAGGCGCCGACGCGTTTCTACAAGACCGGCGTGGTGTTCATGGCCTATCTCAACGGCCATCAGGATCATTTCACCATGGTCGGCGGCCAGGAGAGCACGCGCTCCACGCTGCATCTGGCCGAGTTGTTCCGTCTGGCTGACAAGGCCGGCCTGCTCGCCAACCCTGAACTCGCGACGCAGCGGATGAAGACCGTGCTCGCCACCCACGGTATCGAATCCTGATGCGCGACTTCTCGTCCGACCATCGCTGGCTATCGCTGAACACGGCAACCGTCCGCAAGCAGGGTGATATCCTCGCGATCATAGACGCTTGTGCGAAGCACGGCATCCGCGCCATCGACCCCTGGCGCGATCAGGTCGCAGCTGTCGGGCTCGAACGCGCTACGCGCGCCGTCCGCGATGCCGGACTTGAGCTGTCAGGCTATTGCCGCGGCGGCATGTTCACGTCGGACGCCTCGCGCTGCGGCGAGGTACGGGACGACAACAGGCGCTGCGTCGACGAAGCCGAGGCGCTGGGCGCGCCCTGCATCGTCCTCGTCGTCGGCGGTCTGCCGCAATATTCACGGCCGGGCAGCGAGGCCTCGAAGGATCTCGTGGCGGCGCGCGGGCAGGTCGAAGAAGCACTTGCCGAGATGCTCGACTACGCCAGACAGGCAAAGCTGCCGCTGGCGATCGAGCCGCTGCACCCGGCCTATGCAGCCGACCGCGCCTGCGTGAACACCACAAAGCAGGCGCTGGACATCTGCGACCGGCTCGATCCCGGCCGAACTGGCATGCTCGGCGTCGCGCTCGACGTCTATCACATCTGGTGGGACCCTGAGCTGATGGGGCAGATCGCGCGGGCCGGGAAAGATCGCCTGCTTGCTTTCCACGTCTGCGACTGGCTGGTGCCGACAAAAGATATTCTCAACGACCGCGGCATGATGGGCGACGGCGTCATCGATATCAAATCGGTGCGTCAGGCGGTCGAAGCGCAGGGCTTTGCCGGCTATTCCGAGATCGAGATCTTCTCCAACGAGTGGTGGGCCAAGCCGATGGACGAGGTGCTGCGAACCTGCATCGCGCGCCACAGGACCGCGGTGTAGGTATTTAGTCACCGGTAGTCTACTGCCGAGGGATCTCAGAGGCTTAGCCGAAATCCTCGGCGCCTTGCACGGACGCCGGGCTACTGTGCATGGGGTTGTTTTCGCGGTTTGTTGCCGGTCCCTCAGCCGATCGAGCAGGGCACACTCAGAAAGCCGCGGAAACGGACCCGTCCCCCCCGCACTGGCGGCCCGCTCACGGCATAGTTCGGGAAGCGCGCCAGGAAGCGCGAGATCGCGATCGCGCCTTCCAGCCGCGCCAGCGCCATGCCCGCGCATTGATGCGCGCCGGTGGCGAAGGCAAGGTGCCGGTTCGGCGTGCGCGCGATGTCGAAGCTTTCAGGGTCCGGAAACTGCGTGGGATCGCGGTTGGCCGCACCGATGCACAGTGTCACCGACGTCCCTGCCTCGAGCATGACGCCGCCGAGTTCGACGCGCTCGGTGGTCATGCGGTTGCCAAGCTGGTTCGAGCTCTCGTAGCGCAGCATCTCCTCGACCGCGGTCTTGATCATGTCGGGGTTGTCGATCAGGCGCTGCTTCTGGTCGGGATGCCGGTCGAGCGCGACAAGGCCGTTGCCGATCAGATTGGTGGTGGTCTCGTGGCCGGCATTGAGCAGGAAGATGCAATTGTGCAGCAGCTCCTTCTCGGTCAGCCGCTCGCCGTTCTCCTCGCCGCTGCCTTCTCCGTGGATCAGCCGCGTCAGCACGTCGCGCTCGGGATTGCCTGGCTTCTGGCGCCGGCGCGCAACCAGCGTTTCGAGATAGGCGAGGAAATCCGTCACCGCCTTGTTGCCTCGCGCGGCCGCTTCGGGCGACACCACGGGTTCGAGGGCGCCAAGGATCGCCAGGGACCAGTCGCGCAGCGGCCCGCGTTCGTCGTGAGGGACGTCGAGCAGATTGCCGATCACCTCGATCGGGATCGAAGCAGCGAAGTCCTCGATCAGCTCACAACTGCCCTTGGCGGCGATTGCGTCGAGCAGGCGGTCGACGAGCTTGATCAGGTCGGCCTCCATGCTCGCGATCGCGCGCGGCGACAGCGCGCCCATGATCAGGCGCCGCACGCGGGTATGCGACGGAGGATCGTTGAAGACGAGGCTCGTGGTGTGGTGCTCATAGAGCGGCGTGTCACCGTATTTCGGCGCGAACTCCCGCTTCTTGTCCGAGCTGAACGCTTTCGTGTTCTTGTAGGTGGTGACGAGATCGTCGTAGCGGGTCAGGAACACGGTGCCGTTGCGCAGGCGCTTGACGGGCTCGTTCTCCCGCAGTGCACGATAGGTCGGGTAGGGGTTATCGTAGAACTCAGGCGTCAGCTTCTCGAGGTCGAAGCTTGCGGCCAGCGCCTTCGCATCTGCGTTCATCCCGTTATACTCGCCGGTTAAAGCCGATATGCCGTTTTTGTTGTTCTGGTTGGCGCGTGCATGCGTCTACAGTCTTTGCACCTTGCTAGCCGACCGGACAGGAAAATGCACGCACGCACTGACGCTGCCGACACGACGCCGAGTTGGCCTGACGATATTTTCGCGACGTTGCAGCGCTTCGACGTCCGGCAGGTGCCGTACGTGCCCGATGCCGGTCATTCCAAGCTGATCCAGCGCGTGCTGGACTCCTCCACGATGCGCGGCATTCCCTTGACGACGGAGGAGGAGGGCGTGGCGCTGCTCGCCGGCGCGTGGACCGGAGGACAGCGCGGCGTGCTGCTGATGCAGTCGAGCGGCGTCGGCAATTGTATCAACATGCTGTCGCTGATCCCGATCCTGCGTTTTCCGTTCCTCACGCTCGTGACCATGCGCGGCGAGTGGGGCGAGTTCAATCCGTGGCAGGTGCCGATGGGATCGACCACGCAAGGCGTGTTCGAGCTCTCCGGCGTCAAGGTGCTGCGCGCCTCGAACGCGGCCGAGGTGCCGGCCGTGCTCGAGGCCGCCGCGGCGCAGGCCTACAACGCGCTGACGCCCACTGCCGTCCTTCTGTCGCAGCGCCTGATCGGCGCCAAGGTTTTCACCAAATGAGCAAGGCCAATCTCCTCGACCGCCGCCAGGTGGTGTCCACACTGCTCGCGGACCGCAGGGACGTCGTCGCGATCGGCGGCCTGGGCGCCTCCACGAACGACATGTGCGCGGTCGGCGACCACGCGCGCAATTTCTATCTCTGGGGCGGCATGGGCGGCGCCGCGATGATTGGCCTTGGCCTCGCCCTGGCGCAGCCGAAGCTGCCGGTGTTGGTCATCACGGGCGACGGCGAGATGCTGATGGGCATGGGCAGCCTTGCCACCATCGGCCTGCAGAAGCCGTGCAACCTCTCCATCGTCGTGCTCGACAACGAGGCTTATGGCGAGACCGGCGGCCAGACCAGCCACACGTCCGCGGCCGCCGACCTCGTCGGCATCGCCAGAGCCTGCGGCATTGCGGACAGCCGGGCCGTCACGACCATGGCCGAGGTCGAGGCCTTCGCCAAAGCCGTCCACGACGTCTCCGCCGGGCCGCGCTTTGCCAATGTGAAGATCGACAGCGCCAACCTGGAGCGCATCCTGCCCAGCCGTGACGGAACCTACATCGTCAACCGGATCCGCGGCGACCTGGGATTCCAGCCGATCTAGGACCGGAGCGACTTGCGGGCCGCCTGACGAATTTCCCCTGAGTTTGCAACGCATTCAGGTTGCGATGCAACATAGTGCTTGACTTCTGCGTGGGTGAGTGCTTACTCACCCAGCATGAGCTCATTGCGTATGACGAGCGACCTGAGGCGTCAATTGATCCTCGGTGCCGCAAAGCGCTGCTTTGCCCGACATGGTTATACCGGCACCACGACGAAGAGCGTGGCGGCCGCCGCTGCCATTTCCGAGGCGCTGCTGTTCAAGCATTTCCCCTCGAAGGCGGCGCTCTACGCCGAAATCCTGAGCGACGAGTGCGAGGCGGACCCGGCCTTCATGGAGCTGCTCGAACGGGAGCCCTCGACGGCCACTCTGGTCGAACTGATCCGCGGCATGGTCGAACACTTCCTCCAGATCGCGGATGGTCCCGATCAGGAAGAGGCGCAGCGTCTGCGGCTGATGGCCACGAGTCATTTGGAAGATGGCGAATTCGCCCGTCTGCTATATGCCAAGATCGAGACGCTGATCGGGGCTGTCTTCGTCGCCTCGCTCGAACGCGCGATTGCGAGCGGCGATGCGCGGCCATGCGACGGCGATCCGCTCAACCTGTTCTGGTTCGCGCATCATTCGGTGATGACTGCGGCGCTGACCAGGCTGCCGGCCAAGCCATGTCTCGCTTACGGCAAGGCCAACGATCTGGAGCGGCAGCTCTGTGAGTTTCTCCTGAGGGGTATCGGACTTAACGACGCCGCAATTGCTTCGCATCTGGGCCGCGATCAGGCCTCAGATGCCGGCGAGGCGGCGATTGCAGAAAGTGCATGACATGAACGTCGTAGCCGAACACAAGATTTCGGGCGAACCGATCGATAGCAAGGCTCCCAAGCGTCCGGTCCGGCCGGTGCTGTGGTTCATCATCGTCGGCACGCTGCTGGCCGCGCTCGTCGGCGGCCTCGTCTGGTTCAATTATTTCCGCGGCCAGATGATCAAGCAGTTCTTCGCCAGCAACAAGCCGCCGCCGACCGCCGTCAGCGCCGCGGAGGCGAAGTCCGAGGTGGTGCCGAACCTGCTCACCGCGGTGGGCAGCCTCGTCGCCGTGCATCAGGTCGACGTCAGCGCCGACGTCAACGGCCGCGTCACCGAGATCAAGTTCCAACCTGGTACGCGTGTGGAAGCCGGCACGCCGCTGGTGCAGCTGTTCGACGCGCCGGAGCAGGGCGACCTCGCCAATTACAAGGCACAGGCGACCGTCGCGCAGCTGTCGCTCGATCGCGCCAAGCAGCTGGCGGCACGCCAGTTCGGTCCCCAGGCAACCGTCGATACCGCCCAGGCTGCCTACGACCAGGCGCTGGCCGGCATTGCCAAGACCGAGGCGTTGATCTCGCAGAAGCTGGTGCGCGCCCCGTTCTCTGGCGATCTCGGCGTGCGCAAGGTCGAGGTCGGCCAATATCTCACCGCCGGCACCGCTATCGTGTCGCTGACCGATCTGTCGCAGCTGTGGGCCAACTTCACCGTGACGGAAAAGGATTCCGGCAGCCTCAAAGTCGGACAGGCCGTCAGGCTCAAGGTCGACGCCTATCCGGGCCGAACCTTCGAAGGCAAGATCACCACGATCGAGCCGCAAATCTCCACCGACACCCGCAACATCCGCGTGCAGGCGACCATCGCCAATCCGGAGAAGATCCTGAAGCCCGGCATGTTTGTCACCACGACAGTGGTGCTGCCGGAGAAGCCCGCCGTGATCACTGTGCCTGAAACGGCGGTCGATTACACGCTCTACGGCGACTCCGTGTTCGTGATCACCGAGAAGAAGGAAGACGACGGCAAGACCAGCCTTTCGGCGGTGCGCACCTTCGTGCAGACCGGCAGCCGGGTCGAGGGTCGCGTCGAAATCGTCAAGGGCCTGAAGGCGGGCGACAAGGTCGTCGCTGTGGGCCAGCTCAAGCTGCAATCGGGTGCGCCGGTGTCGATCTCCACCGACCCGGCCCCGCCGATCCCGGCGCAGCCGCCGCGCTACTGACAAATACACTCAGGTGATCCGGCTCCGCCGGATCACTTTATCTTGAGCCTAAGAAATCGAGATCGCCGCGATGGCCTTTACCGATATTTTCATCAAGCGCCCGGTTCTGTCGGTCGTCGTCAGCCTGCTGATCCTGCTGATCGGCTTGCGTGCGGCGATGGTGCTGCCGATCCGGCAATATCCGAAGCTGTCGAATACGGTCATCAACATCACGACCGTCTATCCCGGCGCGTCTGCCGACCTGATCCAGGGCTTCATCACCACGCCGATCGAGCAGGCCGTCGCCTCCGCCGAGGGCGTCGACTACATCACTTCCTCTTCGGTGCTCGGCACCTCGACCATTCAGGTCTACATCAAGCTGAACTTCGATCCGAACCAGGCGCTCACCGAGGTGCTGGCCAAGACGAACTCGGTGAAATACCTGATCCCGAAGGAATCCAACGACCCGATCGTCACCAAGACCACGGGCCAGACTACGGCCGTTATGTATCTCGGCTTCTCGTCCGAAGAACTGTCGGGCTCGGCGATCTCCGATTATCTGACGCGCGTGGTCCAGCCGGTGCTATCGACCGTCGACGGCGTGGCTTCGGCCGACATCTTGGGCGGCCAGACCTTCGCGATGCGGCTGTGGCTTGACCCCGTGAAGATGGCCGGCCGCAATGTCTCGCCGACCGATGTTGCGGCGGCGATCCAGGCCAACAACTTCCAGTCCGCGGCAGGCCAGACCAAGGGCTATCTGATCGTTTCGAACGTCTCGACCAATACCGGCCTGACCAATGTCGATCAGTTCAAGAAGATGATCGTCAAGGCCAAGGACGGCGGCTTCGTGCGGATGGAGGATATCGCCACCGTCGAACTTGCCGCTCAAAGCACGGATGCCAGCGTCGCCTTCAACGGCGAGCACGCGATCTTCATCGGCGTGCAGGCAACGCCGCAGGGCAACCCGCTGACGCTGGTGAAGGGCGTGCGCGCGCTGTTCCCCGAGCTCGAGCGGAACTTGCCGCCGTCGATGAAGATGAAAGTCGCCTACGACTCGACCAAGTTCATCCAGTCCTCGATCGACGAGGTGGAGAAGACGCTGGGCGAAGCCGTGATCATCGTGATCGTGGTCATCTTCCTGTTCCTGGCCTCGCTACGCTCGGTCATCATCCCCGTCGTCACCATTCCGCTGTCGATGATCGGCGTCTGCACCCTGATGCTGGCGCTGGGCTTCAGCTTCAACCTCTTGACTCTGCTTGCGATGGTGCTGGCGATCGGCCTCGTCGTCGACGACGCCATCGTCGTGGTGGAGAACATCCATCGCCACCTTGAGGAGGGCAAGACACCGGTCCAGGCCTCGCTGCAAGGTGCGCGCGAGATCGTGGGTCCTGTCATCTCCATGACGATCACGCTCGCGGCGGTCTACGCGCCGATCGGCTTCCTCGGCGGCCTCACCGGCTCGCTGTTCCGCGAATTCGCCTTCACGCTCGCGGGCTCGGTGATCGTGTCGGGCGTAATCGCGCTGACGCTCTCGCCGATGATGTGCTCGGTGTTGCTGAAGAACACCGAGGAGGGCCGCTTCGCCAAGCTCGTGAACCGGGTGTTCGGTGCGATGACGCGCTGGTATGGGCGCAAGCTCGATCGTTCGCTTGACTACAAGGCGATTACCGGCCTCTTCGCGGTCACGATCCTCGGTCTCGTCGGCTTCCTCTATATGCACACTTCGAAGGAGCTTGCGCCAGAGGAAGACCAGGGCATCGTGTTCGCCGTCACAAAGGCTCCGAAATACGCCAACATCGATTATCTCGATTTCTACGGCGAGAAGCTCGACAAGGAATTCGCGAAATTCCCCGAGACCGATCTGCGCTTCGTGCTGAATGGCATCAACGGTCCGCAGGGCGGCATCGCCGGCATGCTGCTCAAGCCATGGGACGAGCGCAAGCGCTCGGCGATCCAGCTGAAGCCGCTGGTGCAGGCCGAACTCTCCAAAATCGAGGGGGTGCAAGCCTTTGCGTTCAACCTGCCGCCGCTGCCGGGCGGCCCGGGCGGCTTGCCGATCCAGATGGTGATCAACTCCACCGCCGGGTTCCAGACGGTCTATGAGCAGATGGAGAAGCTGAAGGAGGCCGCGCGCAACAGCGGCATGTTCATCGTTTCCGACAGCGATCTCGCCTACAACCAGCCGAACGTGAAGGTGACGATCGACCGCACCAAGGCGCAGGATCTCGGCGTCAACATGCAGAACCTCGGCGCTACGCTGGCGGTGCTGCTCGGCGGCAACTACATCAACCGCTTCAATCTCGAGGGTCGTTCGTACCAGGTGATCCCGCAGGTGCCGCGTGCCAAGCGGCTGTCCCCGGAATCGCTCGGCGGCTATTATGTGACGACCAATACCGGGCAGCAGCTTCCGCTGTCGACGTTGGTGTCGATTGAGACCAAGACCGACCCGAATTCGTTGACTCACTTCAACCAGCTCAATTCGGCGACGTTCTCGGCAGTGCCGATGCCGGGCGTGACCGTCGGTGCTGCGGTGGACTTCCTCGAAGGTGAGGCCAAGAAGTTGCCGCAGGGCTTCAGCCACGACTATCTGGCCGATTCCCGGCAATATGTGCAGGAAGGCAATCAGCTCGCGATCACCTTCGGCTTCGCGCTGATCATCATCTTCCTGGTGCTGGCGGCGCAGTTCGAGAGCCTGCGCGACCCGTTGGTCATCATGATCTCGGTGCCGATGGCTATCGTCGGCGCGCTGATCCCGCTGTTCTTCGGCGCGGCGACGATGAACATCTACACCCAGGTCGGTCTGCTCACCCTGGTCGGCCTGATCACCAAGCACGGCATCCTGATGGTGGAGTTCGCCAACGAGCTCCAGATCAACGAGCGGCTCGACCGCCGCTCGGCGATCGAGATGTCGGCTCGCATCCGGCTGCGGCCGATCCTGATGACCACGGCCGCGATGGTGACCGGCCTGATTCCGCTCCTGACCGCGACCGGGGCGGGTGCGGCCAGCCGCTTCTCGATCGGTCTGGTCGTCGTGGCCGGCATGTCGATCGGTACGCTGTTCACGCTGTTCGTGTTGCCGGCGGTCTATGTGGTGCTGGCGACCGATCATCGCGCGGCGGCCGATTCGGAGCGGAACAAGCAGATCAACGACCTCGACCTCGGATCAAAAGCGCTGCGGCCGACCTGAACCGCAGACAAGGCTGGTGCCAAGGGCGGCAGCGGTCATCCGCTGCCGCCTTTTTCGTTGAGCTTGTTGCAAGCCCTGTGCGCGCCCGCGAGAGACAAGAATCGGTCTTCTTGCTAGGTTTCGCGGGATGAGCCTTTCCCTCCACCCCGACTCACCTCAAGCTGGAACGCTAGCCAGTGCGGCACCAAGCCAGGCAGGGCAGGGCGAAACGGGCCGCGGCATCAGGATCCGGCTGTTCACCAAGTATGTCGCCCTGTTCGTGGCCGTCGTGGCCATCGCGCTGCTGGTCAACGGCCTGTTCGAGGTCTTCTTCTACTACCGCGAGCACAAGGCTGCGCTGATCCGGGTTCAGCACGAGCAGGCCGAGTCGGCCGCGGCCAAGATCGGTCATTTCGTCAAGGAGATCGAAAGCCAGCTCGGCTGGACCACCCAGCTGCCCTGGTCCGGAGGCTCGATCGAACAGCGCCGATTCGATGCGCTACGCCTCCTGCGCCAAGTGCCCGCGATTACCGAGCTTGCCCAGGTGGATTCGACCGGCAAGGAGCGGTTGCGGGTCTCGCGGCTGGCGATGGATGCGCTCGACAGCGGGATCGACCTGTCGAGCGATCCGAAGTTCACTGAGGCGGTCGTGCACAAGGTCTATTACGGCCCCGTTTATTTTCGCCGGGAATCCGAGCCCTACATGACGCTGGCGCTGGCTGGGGCGCGCAAGGATGCCGGCGTCAGCATCGCGGAGGTGAATCTCAAGCTGATCTGGGACGTGGTCTCCCAAATCAAGGTCGGCGCGCGCGGGCACGCCTATGTGGTCGGCCCGGAGGGGCGTCTGATCGCGCATCCCGACATCAGCCTCGTGCTGCGCAATAGCGACATGTCCGGCCTCCCGCAGGTGCGTTCGGCGCTGGCTGCCGGCGGCAGGATGCCGGATGAACTGGAGGAGGGGCGCAACATTCAGGGCCAGAAGGTCTTGACCGCCTCCGCCCCCATCCAGCCTCTGCATTGGACCATGTTCGTCGAGCTGCCGGTCGAGGAGGCCTATGCCTCTCTTTATGCCTCTCTGCAGCGGCTCGCGATCGTGTTGCTTGCGGCGTCGATCTTCGCGGTGCTTGCGGGGATCTTCCTGGCGCGCCGCTTGGTCGGTCCTATCCAGGCGTTGCGCAGCGGCGCCGAAAGGATCGGCGGCGGCGACTTCTCGCAGCGCATCTCGATCCGGACCGGAGACGAGCTCGAAGGTCTCGCCGACCAGTTCAACGACATGGGGGCGCGCTTGCAGGAATCCTATGCCGATCTCGAGAACAAGGTCGAGCAGCGCACCGCGGAACTGCGTCGATCCCTCGACGATTTGCGCACTGCGCAGAACCGCCTGATCCAGTCCGAAAAGCTCGCGTCCCTGGGCCAGCTCACCGCCGGCATTGCGCACGAGATCAAGAACCCGCTCAACTTCGTCAACAATTTCTCCGCAATTTCGACGGAGCTGATCGATGAGCTCAATGAGACCCTGCGATCCGCCCCGCTCGACGGCAAGGCGAAAGAGGAAGTCGAGGAGCTGACCGGCATGCTCAAGGGCAATCTCGAGAAGGTGGTGCAGCACGGCAAGCGCGCCGACTCCATCGTCCGGAACATGCTGCTGCATTCGCGCGAAGGCTCTGGTGAACATCGCGCCGCCGACATCAATGCCATCGTGGAGGAAAGCATCAATCTCGCCTATCACGGAGCGCGCGCAGAGAAACCGGATTTCAACGTCACGATCCAGCGGGCGTTCGATCCCGCTGCCGGCATGATCGACGTCTATCCGCAGGAGATCACGCGCGTTCTCCTCAATCTGATCGCGAACGGCTTCTATGCCACCGCCAAGCGCAAGGAGAGCGCCGGTGACGGTTTCGAGCCCACCCTGAGCGCGACGACGAAGAATTGCGGCAACGCCGTCGAGATCCGGATCCGTGACAACGGCACCGGGATTCCGCCCGAAGTCAAGGAGAAGATGTTCAACCCCTTCTTCACCACCAAGCCGGCCGGCGAGGGGACGGGGCTCGGTTTGTCCATGAGCCACGATATCATCGTGAAGCAGCACGGGGGTACGATCGACGTGAACACCGAGCCTGGTGTATTCACCGAGTTCATCATTACGCTGCCGCGAGCCATCGCAACCGGCCCCACGACTGGCACACCTGGAGGCAAGTCTTGAACGTATACATCCTGGTCGTCGACGACGAGCCGGACGTCGAGGCGCTGTTTCGGCAGCAGTTCAGGCGCGACCTGCGCGCCGGCCGGTTCCAGATGGAGTTCGCGCTCTCTGCGCCCGAGGCGCTCAAGCGTGCCGCCGAGGTCCGCGATCCCTCGCTGATCCTAATCCTGTCCGACATCAACATGCCCGGCATGAGCGGGCTAGACATGCTGCCCAAGGTCCGCGCTGCGCATCCGGACGTCCCCGTCATCATGATCACGGCCTATGGCGATGCCGAAACGCGCCGCAAGGCGATCGAACGCGGCGCCGTCGGGCTTCTCACCAAGCCGATCGACTTCGCGCTGCTGCGGCAGGAGATCGACACGAGGCTCGAGCAAGCCGCATGACTGCGACCATCCTCTTCGTCGACGACGAGCCCGACCTCGAGGCGCTGGTCCTGCAGAAATTCCGCAAGCAGGTCCGCGACGGGCAGCTCGCTCTCATCTTCGCGCGCGACGGCCTGGAGGCGCTGGAGTCGCTCGAGCGGAACCCGCATGTCGACATGGTGGTTTCCGACATCAACATGCCGCGGATGGACGGGTTGTCGCTGCTGGCGAAGCTCCAGGAGGCCGAGGACAAGAAGTCGACCATCATCGTCTCGGCCTATGGTGACATGAGCAATATCCGCATCGCCATGAACCGGGGAGCGTTCGACTTCCTGACCAAGCCGATCGACTTCGCCGATCTGGAGACAACGATCGAGAAGACCATTCGGCATGTTGAAATGCTGCGCGAAGTCCGGCGGCGTCAGATGGAAGCCGAGCGTGCCCATGCTGCGCTGTCGCGTCATTTCTCGCCACAGCTCGCCAAACGGCTGGCGGCAAGCGGCGAAGGCGAAGGGGTTGAAGTACAGTGGCGCGACATCGCGACCATCTTCACCGATATCACCGGCTTCACCTCGCTGGTTGAAAGTGCGCCGCCCGAGACGCTGGGCGAACTGCTCAACGAATATGTCGGCGGGATGACCGAGATCGTCTTCACGCACGAAGGGACGGTCGCCAAAATCATCGGCGACGCGATCCAGGTTCTGTTCAATGCGCCCGGAGATCAGCCGGACTATGCGACGCGTGCCGTTGCCTGCGCGCATGATCTTGATGCCTGGGCGCAGAGCTTTTGCGTGCGCCAGAAAGCCAGGGGTGTGAATTTTGGCACGACCCGTATCGGCATTCACGCCGGACCGGCGCTGGTCGGAAATTTCGGCGGAAACCGCTTTTTCGACTACACGGCCTACGGCGACACCATCAACACGGCGGCGCGGCTGGAGGCCGCGAACAAGCATCTGGGAACGCGCATCTGCGTCAGTGCCAGCGTAGCGAACGGGGCAGCGAATTTCCATGGTCGTCCGGTGGGCGACCTGATGCTGCGCGGACGCAGCGAGCCGCTGCGCGCATTCGAACCGCTCCGCCAGACCGAATTCGAAGCTCCGGCGACGGCGCAATATTCCGAAGCTTTCGGCAAGATGGAGGCTGGTGATGCCGCGGCCATGCCGGCCTTTGCCGCGCTGGTCGGCATGCATGCCGACGACCCTCTGGCCAGTTTTCACCTGAAGCGCCTGCTCAACGGCGCCAAGGGCATTCGCATGCAATTGGAATAGGAGCCCATCATGACCCGTGAATTCTCAGCCGGCAACTACCGTTTCATTCCATCCGTGTTCCAGTACTCCGCAGGCGCCGCCGCGGACGAAGGCTATGAGATCCAGCGCGTCCGGTTCGATCGCCTGGTGCCGCTCGCAGAAGGCTTTGCGCTGGCGGCAAAGTTTATCCAGGAGGCGGGACGTCCGTTGACGGCATTCTGTGCTTGCGAGCTGCGGTCGCCGGCGGCCTTCAGCGAGGAAGGCTTTCGCGCGTTCAATCTGCATTATGTGAAGACCCTGTCCGAATGGGGCATCTTCGACGGCACCACCAATCCGGTGGCGCGCAGCAATGTTTGTCCCGAGATCGATCCGCCATCGGAGCCCTCGTTCTATGCGTTCTCCTTCACGCGCCCGACACGGTCAAACGCGCCGAGCTTCGTCATCGCCGGCGGCGCCGAGGCACGTGAGGGCAGCGGCACCTATGTCGAGCGCACGGTGCGTTACCGCGATCTCAGCCCGGAAGGGCTTCGGGAAAAGGTGCGCTTCACGACGACGTCGCAGATGGAGAACCGGATGGCGGCCTTCGGCTTCGGTTGGAAGGATACTACCGGCGTGCAGGCATATTCCGTGCACGACTTCCATCATGCGCTGGTCGACGAGCTGGTCCGCCGTGGCGCGCTGCGCTCCGGCCTGACCTGGCATTTTGCCCGGCCGCCTGTCGTCGATCTCGAATACGAGATGGATTGCCGCCGGGTGATGCGGGAAGTGGTGATTTAGTCTGACGCTGATGGTCGCTCTTCAGCTCGTCCACTGGGAAAGCCAGATCGCATCATGACTGTCTTATGCGCGCCGCAGCAATGCTGGCCTCGATGACGCTGCGATCGGTGTTGCCCGCCGGGTTCTGCCGCGTTGGCATGGAGGCGCGAAAGTGCACCCAGAGCTCGTGGCTGACGCGCTCGAGCCGTTCGAGCTCGCCCAGCGGATCGGGATGATCGTCGGCCCGAATGTCGAGCGCTGGCCATTCTTCCTCGCCGTGGATCAGCAGCGCGGCGGACTGCTTGCCGCGCTTGTCGCCGCCTGCGGCTTCGCCTGCGCGCATCGCGGCGAGCAGGCGGCGCGGAAAGGGCAAGCTGTCATTGGCGATGTAGGTCTTTGCGGTCTCGTCGAGCACGTCGGCTCCTGCCAGCATGTTGCCGGCGATCGAGAAGCCGCTGCCGGCGATGTGACCGCACCAGCCGACGCAGTCGTGCCCTGTGTGAGCCGCGATTTCGCCGCTCGCATCCATGATGTGGACTTGCCGGCTCTCGCGGCCGTCGTCGGTTGCGAGCAGAGAGCCCAGCACGTCGTGGGCATTGAGGCCTTCCCGCAGCAGCCTGACGCCGTCGATGCCGTAATAGGGATTGACGAAGGCCTGCGTTGCGATGGCGCCGACGCCGGCAGCAATGTACGGGACCCGCGCGCCGACGGCGAAGAAGCGGGTGGCCACCGCAATCCCGAACTGACCGGTGGCAGGGTCGCGCGCGATGATCGACCAAGTCATGTGCAGCCTTCTACCGTCCCGCAGCGTAGCCCTGCATGCCGCGCGGATTGGCGGCAGCGCGGCGGCGTGGACCGACCCGCGAGGCGGCGGTGAGACGGCCTTCCGACCAGTCGGGACCGATCTCGACGATATGTCCGCGCTCGCGCAAGTTCTCGATCGTTGCCTTAGGCACGCGGTTCTCGACCACGAGCACGCCCGGGCGCGCGGTGCGCGGCCAGAACGAGATCGGGAAGTGCTCGGAGTGCCAGGCCGGCGCGTCGATTGCCTCCTG
This sequence comes from Bradyrhizobium sp. Leaf396, assembly GCF_001424605.1. Lineage (NCBI taxonomy): Bacteria > Pseudomonadati > Pseudomonadota > Alphaproteobacteria > Hyphomicrobiales > Nitrobacteraceae > Bradyrhizobium > Bradyrhizobium sp. Leaf396. The sequence goes on from NZ_LMQJ01000005.1 coordinate 167,585, forward strand.
GAGATTGAGGTTGCAATGGACGTGGCGCAGGAAGAACTGCGTGATCCACTGGTCCTGCTGGTCGCCGCCGGGCGAGCCCCAGGCAAGGTACGGCTCGCCGTCGCGCAATGCCATGGTCGGCGACAGCGTCGTGCGCGGCCGCTTGCCCGGCGCGAGCGCGGCGGGGTGGCCTTCCTCGAGCCAGAACATCTGGGCGCGGCTGCCGAGGCAGAAGCCGAGCTCCGGAATGATGGGCGAGGATTGCAACCAGCCGCCCGAGGGGGTCGAGGACACCATGTTGCCGTCCTTGTCGATGATGTCGAAATGCACGGTGTCGCCGCGCACCTCGCCGAAGCGTCCCACCGTCGGCTCGCCGGCACCGAGCGCACCGACCGCTTCGCGCTGGCCCTCGGCGCGGCGCAGCTTGACCATTCCGCCAAAACCCTCCACCGAGCCGGGGATGAAATCGAGCGAGGCCTTGTCGGTGACGAGCTTGCGACGCTCATCATTGTAGATATCCGACAGCAGCGTCGAGATCGGGATCTCGGTGAACTTAGGATCGCCGTAGAACTTTTCGCGGTCGGCGAAGGCGAGCTTTGCGCATTCGATCTGCAGATGGATGAACTCCGGTCCCGTCGGATCGAGTCCGTCGAGGTCGAAGCCCTTGAGCAGCGCAAGCTGCTGGAGCGTGACGGGGCCCTGGCTCCAGACGCCAGCCTTGCAGACGGTATAGCGGCCATATTCGTAGGTGAGCGGTGCCTCGACTGTCGGCTGCCAACGGGCCATGTCGTCGGCGGACAGGACGCCGCGATGCGGGGAGCCGCTGACGTCCATCACCTCCTGTGTCCGGCAAAACTTGTCGATGGCCTCCGCAACGAAGCCTTGCGACCAGGCCTTGCGCGCGCGCTCGATCTCGGCGTCGCGGCCTGCACCGCCGCTCTCGGCTTCGCGGAGAATGCGGTCGTAGGTCGCGGCCAACGTCTTGTTGGTGAAGAGCGTGCCGGGTTTCGGCACCTCGCCGTTCGGCAGGTACACTGCGGCGGAGGTCGGCCAGTGCTTCCGGAACAACTGCTCGACCATCTGGATCGTGGCGCAGGCACGCTCGACCAATGGATAGCCGTCGCGGGCGTATGCGATCGCAGGCTCCAGGACGTCGCGCACGCGCATCGTGCCGTAATCGCGCAGCAGCATCATCCAGGACTCGAACGTGCCGGGAACGCAGGCCGCGAGCAGGCCCGTGCCGGGCACCATGTCGAGACCTTCGCTCCTGTAATGCGCGATGGTGGCGCGCGCGGGCGCCGGGCCCTGACCGCAGATCACCTCGGTGCGGCCGCGTTTGACGTCGTGAACGATGATGGGGACATCACCGCCGGGACCGTTCAGATGCGGCTCGACCACCTGGAGAGTGAAGGCGGCGGCGACGCCGGCATCGAAGGCGTTACCGCCTTTCTCCAAAATGCCCATGCCGACCGCGGTCGCAATCCAGTGCGTGGTGGCAACGACCCCGAAGGTGCCCTCAATCTCGGGTCTCGTCGTGAACGGATCGGGATTGATATTGCTGCCCATCGGATTTCACCACCTTACTTCGACGCGCGCAATTGATCACAGAGCCACGTCGCCGCCAAATGCGAAGGCTGCATGGCACGCGCGCGTCACGCCGGGACCGGCGCAGTGTTGACCGCGTGGCAGGCGGCGCCGTCGATCAGTTCGGGCGTCTCCCTGCGGCAGAGATCGAACGCGAGCGGACAGCGTGGATTGAAGGCGCAGCCGGGCGGCGGGTTGATCGGGTTTGGGATCTCGCCCTTGACGGGAACCCGCTGACGGCCGCTCATGGCGAGATCGGGCACCGCGCCGAGCAGCATCTTGGTGTAAGGCATGCGTGGACGGGCGAAAAGCTCGCGCCCTTCCGCGATCTCGACAATGCGGCCGAGATACATCACGCCGACGCGGCTCGCCATGTGACGGACCACGGCGAGGTTGTGGCTGATGAACATGTAGGTCAGGCCGAACTTGTCCTGGAGGTCGCGCATCAGGTTCAGGATCTGCGCCTGCACGGAAACGTCGAGGGCCGAGGTCGGCTCGTCGCAGACGATGAACTCGGCGTCAGACGCGAGCGCTCGCGCGATCGCGATGCGCTGGCGCTGACCGCCGGAGAATTCGTGCGGATATTTCAGACGGTCGTCGGGATGCAGGCCGACGAGGTTGAGCAGCTCGCCGACACGAGCCTGGATGTCGCGCTCGCCCAGGATCAAGCCGAAGGCGCGGATCGGCTCGGAGATGATCGCATCCACGCGGAAGCGCGGGTTCAGGCTTGCATAGGGGTCCTGGAAGATCATCTGGATGCGGCGGCGCAGCTTCCGGCGCGCGGGCGCCTGCCGCGGATCGGTCATGGAGACGCCGTCGATCAGCACGTCGCCGGAGCTCGGCGGCAGCAGCCCCACGACCATGCGCGCGACTGTGGTCTTGCCGGAGCCGGATTCACCGACCAGCGCGAACGTCTCGCCTTTTCTGATGTCGAAGGTGACGTGATCGACTGCTTTGAGATATTCGAGATGCCCGCCTTCGAGCACGCGATTTAGCCAGGGCTTTGAGACGTCGAAGACGCGGCGCAGGTCTGTAGCCTGAACGAACGGGGCGCTCATGCCACGCTCTCCGCCGCCGCATCGTCATAGAGATGGCAGGCGACCGATTGCGCTCCGCGCGGGAGCGGGTCCGGCCGGTCCACGCGGCAGCGATCGAAGGCGAAGGCGCAGCGCGGGTTGAACGAACAGCCGGGCGGGATGGCGGACAGCCGCGGCATGGAGCCGGGAATCTGCACGAGTCGCTTGTCCTCGCCCGCAAGCGTCGGAATGGCGCCCATCAAGCCCTTGGCGTAGGGATGCAGGGGATTCTTCACGACGTCCTGGACCGGGCCGATCTCGGCGATCCGGCCGGCATACATCACCGCGACGCGGTCGGATGTTTCCGCAATCACGCCCATGTCGTGGGTCACCAGCATCACGGCGGTGCCGTGATCGCGTCCCAGCCGCTTGATCAGCGAGATGATCTGCGCCTGAACGGAGACGTCGAGCGCGGTGGTCGGCTCGTCGGCGATGATCAGCTCCGGTTCGGCGCAGATCGCGAGCGCAATCACGACGCGCTGGCGCATGCCGCCAGAGAATTCGTGAGGATAGCCGTCGATACGTTTTTCGGGCGCGGGAATGCCGACTTCGGCCAAGAGGTCGATGGCGCGGCGGCGCGCGGCCGTCCCGGACAGATTGAGATGGGTCCGGATCGTCTCCACAATCTGGTCGCCGACGCGGTAGAGCGGATTGAGCGATGTGAGAGGATCCTGGAAGATCATCCCGATGCGCTTGCCCCGGACGCGGCGCAACTCCTCCGGCGGCAGATTGTCAATGCGCAGGCCCGCGAGACGGATCTCGCCGCCGGCGATCCGTCCGGGCGGATCGATCAGGCCGATCACGGAGAGGCCGGTGACGGACTTGCCGGCGCCGGATTCGCCGACGACGCCGAGCACCTCGCCCTTGGCGATATCGAAGGAGACACCGTCGATGGCGCGCAACGTCCCGCGGCGCGAGGCGAACTCGACCTTGAGATTTCGCACGGAGAGGACGGGTTCGGTCATGGACGAGGCGTACTCATCGAAGCTTCGGGTTGAGCGCGTCGCGCAACCAGTCGCCGAGCAGGTTGATTGACAGGATCAGCGCGGCCAGGGCGAGCCCGGGGAAGGCGACGATCCACCATTCGCCCGCGAACAGGTAGTTGTTGCCGATCCGGATCAGCGTGCCGAGCGAAGGCATGGTGTCGGGCAGGCCGACGCCAAGGAAGGACAGCGTCGCCTCGGTGATGATGGCAAGTGCGAGATTGATCGTGGCGATGACCAGGATTGGCCCCATCGTGTTCGGCAGCACATGCCGAAGCATGATCTTGGGCGCTGGCAGGCCGATCAGCTGCGCGGCAGCCACATAGTCCTTGTTCTTCTCGACCATGACGGAACTGCGCACCGTTCGGGCATACCCAACCCAGAAGCTGAGGCCGATCGAGATGACCAGCACCGTCAGCATGCTGGTGGCGTCCAGCCGGTTGCCGAGAATCGACTTGGCGATGCCGTTGACCAGCAGCGCGATCAGGATGGCCGGAAAGGTAAGCTGCACGTCGGCGATCCGCATGATCACGCCGTCGACCGCGCCGCCGAAATATCCGGCGATCAGGCCAAGCGCGATGCCGAGCACACCGGCAAAGATCACGCCGGCTACGCCGACTGCGAGCGAGATGCGCATGCCGTAGAGAATGGCGGAGAACACGTCGCGGCCCTGTTCGTCGGTGCCGAGCAGGAAGGGGCTCTGGCCGTCGGCGGTCCAGAGCGGGGAAATCCGCGAATTCATCAATTGCAGCTGCGCCGGGTCGAACGGGTTCTGCACCGCGAGCGCGGATGCAAAGATCGCAAGCAGGAAGAACAGAACCGTGATGGCTGCTGCCACCATCGTGAGCTTGGAGCGGCGGAACGAATAGAAGAGGTCGCTGTCGAGCGCGCGACCGAACCAGCCGTGGGTGCGCGCGGGCTGCGTGCCCTGCCTGTCGGACTTGGAGACGACTGCGTCGGACATGGAGCGATGCCCTATGCGGCGCGACCGACGGTCGAGCGCAGACGTGGATCGACCACGGTGTAGAGGATATCGACCACCAGATTGATGGTGACGAAAATCAGCGAAACCATCAGCAGGTAGGCGGCCATGATCGGAATATCGACGTTCTGCACGGCCTGCACGAAGAGAAGTCCCATGCCCGGCCACTGGAACACGGTTTCGGTGATGATGGAAAATGCAATAACCGAGCCAAACTGGAGTCCTGCGACCGTGATCACCGGAATCAGCGTGTTCTTCAGCGCATGGCCGAAATGGATGGCACGGGTGGTCAGCCCCCTCGCGCGAGCGAAGCGGATGTAGTCAGTTCGCAGCACTTCGAGCATCTCCGCGCGCACCAGCCGCATGATCAGGGTCATCTGGAACAAGCCGAGCGTGATCGAAGGCATGATCAGCGCCTTCAGCCCCGACAGCGTGAGCAGGCCCGTCGTCCACCAGCCGAGCCTGACCACCTCACCGCGGCCGAACGAGGGCAACCAGCCCAACGTCACGGCGAACAGGTAGATCAGGAGAATGCCGATAAGGAAGGTCGGCAGCGAGATGCCGATCAGTGACACCGCCTGGAATAGCTTGGCCAGGAAGGTATCGCGCCTGAGCGCGGAATAGACGCCCATGAGAATGCCGAGGACCATCGCAAAGACGGTCGCGCAGATCGCAAGTTCCAGCGTCGCGGGCATGCGCTCCATCAGCAGCGCCGAGACCGGTTGGCGGAACTGGTAGGAGACGCCGAACTTGAACTGCGCGGCATCGGCAAAATAGCGAACGAACTGCACCGGCACGGGGTCGTCGAGGCCGAGCGACTTGCGCACGGCTTCGCGCTCGGCCGCAGGCGTGTCGATGGACACGATCTGGTTGACGGGATCGCCGGCGAAGCGGAACATCGAGAACGCGATGATGCCAACGGCGAACATGACGCCGATGGCCTGAATGGCGCGGCGCAGAGTGAAAGCGAGCATTCCTTCCACTGTCCTTGAGAGTGTGTCGAGGCTGACGTCTTTGTCAGCCGGAAACGGAAAGTCTCCGGAAGCCTGACGCTGCCGGGACCTTCCGTGCAGTTGGCCGCTATTCCTGCTTGGTTGCCCAGTAGAGCAGGACCTGATTGTCTGCGCGCTGCGGCAGCTTCACCTTCTTCGATACACCCCAGGCCAGCGCCTGCTGGTGCAGCGGGATGTAGGACCAGTCCTTGTTGCCGATCTCGTAGGCCTGCTTGATGAGCTGATTGCGCTTGGCCGTGTCCGGTTCGACCAGCACCTTGTCGGTGATCGCATCGAAATCCTTGTTGCAGTAGCCGCCTAGGTTGGCCTCGCCTCGTGAGGACTTCGCATCGTCCCGGCAGCCCATGATGTCATAGAGCACGTTGTGTGAATCCATGGTGCTGGGCGTCCAGCCCAAGAGGTAGAACGAGGTCTGGTAGTTGCCTTGCTTCAGGACCTTGGCGAAATACTGTGCCTTCGGCTGCGCCAGAAGACTGATCTTGACGCCGATGCGGGCAAGCATGCCGACCACGGCCTGGCAGATCGCGGCGTCGTTGACGTAGCGATCGTTCGGGCAGTCCATCGTGACCTCGAAGCCGTCGGGATAACCGGCCTCGGTCAGGAGCTTCTTGGCGCCGTCGGGATCGAACTTCGGACGCGTGAACTCCTTGGACAGCGCGAACAATTCCGGCGCGATCATCAGGGCGGACGGCGTCGACAGTCCGCGCATCACGCGCGTCTTGATCAGCTCGATATCGATCGCCTTGTAGAAGGCCTCGCGGACGCGGACGTCCTTGAACGGGTTCTTGCCCTTGATATTGGAATAGAGCAGTTCGTCGCGGGTCTGGTCGAACCCGATGAAGATGGTGCGCAGCTCCGGCCCCTTCAGGACCTGGGCATTCGGACTGCTGTCGATCCGGGCGATGTCCTGGACCGGTACCGGCTCGATGACGTCGACTTCGCCCGAGAGCAGCGCGGCGACGCGGGTTGCGTCCGAAGCGATCGGGGTGAAGATGATCTCCTTCAAGTTTCCTTCGACCTTGCCCCAATAGTTGGGATTGGCCTTGAAGACGGTCTTCACGCCGGGCTGATGGCTTTCGACGATGAACGGACCGGTGCCATTCTCGTGGAGCGAGGCGTAGCTTGGGGTAGTCGCCGCAACCGGCGTCGGATCGACGACGTTGTTTTCCTCGGCCCATTTCTTGTTCATGATGTACCAGACATCCCACGAGCTATGCAGGATGGGATTGGGCGAGGGGAGGACGAAATCGACCGTGTAGTCGTCGACCTTGACGACCTTGACGTCGGCCGCAAGGCGGGTCTGCATATTGGAGCCCTTCTTGCGGACGCGGTCGGCGGAGAACAGCACGTCGTCTGCAGTGAAGGGATTGCCGTTGTGGAATTTCACACCCTTGCGCAAATAGAAGCGCCAGCGGGTTGGTTCCGGTGTTTCCCAGCGCTCCGCCAGCGCCGGAATGATCTTGAGGTCCTTGTCGCGCGCAGTAAGGCCTTGGTAGACGTGACCGAGATGGGCGTGGGTGGTGCTTTCGTTAAGGGTATAGGGATCGAGCGACTTCAGGTCGCCCTGGTTGGCATAGCGCAGCGTCTGGCTCAACGCAGGCGCGGCCGACAAAAACGCAAGCGCTCCGGCGAACGTCGCCGCATACAGAGTTCGACCTACCGACATTCTTGACCCTCTCCACACTGCCGTGCCGGTGATTTTTGGTTTGTTCGGCCGGCTTTTCAATGCATGTTGCCCAGAGTTCTCGACACGTGCAAGCGCCATTCCAGCAAGGAACGCGCCAAAGTTGCGCCGCTGTGCAGCAATGTTCACCGCGTGGCCTGGCATTGGGCGGCATCTTCCGACTTTGGTTGACCATACTGGCTGATTGCCGGGCGGAGGATATCTCGCCGGCATCAGGTCGCTTGCGTTGCACTATAAGTCGCGGCGATACTGCGGTGGGCGGCTCGAATCTCATTGGAGGGGACATGAAGGTAAATATCGAAATCGACTGCACCCCCCTCGAAGCTCGCCAGTTCTTCGGCTTGCCTGACGTGGCGCCGATGCAGACGGCGGTGATGGACAAGCTGCAGCAGCAGGTTCTGACTAACATCGAGAAGGTCTCGCCGGAGTCGCTGCTCCAGAGCTGGTTCACCTTCGATCCGAAAATGACCGAGAGATTTCAGGACATGTTCGCCGCGATGGCCGGCCTCGGCGGCACACGCAGCGCCGACAAGAAAAAATAGTGTCTTCCGGACGGAACGGGGCGCCGGAGTCTGGCCGGCTTCGTGCGCCGGGCCTCGGCCTGCTGCTGGCCGAAGCCCGTGGACTGTTCGAGCTGAACGCGAGCCTCTTGCTTTCGCCGCTCCTGATGCGAGCCCCCCGAGGGGACGGCCATCCTGTGCTGGCGCTGCCGGGCTTCCTCGCCAGCGATCTCTCGATGGCGCCGATGCGACGTTATCTCCGAGAGCTCGGCTATGAGGCACATGCCTGGCGGATGGGCCGCAACCTCGGTGGTTTGGCGCGGATGCGGGATTCGCTGCGCGCGCTTCTCACCCAGACCCATGCCGCGAGCGGGCGCAAGGTCAGCCTGGTCGGGTGGAGCCTCGGCGGCGTCTTTGCCCGCGACCTCGCGCTTTGGGCCCCCGACATGGTCCGCTACGTCATTACACTTGGCAGCCCCTTTGCCAACGACGTGAGGGCAACGAACGCCACCTGGCTCTACGAGCTACTGTCCGGCGAGCGCGTAGAGGATTTTGCGGAAGCGCGCGAAGCGATCGCGGGCGATCTGCCGGTGCCCACAACGTCGATCTATTCGCGCGCCGACGGTGTCGTGAACTGGCGGACCTGCCTGCTTCGTGCCTCCGAGCGTGCGGAGAACATCGAGGTGCACTGGGCGAGCCATATCGGGCTCGGTGTGAACCCCGCAGCGCTCTGGGCCGTCGCGGACCGGCTGGCGCAGCCGGAAGGGCAATTCCGGCCATTCGACCGGGCGGGGCCGTTTGCCATTGCATATGCCCCGCCGGAACAGGCAGTATTGGCCTGACGAGAAGCGCTGCCAAGGCGCCCGTCAAGTGTTTGCGGGGAGGGTATCATGGCTGACGGGAAGAAGCTGTCGTCGCTGGACGCGTCGTTTCTCTATCTGGAAACCCCTGAGATGCCGATGCATGTCGGCAGCATGGCGATCTTTCGTCTGCCAGACGACTACAAAGGTGACTTCTTCGAAGATTTCAAGGCGATGATCGTCTCACGCCTGCATATCGCGCCGATCCTCAAGGCGCGGCTGGAGAAGGCGCCGCTCGACATCGATCATCCCTCCTGGGTCGAGGACGATCAGTTCGACATCGACCGTCACATCTTCCGCGCCAGCCTGCCGCAGCCGCGCGACCGCGCCACGCTGGAGCGCATCGTCGGCTGGATGCATGCCAAGCTGTTGAACCGCGCCCGCCCGCTCTGGGAGTTCTACGTGTTCGAGGGCATGAAGGACAACGAGGTCGGGCTCTATTCCAAGATGCACCATGCCGCCATCGACGGCGGCGCCGGCGCGGCGCTGACCAACATGATCTACGATATCTCGCCGATCCCGCGCAAGGTCGCTCCGCCGTCGGCCGGCAGCAAGCCGGGACAGGAGCCGCGCGACATCGCCGCGAACCTCCTGGATTCATATCAGCAGCTGTTCAGCCAGCCGCTCGATGCCTCGCAAGCGGCGAAGAACCTGCAGCTGCCGCGAACCGGCAAGAGCGACATCGGCTCGATCCTGTTCGACAACGCGATGTACCAGATCGAGAGCGCGGTGCGCTTCGCCGGCAACATCCCGACCGTGCTCAAGAGCATGTCCGACGTGCTGGGCAAGGTCGCCGATCCCAAGTCGCGCGAGAGTCTCGCCAGCATGGTGTCGCCCCCGACCATGCTCAACAAGACCATCTCGTCGGAACGAAGCTTCGCCGGTGTGTCGATCTCGCTATCTCGCTCCAAGGCGCTGGCGAAGCTCGCGGGCGGCAAGCTCAATGACGTCGTGCTGGCGCTCGCCTCCGGCGTCGTCCGCCGCTACCTCCTGCAACACGGCACGCTGCCGGCGAAATCGCTGACGGCAGCGGTCCCGATCTCGCTGCGTGAGGAGGGCAACACCGAGGCCAACAACCAGGTGTTCGGCATGATCTGCTCGATTGCGACCAACATCGAGGATCCCAAGGCGCGGTTGGAGGCGATCATCGCGCAATCGACGAAGTCCAAGGAGATGTCGCATCCCTTGCGTGCGCTGATGCCGCAGGTCTCCAACATCTCGATGCTGGGCGCGCCGATCATGGTGCAGATCCTGGCCTTGCTCTACAGCCGCTCGAATCTGTCGGACGTGCTGCCGCCGGCCGCCAACATCACCGTATCCAACGTGCCGGGGCCGCGGCAGACGCTCTATGCCGCGGGCGCCGAGCTGCTGCACATCTTCCCGGTGTCGATCTCGACGCACGGGCAGGCGCTCAACATCACCGTGCAGAGCTATCGCGACCAACTTGACTTCGGCTTCATCGTCGGGGCCAACATCATTCCGCATGTACAAGTGATGTGCGATATGCTGCCGGAAGAGTTCGCCGCCCTGGAGACGGCCTACGCGCCACCGGCGGCGGAGATCAAGGGCGCCGCCGAATAGGGAATCTATGATGATTGAAATGCCGCCGCTCAAGTTCGCGCAGACGAACGGAATCCGCATGGGCTATTACGAGGCAGGGCCAGCCGACGACAAGCCGCCGATCGTGCTGTGCCATGGTTGGCCTGAGCTCGCCTTTTCCTGGCGTCACCAGATCAAGGCACTGAGTGAGGCAGGCCTCCGTGTGATCGCACCGGACCAGCGCGGCTATGGCGCCACCGACCGCCCCGAGCCGGTCGAAGCCTATGACATGGAGCATCTGACCGGCGATCTCGTCGGGCTGCTCGATCATCTCGAAATCGAAAAGGCGATCTTCGTCGGCCACGACTGGGGCGGCTTTGTCGTCTGGCAGATGCCGCTGCGGCATCCCACGCGGGTGGCCGGCGTTGTCGGCGTCAATACCCCGCACTGGGATCGCGCGCCGATGGACCCCATCGCGCTGTTTCGCCAGCGCTTCGGTGACCAGATGTACATCGTCCAGTTCCAGGACCCGGCGCGCGAGCCGGACAGGATCTTCGGCAGCCGGGTCGAGCAGACCTTCGACGCGTTCATGCGCAAGCCGCTGCCGCGACCGGCGGCCAAGCCGGACGAGCCGCCGGTCGCCGGGGTCGGAGCTTCGTCGAAGACCAACCTGGCGTTTCCCCAGATGATCGCCGCCTACGATGCCAAGGTTGATCCGCGCACGCCGATCCTGTCGGCGGAGGAGAAGAAGGTGTTCGTCGACACCTTCACGAAGACCGGCTTCACCGGCGGCATCAACTGGTATCGCAATTTCACCCGCAACTGGGAGCGGTCGAAGGGGCTGGACCATCACATCCACGTGCCCTCACTGATGATCATGGCCGAAAACGATGCGGTGCTGCCGCCCTCTGCGGCCGACGGCATGGAGAATCTGATCGGCGATCTCGAAAAGTATCTGGTGAAGGACAGCGGCCATTGGACGCAGCAGGAGAAGCCGGAGGAGGTCAGCGCCAAGTTGATCGAATGGCGTAGAAGGCGATTTGGCTAGTTCCGTCATCGCGAGGAGCGGAGCGGCGAGGCAATCCAGATATGCAACCGCGGATACATTCTGGATCGCTTCGCTCGCAATGACGCGGTGAATGATCGAGGCAGGGGGAAGCGCAGTCAAATGTCATCCACGAACCGTCTGGACCCTATTCCGCATCCGCCGACCAAGCCGGTGGTCGGCAACATGCTGTCGCTGGATTCGGCTGCTCCCGTGCAGCACCTGACGCGGCTCGCCAAGGAGCTCGGCCCGATCTTCTGGCTCGACATGATGGGCTCGCCGATCGTGGTCGTCTCCGGCCACGACCTCGTCGATGAGCTCTCCGACGAAAAGCGCTTCGACAAGACAGTGCGCGGCGCGTTGCGGCGCGTGCGCGCGGTCGGGGGCGACGGCCTGTTCACGGCCGATACCAAGGAGCCGAACTGGAGCAAGGCGCACAACATCCTGCTCCAGCCCTTCGGCAACCGCGCCATGCAGTCCTACCACGGAAGCATGGTCGACATTGCCGAGCAGCTCGTCAACAAGTGGGCACGGCTCAACGCCGACGACGAGATCGACGTGGTCCACGACATGACGGCGCTGACGCTTGATACGATCGGCCTGTGCGGCTTCGACTACCGTTTCAACTCGTTCTATCGGCGCGACTACCATCCCTTCGTCGAATCGTTGGTGCGCTCGCTCGAAACCATCATGATGACGCGCGGCCTGCCGTTCGAGCAGCTCTGGATGCAGAAGCGCCGCAAGACGCTCGCCGAAGACGTCGCCTTCATGAACAAGATGGTCGACGAGATCATCGCCGAGCGCCGCAAGAGCTCGGACGGGATCGACGACAAGAAGGACATGCTGGCTGCGATGATGACCGGCGTCGACCGTGCGACCGGCGAGCAGCTCGACGACGTCAACATCCGCTACCAGATCAATACGTTCCTGATCGCGGGGCACGAGACCACCAGCGGCCTGCTGTCCTACACGCTCTATGCACTGCTCAAGCATCCGGACATTCTCAAGAAGGCCTATGACGAGGTCGATCGCGTCTTTGGCCCGGATGTCAATGCGAAGCCCTCCTACCAGCAGGTAACGCAGCTCACCTACATCACGCAGATCCTGAAAGAGGCGCTGCGGCTGTGGCCCCCGGCGCCGGCCTACGGCATCTCGCCGCTCCAGGACGAGACTATCGGCGGCGGCAAGTACAAGCTCAGGAAAGGCACGTTCACCACCATTCTGGTGACTGCGCTGCACCGCGATCCCCCGGTATGGGGACCGAACCCGGATGCGTTCGATCCCGAAAACTTCAGCCGCGAGGCGGAAGCCAAGCGGCCGATCAATGCCTGGAAGCCGTTCGGCAACGGCCAGCGCGCCTGCATTGGGCGTGGCTTTGCTATGCATGAAGCTGCACTCGCACTCGGCATGATCCTTCAGCGCTTCAAGCTGATTGATCATCAGCGCTACCAGATGCACCTGAAAGAGACGCTGACGATCAAGCCGGAAGGCTTCAAGATCAAGGTGCGTCCGCGCGCCGATCGCGAGCGCGGCGCCTATGGGGGGCCCGCCGCGGTTGCGTCGTCGACGCCAAAAGCGCAGCGCCAAGCCACCACGCGGCCTGGCCACAACACGCCGATGCTGGTGCTCTACGGCTCCAATCTCGGCACTGCCGAGGAACTCGCGACGCGCATGGCAGACCTCGCCGAGATCAACGGCTTTGCCGTGCATCTCGGGCCTCTCGATGATTACGTCGGCAAGCTGCCGCAAGAGGGCGGCGTGCTGATCATCTGCGCCTCCTATAACGGCGCGCCGCCCGATAATGCGACACAATTCGTCAAGTGGCTTGGCAGCGACTTGTCGAAGGATGCCTTTGCTGGCGTGCGCTACGCCGTCTTCGGTTGCGGCAACAGCGACTGGGCTGCCACCTATCAGTCGGTACCGCGCTTCATCGATGGGCAATTGTCGGCCCATGGTGCGCGCGCGGTGTATCCGCGCGGCGAGGGCGACGCACGCAGCGATCTCGACGGGCAGTTCCAGAAATGGTTTCCGGCGGCGGCCGAGGTCGCAACCAAGGAATTCGGCATCGACTGGAATTTCACCCGCACCGCCGAGGACGATCCGCTCTACGCGATCGAGCCCGTTGCAGTGACCGCCGTCAACACCATCGTCGCTCAGGGCGGCGCGGTGGCGATGAAGGTGCTGGTCAACGACGAGCTTCAGAACAAGAGCGGGCCCAATCCGTCGGAACGCTCGACGCGCCACATCGAGGTGGAATTGCCATCCACTGTCACCTACCGCGTCGGAGACCATCTGAGCGTCGTTCCGCGCAACGATCCGACCTTGGTGGACTCGATTGCCCGCCGCTTCGGCTTCCTGCCGGCGGACCAGATCAGGTTGCATGTCGCGGAAGGCCGCCGTGCGCAACTGCCGGTCGGCGAGGCCGTGTCGGTCGGTCGTCTGCTCAGCGAGTTCGTCGAGCTACAGCAGGTCGCGACGCGCAAGCAGATCCAGATCATGGCGGAGCACACCCGATGCCCCGTCACCAAGCCGAAGCTGTTGGCCTTTGTTGGCGAGGAAGCCGAGCCGCTGGAGCGCTACCGCAGCGAAGTTCTGGCCAGGCGCAAATCGGTGTTCGACCTCCTGCTCGAATATCCAGCCTGCGAATTGCCGTTTCACGTCTATCTGGAAATGCTCTCGCTGCTGGCGCCGCGGTACTACTCCATCTCCTCCTCGCCGTCGGTCGATCCCGCGCGTTGCAGCGTCACGGTCGGTGTGGTCGAAGGGCCGGCCGCGTCGGGGCGCGGTATCTACAAGGGCATCTGCTCGAATTATCTCGCCAACCGCCGTGCGGGCGATGTGATCTACGCGACCGTACGCGAGACCAAGGCGGGCTTCCGGCTGCCGGACGATTCGTCCGTGCCGATCATCATGATCGGACCGGGCACTGGCCTTGCGCCGTTCCGCGGCTTCCTACAGGAGCGCGCCGCGCGCAAGGCAAGGGGGGATGTCCTCGGGCCGGCCATGCTGTTCTTCGGCTGCCGCCATCCCGATCAGGATTTTCTCTACGCCGAGGAGCTGAAGGCGCTCGCGGCGGCCGGCATCACCGAGCTGTTCACGGCGTTCTCGCGCGCGGACGGACCGAAGAGCTATGTGCAGCATGTGCTCGCTACGCAGAAGGAGAAGGTCTGGTCGCTGATCCAGCAAGGTGCGATCATCTATGTCTGTGGCGACGGCGGCAAGATGGAGCCCGGCGTGAAGGCGGCGCTGGTCGCCATCCATCGCGAGAAAAGCGGCAGCGACGCCGCTGCCGGTGCACGCTGGATCGACGAGATGGGCGCGAAGAACCGGTATGTGCTCGACGTCTGGGCAGGAGGGTAGCCGCGGCCCCAGTGCCGTAGCCTGGACGGAACGTAGCGAAATCCGGGTGTCTTTCCGAGATGAGCGTTCCCCGGATTGCGCTTCGATCCATCCGAGCGACGAACTAATCGTGCTAAAGCACTCCCATGATTCCCTGGGAAAAGATCGATACCGCCAAAATCCCCGGCTCGGACGAAGAGCTCCGCCTGATGCGGCGAGGCAAGGAATTTTCGATCAAGCTCGGCACCAACGAGCTGATGAACAATCGCCTTTCGGGCTCCGAAGCTGCGCTTGCGACGCTTGCGGCGAAGCAGATAGAGCACACAGCGAAGCCTGTCGTTCTCATCGGGGGCCTCGGCATGGGCTTTACGCTGCGCGCGGCGCTTGCCGTGCTCGGATCAAAGGCCAGGATCGTGGTCTCCGAGCTCGTGCCGGCGGTGGTGAGCTGGGCGCGAGGCCCGATGGCGGAAGTCTTCGGCGACAGCCTCGATGATCCCAGGGTGACCATCCGCGAGATCGACGTGGCCGAGATCATCCGGGCGAAGCGGTCTGCCTTCGATGCCATTCTCCTCGACGTCGACAACGGGCCGGAAGGGTTGACCCGGAAGGGTAACGACGCGCTCTACAGTGCGAGCGGGTTGGGGACGGCAAAGAATGCGTTGCGGCCGGGCGGTGTGCTCGCTGTCTGGTCTTCGGGACCCAACCCGGCGTTCACCAGGCGTCTTCGGACTGCCGGCTTTGCGGTGAACGAGGTCAATGTCCGCGCCACCGGACGAGGCGGCGGTGCGCGCCACGTGATCTGGATCGCAAAGAAGAGCTAGGCAGCCTGGGCCGCAGCGCTATGCGCGTGCTCGTCGATGGCGTCGATGATCTGAGGCCAGAACCGCATCGGCAAGGCATGGCCCATGCCTTCGATCATCAGCAGCTTCGCGTTCGGGATTGACGCTGCGGTGTCCTTGCCGCCTTCGGGGCGGACCAGTGGATCGACGGTGCCGTGAATGACCAATGTCGGTGCCTTCACCGCGTGCAGCCGCTCCTTCCGGCTCCCGGACGCCAGCACGGCGCGGAGCTGGCGGCCGACGCCGGCCGGATTGAGTCCACGCGCGAACACGCGCTCGGCGCGGCCCGGGTCTAGCGCTTCCTCTTCCGGAAAATGCCCGGCGCGCAGCACTTTCCAGGTCTGGCCGAAGCGGACAATGAACTCCTCCTTGCTGCGCGGCGGCGGCGCCATCAGCATCGCGGCGGCCTCGCGTGTCGGCGGCGGCACGCGCGGATTACCCGTGGTCGACATGATCGAGGTCAGCGAGCGTACGCGGTGCGGAAACGACAGTGTCACCTCCTGCGCGATCATGCCGCCCATGGAGGCCCCGACGAGGTGCGCCGACTTGATGCCGAGCGCGTCCATCAATCCGATTGTGTCCTTCGCCATGTCGATCAGCTTGTATGTCGCGGCCACGGGTATCCTGAAGAGGCGCAGCTTCAGCAGTTCGAGCGGCGTCAGCCGTTTGCCGCCCGTGAGATGGCTCGACTTGCCGATGTCGCGATTGTCGAAGCGGATCACGCGGAAGCCGCGCGCGGCAAGCTGCTCGCAGAACGCATCGTCCCAGTGGATCATCTGCGCCCCGAGCCCCATGATCAGCAGCAATGGCTCGGCATTGTCGTTGCCGAAAATCTCGTAGCAGATGTCGATTCCGTTGGCGCGGACGGTCTGGGGCGGCTGATGAGCGGTCACGGGTCCCTCCTGCTGATCGATGCTGTATCGCACGGTTTCGTCCCGCGAAGAAGCGGCCTCGCGACGCTGCGCCACTGCTTGCCGGTTGACCGGCCCCGCGCAACGGTGTGGTATGGTGAGATAAGAAGGGTGCAAAGCCCTCCACATCGGGAGGATGCTGATGACCGACAAGATCACCGATCCAGTCGCCTTGTGGCAGAAGATGGTTGGCGAGATGGAGAAGGGTTTCAACTCCTTCGCCACCAAGGCGATGGAGACGCCAGAATTCTCGCAAACCGTGAACCGCGCCGGCGGGGTTGCTGCAGGTGCTCAGAAGCAGTTCGGCGATCTCATGGAGAAGTACCTGCTCTCCATGAACCTGCCGAGCCGCGAGCAGATGACCGGCATCGCGGAGCGGCTCCAGTCGATCGAAGGCCAACTCGGCGAGATCAAGTCGATGATAAGCCAGATGTCGGCCAATTCGGGCGCGCAGCAACCAGGCGCCGCGCCACGGCCGCCGCGCACCAAACGTCCGCCGTCCGAAGGCGGAGGGCGGGAATGAATGCGACAGCAGGACTTGATTTCGCCGCGATACCCGAGCGCATCCAGTCTGAAGTGCAGCGCGCAATCATGCGCAGTATCAAAGGCGTCGAATACTTCTCGACGTCCGGCCCTACGCTCGGCTCGACGCCAAAGGACGTGCTGCATTCGCGCGGCACAATGAGCCTGTATCACTACCGGCCGATGTCGGACGAAATTTACCGCGTGCCGGTCCTGATTGTGATGGCCACCACCAATCGAGGTTACATTCTCGACCTCGTGCCAGGGCAAAGCTTCATCGAGTTCCTGCTCAGGCGCGGCTACGACGTCTACATGCTGGACTGGAGCGCCCCGCGGCCGGAGGAGAAGAGCCTGCGCATGGACGACTATGTCCTCGACTTCATCCCGGATTGCGTCCGCCGCGTGCAGGCCGATTCCGGCGAGCAGGACGTCTCCGTCATCGGCTATTGCTTCGGCGGCGTACTGTCGCTGCTCTACGGCTCGATCCACAAGGGCGGGCCGATGAAGAACCTCATCTGCTTCACCACGCCGATCGACTTCCGCGAGATGAAGCTGTTCTCGAACTTCTCCGACCGCCGCTATTTCGACGTCGACCGTCTCGTTGACAGCGTCGGCAACGTGCCGCCGGAAATGATCCTGTCCTCGTTCGAGATGCTGCGCCCGGCGTCGCGCACCGCGAGTCAGATTCAGCTGTGGGAGAACATCTGGAACGACGAGTTCGTCAAGTCGTACCGTATGTTCGACCGCTGGGCGACCGACACGCTGCCGCTCGCCGGGGAGTATTTCCGCGCGATCACCAAGGACCTGATGTGGGACAACAAGCTGTTCAACGACACCATGTCGGTCGGCGGCCGCGCGGCGAAGCTGGAGGACATCAAGGTGCCGATCCTGCACGCGGTCGCGGAGCACGATCACATCGTGCCGTATGAAGCCGCAAAGCACCTGATCGCCAAGATCGGCTCGACGGACAAGGAAGAGGTGATCCTGAAGGGCGGTCACGTCTCTCTGGTGGCGGGCGCCAACGCAGTGAAGCGGCTGTGGCCGAAACTGGATTCCTGGCTGGGGAAGAGATCGACATGAGTGAACAGCGTTCCTATCCGCGTCACGTCAAGACCGATGCCGGCGATGTCGAGATCCGCCTGATGTCGCCTGCAGACGAGGCCGCGGTGCTCGCTTTCGGCAAGAGCCTGCCGACCCACGATTTGCTGTTCCTGCCGCGCAACATCAGCGAGCCCAAGGTGCTGTCGGCCTGGGTCAAGGAGATCGAGCGCGGCGCGATTCAAAGCCTGCTCGCGGTGAGAGAGGGCAGGGTCGTCGGTTGCGGCACACTGGTGCGCGATCCCCACTCCTGGTCGCCCCACGTCGGTGAGATCCGCATGGTGGTTTCGCCCGAGGTCCGCGGGAAAGGGGTGGGGAAGGCGCTATCGCAGGAGACATTTGCGCTCGCTTTTGGGGCTGGCCTGGAAAAGTTGTCGGTCCAGATGACGGTCGACCAACAGGCGGCGATCGCTCTCTTCGAAAGTCTCGGCTTCAAGGCCGAGGCGTTGCTGCGCGATCATGTCCGAGATGTCGGCGGCAAGACCCACGACATCGTCGTGCTGGGCCACAACATCGCACAGGTCCAGGCTCAACTGGAGGCCTACGGGCTGCCAGGCGCTGTCCAGCAATAGCGAGGCGCGGTTGCGCACGGAAAGTGTCTGCCGCCGGGCGCGCCTTCCCGCCGCCGGCGAGCCGACATTGGCGCCGGAGGCATCGCGCTGCCTTTCATTAAGGCTTCTCACACTTTCGTGATACCGCGGTGCAGCATTAATGTTGCATCGCACAATTAACTATGCCATATAGGGCATGCCCCGGGCCAATCCGGACGGGGTGAGCCATAGCTCAGACGATTGAGGATGGAGAGAACCCCATGACCACCGAAACCAACGCCGCTTTCGACAGCTTCAAGGACGCTTTCAAGAACATCCAGAACCTGGAAGTTCCCGAGGCCGCCCGCGAGTTCGTCAAGAAGACCGCCAACACTGCGAAGGACCGTGCCGCCGAGGTGTTCGCAGGCTCCGAGCGCGTGACCGCTGCCGTCGAGAACGCGGTAACCGAGTCCGTCACTGAAGCCGGCAAGATCAGCCGCAACATCCAGCAGGCGATCTACGAGGACGCAGAGGCATTCTTCTCGGGCATCGACAAGCTCGCGTCTGCCAAGTCGTTCAGCGAGGCCGTCGAGATCCAGTCGGGTCTGCTCCGCGCCCGCGGCGAAGCGTTCGTCTCGCGCGCCAAGGCGACCGCCGACTATTTCGGCCAGCTCGCTGCCAACGGTGCGAAGTCCGCTCAGGACAATTTCGCCAAGGTCTACAACAAGACCGCCTGATCCGGCGCTGACGATAAACTGAGGTTGAGGCCCGCTTCGGCGGGCCTTTTGTTTGCGCCGCAGCCGTCAGCGCGAGGAACCTTGCGCCGAGGCAATCCAGAGTGTCAGGGAAAGATTCTGGATTGCTTCGCTTCGCTCGCAATGATGAGTAGGGTGGTGCGATCATGATACAACCTGCCACCTCTTCCTTCGTCACTCCCGGCGATGCCGAACGTGCAGCCGAGCTTCGCCGTGTGAAAGCGCTGGCGACGCTGGTGCTGGTCTCGACGTTGGCATTGTTCGTGGTCGCAAAGTGGCTGCTGCCCGTGCATCCCGTGTTCGGCTTCATCGCAGCCTTCGCGGAAGCCGCGACCATCGGCGGCCTCGCCGACTGGTATGCCGTGGTCGCGCTGTTCAAGCGACCGCTCGGACTGCCTATCCCCCACACTGCGATCATTCAGAGTAATCAGGCCCGTATCGCCGACAAGCTCGGCGAATTCATCGAGGTGCATTTCCTGGAAGCCGGACCGGTTGAAGCCAAACTGAAAGAAATCGATTTCGGCTCCTTCGTCGCGGACTGGCTACGCGACCGCAAGCGCAGCGATGATCTGGCGCGTTTCGCGTTGCGCCTACTGCCGGAGGCCTTCTCCGCGACCGAAAGCTCCGGCCTGATGACATTCATCATCCGCCGCATGTCATCGCAGCTGCAGGCCATCGATCTTGCGCCGCTCGCCGCCGGCACGCTACGCGGCTTCGTCGCAGAGAGACGACATCAGATCCTGTTCGATGATCTCCTGCGCGTGATGCACGAGACGCTGAATCAGAAAGACACGATGGCGATGATCCGCGAGAAAGTGCGCGCGGAACTGCCGACCTTGCTGCGGCTGTATCGCGCCGACAAGTTTCTGGTGAACAAGATCGTGGCGTCCGCGACGGCGTTCTTCAATGAGGTGCGCAGCGATCCCGAGCATCCGTTTCGCGGTGAGTTTGATCGCATGGTGCTAGGCTTCGTCGACCGGCTCGGTACCGATCAGGCCTATATCGACCGCATCGACGGCTTAAAGCGCGATCTGCTCGCACGTCCCGAGCTTGCCGATCTCGCCCGCACCATCTGGGCCAACACGCGTTCGTTCATCGAGCGTAGCGCAAGCGGCGAGACGCAGGTGCTGCAACATCATCTCGCCGGCATGTTCGTCGCGGCGGGTGAGGCGCTCGCCGGCGACGCCGAACTGCGCGGCGAGATCAACAAGGGCCTGGTGACGGTGCTGCGCAGCTTTGTCGCCGACCAGAAGAGGGGTGTCTCCAGCTTCATCTCCGATCAGGTCAAGGCTTGGAACATGAAGCAGCTGATTTCGCTGATCGAAATCAATATCGGCCGCGATCTGCAGTACATCCGCTTCAACGGTTCGCTGATCGGCGGCCTCGCAGGGCTTGCGCTGTACTCCGTAGAATCCCTGCTTCGATGGTTGTGACTTTTGCGTCACGGCCGTTAGCATTGACGCGCGGAGCTATTGTCGCCCCGCGTCTCTCCGGCTTGAATGCCGGAACCGGCCGCCTAGCTGATTCATGTTGCGCTGCGGAACGATCAAGAAGCCGGGGAGTTGGAATTCATTCGCCTTTTCCGGTTTTTCCACCCGGTGATCCTTCCAGCAATTCTTTCAAGGGACCATTGATGACCGCTTCCGCCCAGCCGCTGCGTCCGCCGTCCCGTACCCTGATGTTTCTGGAAGGGCGCGCGATCCACGAGTTCGGTGCCTTCCTCAGCGCGCTGCCGCTGCTGAGTCTTGCGCCGAGCGGCGATGGGCACCCCGTGCTGGTGCTGCCGGGCCTCGTCGCCTCCGATGGGTCCACGCGCGCGCTGCGCACGTTTCTGACCAGCAAGGGATACGCGGTGAGCGGTTGGGGACAGGGCCGCAACTACGGCCTCCGTCCGGGCGTTCAGGACGCGATGGTCGATCTGGTGCACGAGCTCAGCGACACGCATGGCCGCAAGATCAGCCTGGTCGGCTGGAGCCTCGGCGGCCTCTATGCTCGCCAGCTCGCGAAGATGGCGCCCGATCGCGTGCGCCAGGTCATCACGCTCGGGAGCCCCTTTGCCGGTCATCCGCGCTCGACAAATGCCTGGCGCGTCTACGAATGGGCGAGCGGACGGAAGTCCGACGAGGTCGATCCGCAGTTCGGCGGCGAGCTCGCCGTGCCGCCGCCGGTGCCGACCACCGCCATCTTCAGCCGCACTGACGGCGTCTGCGCTTGGCAGGGCTGCATGGAGAAGGCGGGGGCGCAGACCGAGAGCATCGAGGTCGAGAGCAGCCATTGCGGCATGGGCCATCATCCCGCCGTCGTCTACGCCGTGGCCGACCGGCTCGCACAGAAGGAAGGCCAGTGGCGGCCGTTCGATCGCAGCGGCTGGCGCAGCCTCGCCTATCCTGACCCGCACAGATAGCCGAACCCTGCATGGTTCGAGACGCGCGGCGTTGCCGCGCTCCTGACCATGAGGGTTAAGCGTGGTGACGCCCCCACGGGGATTGGACCTCATCCCGAGGAGGCGAGAGGCGCCGTCTTGAAGGATGCAGCCCGGCGTTCGCATTGTCGCTCCCATCCATTGTCGCGCCCGCACCAAACGCGCTATGCCTCGCGCATGGCGCATCCGCTCTCCCGCATCATCGACCAGCTCAAGCGCGAGCCGTCGCGCACCGGATCCATCGTCATCACCGTGTTCGGGGATGCCATCGTGCCGCGCGGTGGTTCGGTGTGGCTCGGCACGCTGCTGGAGTTCTTCGAGGGTCTCGACATCGACAGCGGTGTCGTGCGTACCGCGATGTCGCGCCTCGCGGCCGATGGCTGGCTGACGCGCGAAAAGGTCGGTCGCAACAGTTTTTACCGTCTCGCCGAGAAAGGCCGCCAGACGTTCGAGGCGGCGACGCGTCACATCTATGATCCGCCGCCGTCTGAGTGGACCGGCCGCTTCGAGTTGCTGCTGATCGGCAATGGTGAGGATCGCGACGCCTCGCGCGAGGCACTCCGCAACGCCGGGTTCGGAAGTCCGCTGCCGGGCGTCTGGGTCGCACCGTCAGGTGTGCTGGTGCCGGACGAAGCGGCGGGGGCCATCCGTCTCGAAGTTTCGGCTGAAGATGACAGCGGCCGCCGCCTGCTGAGCGCAAGCTGGCCGCTGCAACGCACCGCGGACGCCTATCTCAAATTCATGAAGACGTTCAAACCGCTGCGCGCCGCGCTCGCGCGCGGTACGGACTTGTCGGAGCCCGACGCCTTTACGGCGCGGATCCTGCTGATCCACTACTATCGCCGAGTCGTACTGCGCGACCCGCTGCTGCCGGAGAGCCTGCTGCCGGCGGATTGGCCGGGCCGGGCCGCCCGTGAACTCTGCGGCGAGATCTATCGCGGGCTCCTTGCTCCATCGGAGCAATGGCTCGACGGTCATGGAACCAACGAGAAGGGGCCGCTTCCGGCGGCCCGGAAGCTTCTGGAACGGAGGTTTGCCTGATCATATGTTACAGAAATATCTTGCATGAGAAGAATTTCGTTATATATTGCGTTCCAATAAATCGGGAGAATGCGCATGTATACCCAGGCGCTCAACACGGCCGAGAGCGACGATCGCGCTCTTGAGGACGCCGCCAAGGCTGCGCAGTTCCAGGCCCGGATCGACGCCGAGGAACGCATCGAGCCGAACGACTGGATGCCGGCGGCCTATCGCAAAACCCTCACCCGGCAGATCTCCCAGCACGCACACTCCGAAATCGTAGGCATGCTGCCAGAGGGCAACTGGATCACGCGTGCGCCGACGCTGCGCCGCAAGGCCGCGCTGCTCGCCAAGGTTCAGGACGAGTGTGGCCACGGGCTTTATCTTTACGCCGCTGCCGAGACGCTAGGCGCTTCGCGCGAAGAGCTGGTTGACGCCATGCTTGCGGGCAAGGCCAAGTATTCCTCGATCTTCAATTACCCGACGCTGACCTGGGCCGACATCGGCACCATCGGCTGGCTTGTCGACGGCGCGGCGATCATGAACCAGATCCCGCTGTGCCGCTGCTCCTACGGCCCCTATGCGCGCGCCATGATCCGCGTTTGCAAGGAGGAGTCCTTCCATCAGCGCCAGGGCTACGAGATCATGCTGACGTTGTGCCGCGGCTCGGACGAGCAGAAGGCGATGGCGCAGGACGCGCTGAACCGGTGGTGGTGGCCAGTGCTGATGATGTTCGGCCCGCCCGATGCCGCGAGCCAGCACAGTGACACCTCGACGAGATGGAAGATCAAGCGCTTCTCCAACGACGAGCTGCGCCAGAAGTTCGTCGATGCCACCGTGCCGCAGGCGCAATATCTCGGTCTCAGCATTCCCGATCCGGGCATGATTCAGGATGCCGACGGGCACTGGCGCTACAGCCAGATCGATTGGACCGAGTTCAAGCAGGTGCTTGCGGGAAACGGCCCGTGCAACCGCGACCGCATGGCCGCGCGCCGCAAGGCGCATGAGGATGGCGCCTGGGTGCGTGAGGCAGCCGCCGCCTATGCCGCCAAGCGTGGGCAGCGTCAGAGCGCGCAAGCTGCCGAATAGGGAGATCAATATGGCCACGCCGAACACGCCGCTGTGGGAAGTCTTCATTCGCAGCCGCAATGGGCTTGCGCACAAGCATGTGGGATCGCTGCATGCCAGCGACACCACCATGGCCCTGCAGGCCGCTCGCGACATCTACACCCGCCGCGGCGAAGGCCTGTCGATCTGGGTCGTGCCTTCGAGCGCGATCACCGCGAGCGATCCTGCCGAGAAGGGCATGATGTTCGAGCCGGCGGAATCGAAGATCTACCGGCATCCGACGTTCTACGAGGTGCCGGAAGAAGTGGGGCACATGTAATGGCGGTCGCCAACATCCAGGTCTCCGAAACGCCGCTGGTGCTCTACGTGCTGCGCCGCGCCGACGATGCGCTGATCCTCGGTCACCGGCTCTCCGAATGGTGCGGGCACGCGCCAATGCTGGAAGAGGACATGGCGCTCTCCAACATCGCGCTCGACCTGATCGGCCAGGCGCGGGAGCTGTATAGCTACGCCGCCAAGGTCGAAGGCAAGGACAACGACGAGGACAAGCTCGCATACTTGCGCGACGTACGGCAGTATCGCAATCTGCTGCTGGTCGAGCAGCCGAATGGCGATTTCGCGCAGACGCTGGTGCGGCAGCTGTTCTACTCCGGCTTTGCCGACCTCTATTGGCGTGCGATGATGGGCTCGGGCGACGCGACGCTGGCGGCGATCGCCGCGAAGTCGGAGAAAGAGAGCGCATATCACCTGCGCCACGCCTCGGAATGGATCATCCGGCTCGGCGACGGCACTGAGGAGAGCCATCGACGGGCACAAGCCGCGATCGATCAGCTCTGGGCGTTCACCGGCGAGATGTTTGCGGTCGACGACGGCGAGCGGCACCTGATCGATGCCGGCGTCGCCATAGATCCGGCGAGCTTGCGCGGTCGCTGGTTTGCGGCGCTGTCCGACGTCGTCGGCGAAGCCACGCTCGAACTGCCCCAGAACGACTGGATGCAGCAAGGTGGTCGGTCCGGCCGGCACAGCGAGCATCTCGGCCATCTCCTGTCCGAATTGCAATCGATGCAGCGCACCTTCCCGGGGCTGACATGGTGACGATGCTGGAGCGCGACAGCGAGCTGCGCCGGCGGGCTTGGGACGCTGCGGCAAGCGTCGTAGACCCCGAAATTCCGGTGCTGACCATCGCCGATCTTGGCGTACTGCGCGATGTGTTATTGGACGGCGATCGTGTCGAGGTCGCGATCACTCCGACGTATTCGGGCTGCCCGGCCATGAACATGATTGCGCTCGAAATCGAGCTCGCGCTGGAGCGCGCCGGCTTCCGTCACCCAAAGGTGCGCACCGTGCTGTCGCCGGCCTGGACGACCGACTGGATGAGCGAGGACGGCCGCCGCAAGCTGCGCGCCTACGGCATCGCGCCGCCGCAAGCATCGAGCTCCCGCCGTGCGCTGTTCGGCGCGCAGGCGGTGGCGTGCCCGCAGTGTGGCTCAGACCAGACCGAACTGCTGTCCGAATTCGGATCCACCTCCTGCAAGGCGCTCTGGCGCTGCAAGTCCTGTCGTGAACCCTTCGACTATTTCAAGTGTCATTGAGAGACGCACGATGCCAACCCGATTGTCATGGCGAGGAGTTCTTGCGGCGAAGCAATCCGGACTGCTTCCATGGAGAATTTCTGGATTGCTTCGCTGCGCCTGCAATGACGGCGGAAGGACTGATCGAGGGCGCCCGTAATGTCCGCAGCTGCACCGCGCTTTCACCGTCTGGCCGTAAACGATCTCCGCCGCGAGGCATCGAACGCCATTTCGATGACCTTCGCCATCCCGGACGAACTTGCCGACGACTACGCCTTCACGCCCGGCCAGTACCTTACGCTCCGCACCTCGCTCGACGGCGAGGAGGTGCGTCGCTCCTATTCGATCTGCTCCGGCCCTGACGACGGTGAGATCCGTATCGCGGTGAAGAAGGTCGATGGGGGTGCATTTTCGAGCTGGGCGGCGGACGAACTGAAGTGCGGCGACCAGCTCGACGTAATGACGCCGACCGGCCGCTTCGGCGTGGTTCCCCCGGCAGAACGCGCGCGCATCCATGTCGGTTTTGCCGCAGGATCCGGCATCACGCCGATCCTGTCGATCGTGAAGGGCGTGCTGGCGCGCGAGCCGGACAGCCGATTCTTCCTGTTCTACGGCAACCGCACCACCGATAACATCATGTTCCTCGAAGCGCTCGAGGAGCTGAAGGACCGCTTCATCGATCGTCTCTCGATCTTCCACGTCATCTCCGGCGAGGAGCAGGACATCCCGATCCTGCATGGCCGGCTCGACGGGGAAAAGGTGAGGGTGCTGCTGCGTTCGCTGGTGCCGGCGGAGGATGTCGATCACGTCTTCATTTGCGGCCCCCTTGGCATGAGTGAGGAGATCGAGGCGACCTGCCGCAATCTCGGCATCACGGATGAACGCATCCACGTCGAGCGCTTCGTCTCGGAATTCGGCGGCAAGCCGCGGCCGAAGAAGGCCGTTGCTCCCGATGCGCCGCCGAAGGCGATCGCTTCCCTCATCATCGACGGCAAGCATCGCGACGTACCCGTTGCCGAGGACGAAGCCATCCTCGATGCAGCGCTCCGCGCCGGTCTCGACCTGCCCTTCGCCTGCAAGGGCGGGATGTGCTCGACCTGCCGCGCCAAGCTGGTGGAGGGGGAGGCGCTGATGGACCTCAACTATTCTCTGGAACCATGGGAGCTGAAGGCCGGCTTCGTCCTGACCTGCCAGGCGAAACCATCGTCCGAGCGGGTCGTGGTCGATTATGATCATGTCTGATCGGGCGGATCGGACCCCATGAATGCAAATGCGTCGCATTATTTGACAGTGCCAGCCATCCAGCAGAACATCATCTTTAAGAACTTGGCCGGGAGAAGCTCGTGAACGTCAAAGCCGCCCTGTCACCCGAGGATATTGCCCGCGCTTGCGCTGACGCCATGTGGGCAGAGGACGATGCCTCGAAGGGACTCGGCATGGAGATCGTCGAGATCGGCCCGGGCTTTGCAACGCTCGCGATGACGGTGCGGCCGGATATGGTCAACGGCCAACGCATCGCCCATGGCGGTTTCATCTTCACGCTCGCCGATTCCGCCTTTGCGTTTGCCTGCAACTCTCACAATGAGCGCGTCGTGGCAGCGCAGGGGCAGATCACTTTCATCAAGCCGGGCAGGCTGGACGACCGGCTCATTGCGAACGCGCGGGAGGTCACCCGCGGCGGCCGCTCCGGCATCTATGACGTGCGCGTGACCGTGGGCGACACTGTCATAGCGGAATTCCGCGGACATTCGCGCGTCGTTCCCGGCACGTGGCTGCCGACGCAAGATCAGTAAGAGCAAAGAAGAGAATAAATCAATGTGGGGAAACAAGGATGGCTCTGACGAGGCTCAAGGAAGGTGCCACTACCTATAGCGCCGAGATGGATGCATATGAGCGCGCCTCGCGCGACGAGATCATGGCGCTGCAGAAGCAGCGGCTGGCTTGGTCGCTGAAGCACGCCTACGACAACGTCACGCATTATCGCAACGCCTTCGACAAGGCCGGTGTGCATCCGTCCGACTTCCGCGAACTGTCGGATCTCGCGAAATTTCCGTTCACCGCGAAGACGGACCTGCGCGACAACTATCCTTTCGACATGTTCGCCGTGCCGCGCGAAAAGCTGGTGCGCGTGCATGCCTCGTCAGGCACGACGGGCAAGCCGATCGTCGTGGGTTACACCCAGCGTGATATCGACACATGGTCGGAAGTCATGGCGCGCTCGATCCGCGCCGCCGGCGGGCGCACCGGGATGATCATCCACAACGCCTACGGCTACGGGCTCTTCACCGGCGGCTTGGGGGTGCATTACGGCGCCGAGAAGCTCGGCTGCACCGTGGTGCCGATCTCCGGCGGCATGACCGAGCGACAGGTGCAGCTCATCAACGACTTCCGCCCTGACATCATCACGGTGACGCCGAGCTACATGCTTGCGATCCTCGACGAGTTCAAGCGCCAGAAGCTCGACCCGCGCCAGTGCTCGCTCAAGGTCGGCATCTTCGGGGCCGAGCCCTGGACCAATGCGATGCGCGGCGAGATCGAGGACGCCTTCGACATGGACGCGACCGACATCTACGGTCTCTCCGAGGTGATCGGGCCCGGCGTCGCGCAGGAATGCATCGAGACCAAGGACGGCCTGCACATCTGGGAGGACCATTTCTACCCGGAGGTGATCGACCCCGAATCCGGCGCGGTGCTGCCGGATGGAGAGAAGGGCGAGGTGGTGTTCACCTCACTCACAAAGGAAGCCTTTCCAGTGATCCGCTATCGCACCCGCGACTTGACGCGGCTTTTGCCCGGCACGGCGCGGCCCGGGATGCGGCGGATGGAGAAGGTGACCGGCCGCTCCGACGACATGATCATCCTGCGCGGCGTCAACCTGTTTCCGACCCAGATCGAGGAAGTGTTGCTTGCGACCGACTGGTGCGGTGGGCACTTCATCCTGGAACTGACCCGCGAAGGCCGCATGGACGAACTGACCATCATCGCGGAGGCGCGGCCCGAAAGCTGGGACGGCCGGGGTCTTCTCGACCATGCCGATCGGATCTCGACCCACATCAAGAACACGATTGGGATCAGCTCGAAGGTGCAGGTGGTTGCGCCCGCCACTCTGGAACGCTCGCTCGGCAAGGCCAAGCGGCTCTACGACAAGCGGCCGAAGGATTGACTGGACGGATTGACTTGGTGACGCCCAAAGGCGACAAGGCCCGCGAGAAATCGCGGGTTTTCGATGTCACCAGCTGATACCAAAACGGTCGAGGCACGCTGTGTGCGCCTCAACGCCAAGGCTGAGAACGCGGCAGCGCTCTCGCCGGTGGTCGAGCGCAGGACGCTCACGCGCGGCCCGTGCGACCTGCTAATCGAGGTCAAAGCCGCAGCCGTCAATCCATCCGACGTCAAGGCCGCGACCGGGCTGATGCCCTATGCCGTGTTCCCGCGCACACCGGGCCGCGACTATGCCGGCGTGGTGATCGACGGGCCGGCCGGAACAGTCGGTCGCGAGGTGTTCGGCTCGTCCGGCGATCTCGGCATCCGTCGTGACGGCACGCATGCGAGTCATCTCGTGGTCGAAGCCGATGCGGTCGTTGAGAAGCCCATGTCCGTGTCCTGGGAAGAGGCCGCCGGGATCGGCGTGCCGTTTGTCACCGCGATGGAAGGCTTTCGCCGCGCAGGCGTGCCGAACAGCGGCGAGACCGTGCTGGTGATGGGTGTCAACGGCAAGGTCGGCCAGGCCGCAGTGCAGATCGCGACCTGGAAGGGTGCGCGCGTCATCGGCGTGGTGCGCAAGGCGGAAGCCTATGAAGGCCATGCCAATGCGGCCGTCGAGGTGATCGACGCCTCCACGACCGACGTGGCCCCGCGCGTGCGCGAATTGACTGGCGGGAAGGGCGCCGACATCGTCTTCAACACCGTCGGTGATCCCTATTTTCAGGCTGCGCACAAATCGCTTGGGCTTCGTGGCCGCCAGATTCTGATCGCCGCGATCGACCGCATCGTGCAGTTCAACATCCTCGAATTCTATCGCGGCCAGCACACCTATGTCGGCATCGACACGCTGGGGCTGTCGTCGGCCGCCACAGGCGCCGTGCTGCGCGACCTCGGCCCCGGCTTTGCGGGTGGCCATCTGAAGCCGTTCCCGATTAACGCGAATGCCGTCTATCCGCTCGAGAGCGCGAAGGAGGCGTACGTTGCAGTCGCGGGCTCGTCGCGGGACCGTGTGATCCTGAAGCCGTAACACACCGTCATTGCGAGCGCAGCGAAGCAATCCCGAAATGCGTCCGGGGAGACAGTCTGGATTGCGTCGTCGTTTCGCTCCTCGCAATGACGGAAGATGGCGAAAGGCCTGAGAACCCACCGATGGAATCCGTACAACTCGTCATCCTCTTCGGCATCGTTATAGGCCTGATGTACGGCGCCGTCGGTCTGCTCAGCGGCTTCTGCCTGATGAGCAGCATGCGGGGATGGTTGGCGGAGGGGGATGGGCGGCTTGTGCGGAGCTACGCGCTGGCGATTGCGGTTGCGATCGCCGCCAGCCAGTTCCTCGCCGGCGGCGGCATGGTCGACCTCAACAAGTCGATCTACCTGCAGACTTCGTTTTCACCGGCAGTACTGTTCCTGGGCGGCCTGCTGTTCGGCTACGGCATGGTGCTGTCGAATGGCTGCGGCTCGCGGGCGCTGGTCCTGCTCGGCCGCGGCAATCTCCGCTCTTTCGTCGTCGTGATCGTTCTCGCCATCGCCGCGCAGATGACGCTGAAGGGCCTGATCGCGCCGGCGCGTATCGCGCTGGTGCAAGCCTCGCAAACGACCGTCAGCGCAAATTCGCTGCCCTCCGTGCTGGTGATGCTCGGTCTCTCGGAATCACTTTCGCGCGCGCTTGCCGCCGCCGCGACCGTTGTCGCGCTGATCCTGTTCGCTTTCGCTCACCCGGCGTTTCGACGCTCGCCAGGGCAGATCGCAGCAGGTGTCATTGTGGGCCTGCTCGTCGCCGGCGGCTGGTACGTCACCGGCTACCTCGGCGCTGACGATTTCAACCCCGTCCCGGTCACCTCCCTCACCTTCATCGCGCCGATCGCCGATACCCTGCAATACGCCATGCTTTCGACCGGCCTGACGCTCAACTTCGGCGTCGCGACGGTTGTCGGCGTCTTCGGCGGTAGCTTCGCGACGGCGCTCGCAACGGGCCGCTTCAAGCTCGAAGGCTATTCCTCGCCGCGCCACATGGTGCGCTCGGGGAGCGGCGCGGCGCTGATGGGCATCGGCGGCGTGATGGCGTTCGGCTGCTCGATCGGGCAGGGCCTCACCGGCCTTTCGACGCTCGCGCTGGGGTCATTCATCGCGTTCGCCGGCATCCTGCTTGGCACGACGGCAGGCCTGCGCGGTGCACTGCGGGCTCACCCCCTCGCAGTGGCCTGACCGCGCAGCAGTCGATCGCCCAGCGTCGCAAGACCGATGCCGGTGACGATCAGTCCGGCCGCGATGGCAAGGCTGGTGTCGATCGGCTCACTCAGCAGGACCGCGGCACTGGCGATGCCGACAAGCGGCGTCGCGGTGGTCCCGAGCGACGTCGTCAGGGCCGAGATGCTCTTGTTGACCATTGACATCGCCCAATAGGCCAACGCCGTCCCGATCAGGCCCGAATACAGGAAGAGCGACACAAGCCTCCATGACCACTCGACGTGCGGCAGCCCGTCGATGATCATCGCCAGCGCCGATAGCACGGCCGTGGCCACGAGCACCTGCCAGAGCAGGAGCTGGAGCGGCGATGCGATCCAGCGATGCGCGCGGATATAGATGATGTTCGCGGCCCAGGAGATCGCGGCGAGGATGACCATCGCGGCGCCGAGCAGGACGCCTGCATTGGTCCAGTCAATCGAGGATGGATTCAGGATGACGGCAAGCCCGATCAGTCCGAGCAGAGCGCCGGCAAGCTTGGGCGCGGTCAGCGCCTCCTTTCCGAGCACGGGCGCGGCGAGTGCGACCCAGAGCGGCGTGGTGTAGCCGAGCACGATGCCCTTGCTTGCGGGCAGGAAGCGCAGGCCCGCGGCGACGAGGGTTGAGAACAGCGTCATGTGCAGCAGCGCGACGCTGAGGATCACGGGAATATCGCGTCGTTCCGGGATCACCAGATTCTTGCTCAATCCGAGGATCGTGATGAGGCCGACCAGCGCGATCCAACTTCGGATCGCCGCGGTCCATAGCGGTGGAACGAATTGCACGAGTTGCTTCGTCATCGACCAGTTCACACCCCAGGCCAGCACGACGATGAGGAAGAGGCCGACGGCCGCGCGGGATGAGAGTGAGTTCATCTCGGAGTCCTTGAAGCAGTTCACTTCGCCGGATAGCATCGTACTGGTACCTGAAAAAGTACCAGATTTGAGAATAGGAAGATGCCAGTTCTGGAAGACGTGATCTCCGCTCTGGTCGACTTGAAACGGACGGACGACGCGGGGCTGGTGACGCAGTTGACGAGCCAGCTCAGAGACCTGATCGCGAGCGGCCGTCTCGGCAAGGGGCGGGCGCTGCCGTCGAGCCGTCGGCTCGCGGGCGATCTCGGCGTCTCCCGCAACACCGTCACTCATGCGTACGAGCAGCTTGCCGCCGAGGGATATATAGAGGCGTCGCACGGCCGCCGTCCGGTGGTCACGGTCGATGGAGGCGGACGTAGGATAGGAGCGGGTGCTGCTGTGGCGCGCGAACGCTCCGGTAAGCCGCAACTGTCGCCCTGGGCCTCTAGTCTCAAGCAGACCGACTGGCCGATGTCCTATCAGGCATCACTAAGGCCGTTGCGCCCGGGGCACGGCGATTTCAGAGAGTTTCCGGACGAGGTCTGGGCGCGTTGCTTGCGCCGCAATGCGGTGCGTGCTGCCAGGCGCGAGCTCGGCCCGGTTAACCGGACGCGCCTGCGCGAGGTGCTCGCGGATTATCTGGCGACCAGCCGGGGTGTCCGGGCCACCGCAGACCAGATCATGATCCTGCCGAGCGCACAGGCTGCGTTGACCTTGATTGCCACGACCGTTGTCACGCCCGGCGATGACGTCTGGGTCGAGGATCCCGGTTATCCCGGTGCTGCGGCTGCCTTCCGGGCGTACGGTGCACGCGTGAGCGGTATCAGACTGGACGAGCAGGGTATGCAACGGATGCCGGGGCTTGCGGCACCAAAGCTGATCTTTATGACACCCTCCCATCAGCATCCGACCGGGCGGCTGATGTCGCTGTCCCGCCGCACCGAGTTTCTCGGCCTGAGCAGGCCCGGCAAGACCTGGATCGTGGAGGACGATTACGACGGCGAATTCCACTACGACAGCAGGCCGGTTCCGGCCTTGCAGGGACTCGATGCCCATGGCCGCGTGTTCTATGTCGGCACCTTCTCGAAGGCGATGACGTCGGATATCCGGCTTGGCTATCTCGTCGCGCCGCCGGCACTGGCCAACACCTTGGAGATCGCGCAGCGGCATATTGGGCTGATCGCTTCAAGTCACATCCAGGAGGCACTCGCCGAGTTCATTGCTGACGGCCATTTTCTCGCGCATCTGCGCCGGATGCGCCGGCTCTATCACGCGCGCCGCGATCACCTCGTCGAGGAACTGGAGCGACAGCTGGGCGGTATGCTCTCGATCGAAGTGCCCCCCGGAGGCATCCAACTCGTCGCCCGCCTCAAGCGCGGTCGCACTGATCAGGCGGCGGCGAAGCGGCTGGTTGCGGCAGGGGTCGAGACACGCGCCTTGTCCAGCCTGGCGCTTGGCCGGCCCCGCGATCACGGCCTGCTGCTCGGCTTTGCGGCCTGGCAGGAGTGCGAGATCAGCGCGGCCGTGCGGACGATGGCATCGTGCTTCTAGAAGGCCGCGTCAATCAATCGCCTTCGTCACGATGCGGATCTCCGATGTCAGCGTGCGGTGCACCGGGCATTTGTCGGCGATTTCCATCAGCTTCTTGCGTTGTTCTGCATCGAGGGCGCCGTCCATCGTAATGCCACGCTCGATCTGGTCGAGCATGCCATCGCGCGTTTCGCACTCCGCGCAATCCTTGGCGTAGATCTTGGAGTGCTTCAGCGTGACCGTGACGCGGTCGAGCGGCAGTGACTTGCGGTCGGCATAGAGCCGCATGGTCATGGAGGTGCAGGCGCCGAGGCCGGCAAGCAGGAAATCATAGGGACCGGGCCCGGCATCCGCGCCGCCGGCCGCAACGGGCTCGTCCGCCACCAGATGATGCGGCCCGACAGTGATGATCTGGTTGAACTTGCTCTTGCGGGTCTCCTGCACCACGACCTGGCGTGGCACTTCGGCGAGATCCATGGTTTTCGCGGGCTTTGCAGTGTCGATGTAGCGACTGGCCCAGGCGGCGATCACGTCGGCTGTGTAGAGAGCGTCAGCGGGTTTCGTCAGGAGATGATCGGCATGGTCCAGCGAGACGAAACTCTTGGAGTGCTTGGCTGCAATGAAGATCTTGGTCGCATTGTCGATGCCGACTGTGTCGTCGACAGGCGAGTGCATCACCAGCAGCGCCTTGTGCAGGCTGGTGACGTTCTTCATCAACTCGCGCTCGGCGATGTCGTCGAGAAATTCACGCCTGATCCGGAATGGGCGGCCTGCAAGCGAGACTTCCACTTCGCCGTGCGCGCGGATGTTGTCGATGTGCTCCTTGAAAAGGCCAGTGACGTGGGCGGGATCGGACGGCGCCGCAATGGTGACCACCGCCTTGGCCTCGGGGATTTGTCCTGCTGCGGCCAGGATCGCGGCACCACCGAGGCTGTGCCCGACCAGGATCGACGGAGCCCTGCGGACGCTGCGCAGATGGTCGGCCGCACGAAGGAGATCGGCGACGTTGGAGGAAAAGGTCGAGTTGGCGAAGTCGCCTTCGCTGGAGCCGAGCCCGGTGAAGTCGAAGCGCAGCACTGCGATGCCCTTGGCCGCCAGTGCGACAGAAATCCGTTTGGCCGCCAGCGTGTCCTTGCCGCAGGTGAAGCAATGAGCGAACAGCGCGAAGGCCGCGGGCTCGCCGTCGGGCAGCTCAAGCGCGGCCGAAAGCTGATGGCCGCCTTCTCCGGTGAATTGAAAGCGTTCCGTCGGCATGGGCTTCCCCCGTCCTCGCTTGAACCTAGTCGTTCGAATAGCGCTGTTCGGTCCAGGGATCGCCGCGGTTATGATAGCCGCGGACTTCCCAGAAGCCCGGCGCGTCCTCGGTCAGGAATTCGATGGCCTGGAGCCATTTTGCGCTTTTCCAGAAATAGAGGTGCGGCACGACCAGCCGAACCGGACCGCCGTGTTCCTCCGTCAGCGGCTGGCCCGACCAGCTATGGGCGAGCAGCGCATCCTCTGCAGCGAAATCCTCGAGCGCGAGGTTGGTGGTGTAACCGTCATAGGAATGCAGCACGACGAAACGAGCATCCTCGCGCGGCTGGCAGGCCGCCAGCAACTCGCGCGTGGCAAGCCCCTTCCATTCATTGTCATAGCGGGACCAGGTCGTGACGCAATGGATATCGGAGGTGAACCGCGCCTGCTTTTGCGCGATGAACTCGTCGAAGCTCCAGAACACGGGAGTTTCGATCGCGCCGTAGACGTCGAGGCGCCAGCGCTCGCGTGAGACCGGCGGTACGATGCCGAGATCGAGCACCGGCCAGTCCTTGGTAAGGTGCTGGCCGGGCGGCAGGCGCTGGGCTTCCGGACGTGTGACCTTGCCGGTGAGAAACCGGCCCTCGCGGGCCCATTTCTCCTTGGTGCGCGTCAGCTTGCTGTCGGGCGGCGCCTTGTCGTCAGCCATGGCCGTCCAGCTTCTCCGTCTCGTGTTGAAGAGGCCTACATCGCCTTTCCAAGCAGAAATGGCAACTGCCGGGGGCCTCTCACCGTGCCTTGTGACCAGGTCACCGTGCCTGCCGGATCCAGCCGGAAGTCTGGGATCCGCTTTAGCCATTCCTCCAGCGCCACCTGCATTTCCATGCGCGCCAGGTTGGAACCGACGCAACGGTGGATGCCGAGGCCAAAGGCGGCGTGGCGGTTTTCGCGTCGGTCGATCACGACTTTGTCAGCATCCGGGAACATCTTGGGGTCCCGGTTCGCGGCCGGGAAGGACAGCAGCACCATGTTGCCCGACTTGACCGGGCAACCCGAGATCGTGGTCTCCTTGACCACCTCGCGCGCCATTGTCACCGGCGAATAGGCGCGCAGCAGCTCCTCAACCGCGGTCGGGATCAGCCCTGGCTCGGCGATCAGACGTTCGCGATCGGACGGCGTCTTCGCCAGATGCCAGAGCGAGGAGCCGATCGCGCTCCAGGTGGTGTCGATGCCGGCAATCAGCAGCAGGCGCAGCGAGCCCAGCACATGGGAGTCCTCGAGCGGATTGCCGTCCTTGCCCCTGGCATTCGTCAGGTACGAGATGAGGTCGTCGGTGGGCTTGTTCTTGCGCGCTTCGATGTGGCCGCTGAAATAGGCTGTCATCTCCTGCACGGCCTGGAGCAGCTTGCTCTCGTCCTTGATGCCGAGTTCCAGGATCATGTGGATCCACTTGATGAAGAGATCGCTGTCACTCTCGGGGATGCCGAGCATGTGGGCGATGGCCCGCACCGGGATGTATTTGCTGTAGCGTGCGGCAGCGTCGACCTTGCCGTCGGCAATGAATTCGTCGATCAGCTCGTTGCAGATCGCGCGGACCCGCGGCTCGAGCTTCTTCATCGCATCAGGGGTAAATGGCGGCAGCAGCAACTGCTTGGCGGGTTTGTGCTCGGGCGGATCTGAGGTGATCGGCGGGGCTGCATTCCTGGCGACCTCCGGGCGCACATCGCGGACGATGATGCGGCGCGAGGAGAAGTGCTCGGTGTCGTTGGCGATCTCGCGCACGGCTTCATAGGTCGTCGGCAGATAGCAGCCCAGGAAGCGTTTCGTGTGCACCACGGGACTTGTGGCGCGCAGCTGGTCCCAGATCGGAAAGGGATCCTCCGTCCATTGCGGATCGGTGTGGTCGAAATCATGGACCCAGTCGGTCACGGGCGGATGGGCGGCGGGCTGGTTGACGTCGGACATGGCCGGGAAATCCCTTGGCTCGAATTCGCTGAAAGCACGCGGCTTGACAGTGGTCGCGCTACTCCTCGATCACATCGATTGCGATCTCCGGGCAGTTGGATTTCGCAAGCCAGGCCTTGTCTTCGAGCCCCGGCGGGACAATGCCGTCGCCGGCTTCGTGCGCGTTGCCGTACTCGTCAAGATCGAAAAGCTCCGGCGCGAGTGCCTTGCAGCGGGCATGGCCCTGGCATTTGTCGGGATTGACGTGAACCTTCAGTCGCTCTGCCATCGCGGCTTCCTTGGTCGTGTGCGCAGGGCCCAAAGGGCAGCGCGTTTCCTCGTCTTATTCTTAAGTTATATCCTATTACATTCGCGGCGGACTTCCCCTGTCAAGCGCAAACTTATAGGCTTCGCCGCGACATGCGTTCACAACTCGCCCGCAAGCCCGACAAGACCTACCACCACGGCGATCTTCGCGATGCGCTGATCAAGGCCGCGCTACGCGAGGCGGAGCAGGGCGGTGCCGAGGCGATCAGCATCAAGGCGCTTGCCAAGAAGCTCGGCGTCTCGCAGCCGGCACCATACCGGCATTTTGCCGACCGCGAGGCTTTGATCGCGGCGATCACTGCGGAGGCGTTTCGGCAATTCTCGGCACTTCTGCGCGAGGCGATGGCAAAGCAGTCGAAGCAGTCGAAACTCTTGCGGCTGGCGCTGACCACCCTCGATTTCGGTCTGCGTCGCAACGGTATCTACCGATTGATGTTTGCTTCGCGCACGGTGTCGTGCGCGGCCAAGGGCAGCGAGCTGCACGAGGCCACGCGGGAGACCTTTGCGCTCGTTATCGAAGCCTTGGAAGCCCCCGCCGTCGGCTATTTGCGCGAACGGCAGGCGCTCAAGATCTGGGCGGCATTGCACGGCGTGGTGATGTTGGCCGAGCAGGGCCTGTTCACCGGTGAGGCGGCGCACGCGACCCGCGAGGAACTGGTCGAGGATTTCGTCAACGAGACCAAGGCTGCCCTCACAGTCGCGATTAGGGATGCGCGCCGCCGGACAAAGGCGGGGGCTTAAGCCTTCGCTTTCAGCAGCCTCATCAGCTTGTCGACCGCACTGTCCGGCGTCGTCACGACCGGGCGGCCGGTGGCCTCCGCAACCAGCGGCGCAGCCGCCGCGATGCTGAATTGCGCGAGCGCGATGACGTCGCAATCGCGGAGATCGCGGGACGCTTCCGCGAGCAGGCGATCATGTGCGGCGCGATCGCCACAATCGAGTGCGGCCAGAGCGCCTTCGGCAAGTTTCGGCACGATTTGGACCGAGGCGGGAAACTCGGGCGGCATCGACGCCAGCGTCGGCGGAAAAGTCGAGAGCAGGCCGATGCGCTTGCCCATGGTCACGGCGCGTTCGATCATGGCCTCGTTCGGCTTCAGCACCGGTATCGACGCATGTGCGCGTGCGACGGCCTCGATGCAGGGTCCGAAGGCGGAGCAAGTGAACAGGATCGCGTCCGCTGCCGTGGCCGTCGCATAATGACCAAGCGCGAGGAAGCGCCCGGTCATGGCGTCGGTGAGCGCTCCCTCGCACGCCAGATC
Organism: Bradyrhizobium sp. Leaf396; assembly: GCF_001424605.1. Lineage (NCBI taxonomy): Bacteria > Pseudomonadati > Pseudomonadota > Alphaproteobacteria > Hyphomicrobiales > Nitrobacteraceae > Bradyrhizobium > Bradyrhizobium sp. Leaf396. Next base: position 205,479 of record NZ_LMQJ01000005.1, read on the forward strand.
TGCCGACAGGCTGTCGTCGAGCAGATTCATCAGCCGTGCCTCGGGCCAGGCCTTTGCGAACGCGGCCTCGATCGGGGCGATGGAATGCTTGAGGGCGTGGATGAGGGCGACGCGAGGAGCCGTCGTCATGAGGGAGACGTCAATTCTTCACCTTCGGATCGATCGGCGTCGTGCCGCGCAGGCCCAAAATGTCCTCCAGCACCTTCGCGCCGGCGATCACCTGCGCATCGGCGCGGGGGGCGCCGACCACCTGAACGCCGACCGGCAGGCCCGACTGTGTGAAGCCGCACGGCAGTGACAGCGAGGGGCAGCAGGCGAGCGTGACGGCATAGACGATGCCGAGCCACTCGACGTAATTGTCGAAGCGCTTGCCGGCGCATTCGGCGACATAGCGGTGCTCGATCGGGAAGGGCGGCACGATCGTCGTCGGCACCAGCAGGAGGTCGTAGTTCTTGAAGAACTCGACGGCCCGCGCGGTCATGTCGACGCGCTGCGCCTCGGCGCGCCCCAGCTGCTCGACCGTGAGCTTGAGGCCTTCCTCGATGTTCCAGATTACCTCGGGCTTGAGGAGGTCGCGCTTGGTGCGCAGCAGATTGGCCTTGGTGATCGCGAAATCGAAGGCGCGCAGTACGTGGAAGCATTCATGCGCCTCGCGCCAGTCCGGATGCGCCTCCTCCACGATCGCTCCGGCTTCCGCGAAGCGCTCCGCGGCCTTGCGCGTAATTGCCTTAACCTCGGGATCGACCGGCGTAATGCCAAGATCGGGTGAATAGGCGATGCGCTTCGGCCTCTTGCCCGCCTGTGCCGCCGACAGGAACGAGGTTGCGGGGGCGGGCAGCGACAGCGGATCATCTGCATAGTCGCCGCTCATTGCATCCAGCAGCAGCGCGAGATCATCGACGTTGCGCGCCATCGGGCCGACGACGCCGAGATTGCGATCGATACCCGACTTAGGAGTGTGCGCGACGCGCCCGATGCTCGGTCGCATGCCGACGACGCCGCAGAAGGCGGCAGGGTTGCGCAAGGAGCCGCCCATGTCGGAGCCCTGCGCAAGCCAGGCCATGCCGGTCGCGAGCGCCACCGCCGCGCCGCCGGAGGAGCCGGCTGCTGATTTCGTCGTGTCCCAGGGGTTGAGCGTCGCGCCGAATACCTCGTTGAAAGTGTTGGCGCCGGCGCCGAATTCGGGCGTGTTGGATTTGGCGTAGACCACCGCGCCGTTGGCTTCGAGATTCTCGACCATGAGGTCGGACTTCGCGGGGACGTTGTCCTTGAAGATCGGTGAGCCCTGCGTGTTCAGCACGCCCGCGACGTCGGTCAGATCCTTGATCGGTAGCGGGAGGCCCGAGAGCAGCCCGCGCGCGCCGGCCGGCTTCCGCATCAGCGCCTTGGCGTTATCCCTTGCACGATCGAAGCATAATATCGGCAGCGCGTTGACCTTGCCGTCGACCTCCTTGATGCGCGTCTCCAGCACATCAAGCAGCTCGAGCGGCGAGACGTCGCCGGACCGCAGCTTGTCGACGACGGTGCAGGCGGTTTCGCGGATCAGGTCTTGAGACAATTATCGTACTCCTGTGCTTATTGTGTCTCATTGCGAGCGCAGCGAAACAATTCAGGCTGGCGCCGCGGATATGGTCCTTGTTGGTTCGCTGCGCTCGCAATGACGGAAAACTAACCCCAGCCCGCGCTGATGCCACCGTCCACCGTGTAGATCACGCCCGACGTGTAGCCAGAGCGATCCGAGCCCAGGAACGCCATGAGGTCGCCGATCTCGCGCGCATGCGCAGGGCGCCCGAGCGGCAGGCTCTTCTGGAATTCCTTGTAGCGGCTCTCGTCGCCGAACTGATCCCTGGCCCGCGTCTTCAGCCGCGTGACGTGGCGATCGGTGCCGACGGGTCCCGGATTGATACCGACCACGCGGATGTTGTCGGCGAGGCTCTTGCTGCCGAGCGCGCGGGTGAGGGCCATCAGCGCGGCATTTCCGGCACTGCCGCAGATGTAATTGGCGTCGAACTTTTCGCCAGCCGCGCCGATGTCGTTGATGATGACGCCGCCGCCCTTCGCCTTCATCTGCGCGTAGATGTACCGCGTCAGGTTGATGTAGCCGAACACCTTCAATTCCCAGGCGTGCCGCCAGGTCGCCTCGTCTAATTTGTCGATCGAGCCCCCGGGGATGTCGCCGGCATTGTTGACGAGCACGTCGATGTCGGCGGCTTCCTTCGCCAGTCGCTCCACATCCTCTCCCTTGCGCAGGTCGACGATGCTCGTTGCGGCGTCGATCTGGTGTGCGGAGCGCAGGCGCTCGGCCAGCACCTTGAGCTGATCGCCGCTGCGGGCGGCGAGCAGGAGATTTGCACCTTCCTCGGCGAACGCCTCGGCGGCAGCTGCGCCAATGCCCTTGGACGCGCCGGTGATCAGGACGCGCTTGCCACGCAGATGCAGATCCATGAGGGTACTCGCAGGAGAGGAACAGGATCAAATCAGTAGGCGCTCGACCGCGCCATGGTCAACATTGCAGTGCAGCGTTGCGCCGCCCGCGACTTTGGTCCATTGCAGTGCGATCAAAACGCGGCGGCTACCAGACCAACCAAGGACGTTCTCGATGAGCAAGAAACAGTACCGGATCGCGGTCATTCCCGGCGACGGCATCGGCAAGGAAGTCATGCCCGAGGGCCTTCGCGTTCTGGAGGCGGCTGCGAAGAAGCACGGCGTCTCCGTGCATTTCGACCATTTCGACTTCTCGTCCTGGGACTATTACGAGAAGCATGGTCAGATGATGCCGGACGACTGGAAGGAGAAGATCGGCAAGCACGATGCGATCTATTTCGGGGCGGTCGGCTGGCCGGCCAAGATCCCGGACCACGTCTCGCTGTGGGGCTCGTTGATCAAATTCCGCCGCGAGTTCGACCAGTATGTGAACTTGCGCCCGGTGCGCCTGATGCCCGGTGTGCCTTCCCCGCTGGCGGGCCGCAAGCCCGGCGACATCGATTTCTGGGTGGTGCGCGAAAACACGGAAGGCGAGTATTCCTCCGTCGGCGGCCGCATGTTCCCCGACACCGACCGCGAGTTCGTGACGCAGCAGACGGTGATGACCCGCACCGGCGTCGACCGCATCCTGAAATTCGCCTTCGAGCTCGCACAGTCGCGGCCGAAGAAGCACCTGACGTCGGCGACCAAGTCCAACGGCATCTCCATCACCATGCCCTATTGGGACGAGCGCGTGGAGGCGATGGCCAAGAAATTTCCCGGCGTGAAGTGGGACAAGTACCACATCGACATTCTCACGGCGAACTTCGTGCTGCATCCGGACTGGTTCGACGTCGTGGTCGGCTCTAATCTGTTCGGCGATATCCTCTCCGACCTCGGCCCGGCCTGCACCGGCACCATCGGCATAGCGCCGTCAGGCAACATCAATCCGGAAGGCAATTTCCCCTCGGTGTTCGAGCCGGTCCACGGCTCGGCGCCCGATATCGCAGGGCAGGGGATCGCCAACCCGATCGGCATGATCTGGTCGGGCGCGATGATGCTGGAGCATCTCGGCGAGAAGGAAGCCGGAAAGTCGATCGTGGACGCAATCGAGCGCACGCTGGCCGAGCGCACGCTGCGCACGAAGGATCTCGGCGGCAACGCGGACACCACGGCCTGCGGCAAGGCGGTCGCGGATATGGTGGATTAGTTGACTGCCCCCTTGTGGGAGAGGGCGGCTTCGATGCGACGCATCGAGGGCGGGTGAGGGGTGTTCTTTCCGCGTGGGGGGCGTCTCATTCGAGGATAGTTCCTTCGCCGGGAGAGCCCCTCATCCGGCGCCTCGCGCCACCTTCTCCCACAAGGGGAGAAGGACATCAGCATTGCATCAGGTCAATCAGCCCAGGATTCCTTCGATCGCGGCCTGATCCAGCCCGAACTTCTTCCCGGCCTCGAGAATCTCCTGCCAGGTGGTCGGATCGACTGGAATGCCTTCGGCCAGACGCTTCCTCTTGGTCTCGCGCTCGGGCTCGCCGGCGATCCTGACCTTGTCGACGCCCGGTGCGGGTGGTGAGGCGGTGTGCCAGGCAACGAAGCCTTCGACCTCGCGCGCGAGGTTCTCGCCAGTGCCGAGCTTGTTCGGATCGATGACGATCGAGAGCATGCCGTTGAGGACGTTGTACTTGCCGTCGGACGGTCCCTTGACCACCTGCCCGCCGGAGAGCGCGCCGCCGAGAATTTCGCACACCAGCGCAAGCCCCGAACCTTTGTGCTCGCCGAATGGCAGGATGGCGCCGTGCGGCGGGATCACGGTGTAGCGCGGATTGACCGTGGGCTTGCCTTCATTGTCGATGATGGTGCCGGGCTCGAGCTCGACACCCTTGTTGTGGGCGACCCGCGTCTTGCCTTGCGCGATCCGGCTGGTCGCGAAATCGAGCACGATCGGGTCCTTGCCCCTGCGCGGGATCCCGACGCAGAACGGGTTGGTACCGTGACGGGCATCGCTGCCGCCCCAGGGCGCCACGATCGGCCGCGAGATCACGTTGACGAAATGGATCGAGACCAGCCCATGGTCGATGCACTGTTCGGCCCAATGGCCGATGCGGCCGATATGGTGCGCGTTGGACAGGCCGACGAGACAGACGCCGTTGCGCTTGGCGCGCTCGGCCGCCAGCTCCATCGCTTCATGGCCAATCACCTGGCCGTAGCCCGTGAGGCCGTCGAGGGTGAGAAGCGGACCGGTGTCGAGCACGATCTTGACGTGCTGGTTCACGGCGAGGCCGCCGTTGGTGACGCTCTGGACGTAGCGCGGGATCATGCCGACGCCGTGCGAGTCGTGCCCCTTGAGATTGGCCTCGACAAGATTGGTCGAGACGAGTTCGGCCTCGCGATCCGAGGATCCGCCCGCCTTGACGATGGCGCGGATGGCGTTGGTGAGCGGCTCTGCCTTGATGGTGCGATAGTCGGCCATTGTTGTTGCTCTTATCCTTTCACGATCCGGCGGCAGTGCTCCCACGCCGCATGAATGAGGTTTTCGCTCGCTTCCGGCGTGCGGAACGCCGAATGCGCCGACAGGGTCACGTTCGGGAGCTTCGTCAGTGGATGATCCGCAGGCAGCGGCTCGACGTTGAAGACGTCGAGGCCGGCATGTCGGATGTGACCCGATTTCAGTGCCTCGATCATGGCGGCCTCGTCGACAACGGCGGCGCGCGCCGTGTTGATGAGGATGACACCGCGCTTCATGGCAAGAATCTTCTCGCGGGTGATCATGCCGCGCGTCTCGTCGTTGAGCAGCAGATGCAACGATACGACGTCGCTCCTTGCCAGCACGGTATCCAGGTCGGTGAACTCGACGCCGGGATAGCTCTTGGGCGAGCGGTTCCAGGCGATCACCTTCATGCCGCTGCCGGTGGCAATGCGCGCGACCTCAGCGGCGATGCCGCCGAAGCCGATCAGGCCGAGTGTCTTGCCGGTCAGCTGCATGCCATCCTCGCGCAGCCAGTTGCCGGCGCGCATCTCGCGGTCCATCATCGCGATGACCCGGGCCGAAGCCCACATCAGTGCGATCGCGGATTCAGCGACTGCCGTGTCGCCATAGCCCTTGATCAGATGCACGGAGATGCCGAGCTCGGCGAGCTCCTCCGGATTCATGTAGCTCCGCGCGCCGGTGCCGAGGAACACGACGTGCTTCAGCCCGGTGCACTTCTTCGCGACATCGGTCGGCAGTGCGGTATGGTCCACGATCGCGATCTCGGCGCCGTCGAGGATTTCAGGATATTGCTCGGGCTTGATATCGGGAGCCCTGTGGATACGCACCTTGGGATCGCCGGGCTTCTCCAGGCGCTCCATGATCACGGCAAGGGCTTCGTTGGCGTCGACGAAAACTCCACGCATGGCTTTCTCCGGTCAGGATGCGACGCCGGCGATTGCCAGCACGGTATGCATGAGAACATTGGTGCCCGCCGCGCAGTCGGCCTGTGTGGCGTCCTCCAGCTCGTTGTGGCTGATGCCGTCCTTGCAGGGCACGAACACCATCGCCGCCGGCATCACCGTGTTGAGGTTGCAGGCGTCATGGCCGGCGCCGGAGGTGATGCGGCGCGAGGAATAGCCGAGCGTCTTCGCCGCGTTCTCGACCGCTGCGATCAGTTTCGGATCGAAATGCGTAGGCGGCTTGCGCCAGACCAGGTCGATCTTGACTTCGACCTTGCGGCGCGCGGCGATCTCGGCGATTGCCGCACGAAGATCGCGGTCGAGCGCGTCCATGATCGCGCCATCGGCACTGCGGCAGTCCATGGTGAAGGCGATCTCTCCGGGAATGACGTTGCGCGAGGGATTTGCGATCACGGCCTCGCCAATGGTGCCGACGGCGTTCGGCCCATGCTTTTTCGCAATCGCTTCCATCGCCAGTACGATTTCCGACAATGTCGCCAGCGCGTCGCGTCGCAGCGGCATCGGGGTCGAGCCTGCATGGCTCTCGAAGCCGGAAATCTTGCCGTCGTACCAGAGCACGCCCTGACCGGAATCGACCACGCCGATGGTCTTGCCTTCCGCTTCCAGAATGGGGCCCTGCTCGATGTGCAATTCGACGAAGCAGCCGAGCTTCTGGAAGCCGACCGGGTTGTCGCCGCGATAACCGATGCTGTCGAGCGCCTGGCCGACGCTGGTGCCCTCGGCGTCCTTGCGCGACAAAATGTCGTCGGTGGTGAAGTCGCCGACATAGGCGGCCGAAGCCATCATCGCGGGCGCAAAGCGCGAGCCTTCCTCGTTGGTCCAGTTGACGACGCAGATCGGCGCTTCGGTCTCGATGCCAGCGTCGTTCAGCGTGCGGATCACTTCCAGCGCGCCGAGCGTTCCCAGAATGCCATCATATTTGCCGCCGGTCGGCTGGGTGTCGAGATGTGAGCCGATGCCGACGGGCAGCTTCGACATGTCACGTCCCTTGCGCAAGCCGAACTGCGATCCGAGCGCATCGACGTGAACTTCGAGCCCAGCGTCCTCGCAGGCCTTGCGGAACCAGTCCCGCACCTGCTTATCTTCGGCGCTGAGGGTCAGCCGCCTCACGCCGCCCTTCGCGGTCGCGCCGAATTGCGCGGTCTCGTGAATGGAGCCCCACAGGCGGGCGGAATCGATTTGTAGATTGGTGGCGGCTCGGCTCATGCGGTCGGTCTCTCAGTTGTCATCCCAGGGCGGCTCGAAGAGCCGAACCCGGAATCTCGAGATTCCGGGTCTGGTGCTTGCGCACCATCCCGGAATGACGGGAACGGCTATCCGGCGGCTTTTTCAATGACCCGCCTGCGCGGGCGCGTCAACCGCGAGGCTGCTCTGCGCGATCTGCTTTGCGAGCTCGGCAACGCGCTCCACGGCGACGACGTCGGGAGAGGCGAGCCAGCTTGCCGTGAAGGTCAGCGGCGCGATCGCGAGATCGGTGTCGAGCAGTTGCAGCCGGCCGTCGGCGAGCTCGTTCTCGACGATGGCGTCGGGGATCACGGCGATGCCGAGCCCCTCGACCGCCATATGGATGACGGTGGCAAGCGAAGCGGAGGCATGCAGGCGGATCGGCGGCAACTCCGGCCGGTCGAACACTTCGCGCACGACCTCGTACGGCTTGGTCTTGCGCGGGAAGGTGATGATTGGAAACCGTGCGAGGTCCGTCGGTGTTACCGGGCCCTTGCCGAGCCCCAGCGAGGGGCTTGCGAGGAAGCCGATCGGATAATCGGCGAGCACGCGGTTGTGCACGCCGGAAGCGGACAGCGGTCCCACCACAAACGCGAGCTCGATCTCCTGCGCGAGCAGGCGCGCGGTGAGGTTCGGCGTGATGTCGACCTCAATCTCCAGCGACAGGTTCGGATAGACCTCGTTCACGCTTTTCACGAGCCGCGGCAACCAGGTGTGCACGATGGTCTCGGCGACGCCGAGCCGCATCACGCCGCGCATCGCCGACCGGTCGCCGATCTCCGCCATCATCTGGGCACGCAGCCCGATCAGCTTCTCCGCATAGACCATCATCTGCCGGCCGCTCGGCGTCGGTGAGGCCACGCGATGATCGCGGTTGAGGAGCTTCACGCCCATCTCGCGCTCGAGCTGGGCAATCCGCTGGGAGATCGCCGGCTGGGTCGTGTTGAGCCTTTGAGCGGCGCCGCGAAAGCTGCCCAGCTTCACAACCCAAAGGAACGTCTCGATCGACCTGAAGTCCAGCATTGGAAGGGATTGCCCCAATCGATAAAGCGAATTTATCGAGATTGATTAGAAACGACGATTAGACTTTATAGCACGCGTGGTGTTGGCTTGTCCTTGTCGAGTTTATAGGCAGGTCGATCACATGACTGTTTTGGTGGCAGCGCAGCAAACTGAAACACCCGACACGCTCCCGAGCCGCAAGGCCCGGCTCGCCTACCGGGAGGGGCTGGTCGCCTCCACCGCCGGCGTCGCTTCGGGCTTCGTCCAGGGCAATCTGGCGATCCTGCCGGCCGATTATGCGGGCGCCTTTCATCGCTTCTGCCAGCTCAACCCGAAACCGTGTCCGATCATCGGCATGTCCGATGTCGGCAGCCCGTTCATTCCTGCGCTCGGCGCCGATCTCGACATCCGCACCGACGTTCCGCGCTACCGCGTCTGGCGCGACGGCGAGGTGGTGGATGAGCCGACCGACGTGACCAAGTACTGGCGTGATGACCTCGTCACCTTCGTGCTCGGCTGCTCGTTCTCGTTCGAGGAGGCATTGCTCGACGAGGGGATGCCGATCCGGCACATCGAGCGCAATGTACGCGTGCCCATGTATCGCACCAACATCGCTTGCAGCGAGGCCAGTCCGTTCGCCGGTCCCATGGTCGTGTCGATGCGCCCGTTCAAGCCGGCGGATGCGATCCGCGCGGTGCAGATCACCTCACGCTATCCCGCCGTGCACGGCGCGCCTGTGCATCTCGGCCACCCGCACCTGATCGGCATCAAGGACATCGCGAAACCGGACTACGGCGATCCGGTGCCGGTCGCCGACGACGAGATTCCGGTGTTCTGGGCCTGCGGGGTCACGCCGCAATCGGTGATCAACGCCGCGAAACTGCCGTTCGCGATCACGCATTCGCCTGGCCTGATGCTCGTGACAGATCTGAAGAACAAAAGCTTGGCCGTGATTTGATAGGCAGCGTCTGCTGCTTCTTCGGGCTTTACCGCATCCATCAATCCCTTCATTCGATCAACCGAAATACCGTAACAGAGGACTTTGCCATGACGATCACTCGCCGCGACGTGTTGTTGGGAGCCGCCGCCACTGCCGCTCTCGTGCCGCTGGCAGCGCGCGCACAGACCTCGGAGGTCGTGATCGGCGTGATCTATCCGTTCTCCGGCGGCAGCGCTCAACAGGGCGTCGACGCGCAGAAGGCCTATGAGACCGCGCTCGAAGTCATCAACAAGGACTCCGCTTTCGACCTGCCGCTGGCCAAGGGCGAAGGTCTGCCGGGCCTCGGCGGTGCGAAGGTCCGCCTCGTGTTCGCCGATCACCAGGCAGATCCGCAGAAGGGCCGCGCCGAGGCCGAGCGCCTGATCACGCAGGAGAAGGTCTGCGCCATCATCGGCACCTATCAGAGCGCCGTCGCCGTCACCGTCAGCCAGATCTGCGAACGCTATCAGGTCCCGTTCGTTTCCGCCGACAACTCGTCGCCCAGCCTGCATCGCCGCGGCCTGAAGTATTACTTCCGCGCGGCGCCGCATGACGAGATGTACTCGGCAGCGATGTTCGACTTCTTCGATGCCATGAAGAAGAAAGGCACCAAGATCGACACCCTGTCGTTGTTTCACGAGGACACCATCTTCGGCACCGACTCCGGCAACGCCCAGGCCAAGATCGCCGGTGAGCGCGGCTACAAGATCGTCACCGACATCAAGTATCGCGCCAATTCGCCCTCGCTCTCGGCCGAGGTGCAGCAGCTCAAGACGGCAAATGCCGACGTGCTGATGCCGTCGAGCTACACCACGGACGGCATCCTCCTGGTCAAGACCATGGCCGAGCTCGGCTACAAGCCGAATGCGATCGTGGCGCAGGACGCCGGCTTCTCCGAGAAAGCTCTTTATGATGCCGTCGGCGACAAGCTCGAAGGCGTGATCTCGCGCGGCACCTTCTCGCTCGACCTCGCGCAGAAGCGCCCGATGGTCGGCAAGATCAACGACATGTTCAAGGCGAAGTCGGGCAAGGATTTCAACGATCTTACGTCGCGACAGTTCATGGGCCTGATCATCCTCGCCGACGCCATCAACCGCGCCAAGTCGATCGATGGCGAGAAGATCCGCGATGCCTTGGCGGCAACCGACATCCCCGGCGACCAGACCATCATGCCGTGGAAGCGCGTCAAGTTCGACGAGATGGGCCAGAACAACGACGCCGACCCGGTGCTGCTGCAATATGTCGGCGGCAAGTTCGTCACCATCTTCCCGCCGCAGGCCGCGATCGCCGAGGCGATCTGGCCGATGAAGTGAGCGCTGCGGGGGCAGCGGAGCAAATCGAGATCGTCGCACGAGCCTCGTCATTGCGAGGAGCGCAAGCGACGAAGCAATCCAGACTATTGCCGCCGCAGGCGTTCTGGATTGCTTCGCTTCGCTCGCAATGACGGAGCAAACGCTGACGTTTCGAACGGGGGACAGACTTTGACAGCCCAAGCCATTATTCAGAGTCTCGCGAGCGGCCTGCTCATGGGCCTGCTCTACGGATTGATCGCGGTCGGCCTCGCGCTGATCTTCGGCCTGATGGACGTCACGAACTTCGCCCATGGCGAGTTCCTGATGATCGCCATGTACCTGTCCTTCTTCCTGTTCGCGTTCTTCGCGATCGATCCCTTGCTGTCGGCGCCGCTGGTCGCCGCGGCATTATTCATATTCGGAGCGGTCGTCTATCTGCTCCTCGTACGCTTCGCCATGCGGGCGAAGGCCAACGCCGGCATGGTGCAGATCTTCACCACCTTTGGCCTTGCCATCGTCATGCGCGGCCTCGCGCAATACTTCTTCACGCCGGACTATCGCAGCATTCCGCAATCCTGGCTCGGCGGCAAAACCATCTCGATTGCCGGCATCTTCCTGCCGGAGCCGCAACTGGTCGGCGCGCTGGTCTCGATTGCGGCGTTCGCGGGTCTTTATATCTTCATCCACCGCACGGACTTCGGCCGCGCGATCGAAGCCACCCGCGAAGATCCCGGCGCGGTCGCGCTCGTCGGCATCGACAAGAACCGGGTGTTCGCGTTCGGCTGGGGCCTCGGCGCCGCGCTGGTCGGTCTCGCCGGAGCGATCATGGCCGTGTTCTTCTACATTTACCCCGATGTCGGCGCGTCGTTCGCGCTGATCGCCTATGTCACAGTGGCGCTCGGCGGCTTCGGCAGCGTGTTCGGGGCCTTCGCCGGCGGCATCATCGTCGGTCTCGTCGAAGCTGTCACTGCGCTGGTGCTGCCGCCGTCGCTGAAGTCGGTCGGCATCTACTCGGTCTATCTGCTCGTCGTCTTCATCCGGCCGCGCGGCCTGTTCGGATCGATCTGATGGACAAGGATTTTACAGCGCGGCGCCGCCGCGACCTCATCATCGCGGCGCTGCTCGCCCTGATCGCGGCGCTGACCCCATTGTTCGTGAAGGACGTCGTCGTCCAGAACATCCTGATCCTGACGCTGATGTATGCGGGCCTGTCGCAGAGCTGGAACATTCTGTCCGGCTATTGCGGGCAGATCTCGCTCGGCCATGCGCTGTATTTCGGTCTGGGTGCCTACACCACCGAGCTGCTGTTCACGAAGTTCGGCGTGCTGCCCTGGTTCGGCATGCTGGCAGGCGGGGTGGTGTCGGCTCTGATCGCGATGGGGCTCGGCTATCCCTTCTTCCGCTTGCGTGGCCATTACTTCGTGATCGCCACCATCGTCATCGCCGAGATCGGCCTGCTTCTGTTCCACAACTGGGAATGGGCTGGTGCTGCGATGGGTATCACCATTCCGATCCGCGGCGACAGTTGGCTTAAATTCCAGTTCCTGCGCACCAAGCTGCCGTACTTCTATTTTGCGTTGGCGCTGTGCTGCCTCGCCTGGTTCGTGACCTGGTGGCTGGAAAACTCCAAATGGGGATTTTGGTGGCGCGCGGTCAAGGACAACCCGGAGGCGGCCGAGAGCCTCGGTGTTGACGTGTTCAATTCCAAGATGGGTGCGGCCGCCGTCTCGGCCTTCCTGGTCGCCGTCGGCGGCAGCTTCTACGCACAGTTCGTTTCCTATATCGATCCCGAGAGCGTTATGGGCTTTCAGTTCTCGCTGCTGATGGCGCTGCCCGCCGTACTCGGCGGCATCGGCACCCTGTGGGGGCCGGTGCTCGGCGCAGCCATCCTGATTCCGCTGACTGAGCTGACCCGCTTCAAATTCGGCGGCTCGGGGCGCGGTATCGACCTCATCGTCTACGGCACGCTGATCGTTCTGATCTCGTTGGCCCTGCCGCGCGGGCTGCTGAGCCTGTTTTCACGCCCGAAGAGGACGGGAGCCGTACGATGAGCGCGCTCCTTGAGACCCGCGGCGTCTGGCAGCGGTTCGGCGGCCTCGTCGCCAACAGCGACGTCTCGATCTCGGTCGGCCGCGGCGAGATCGTCGGCCTGATCGGCCCGAACGGGGCCGGCAAGTCGACCCTGTTCAATCTGATCGCCGGCGTGCTGCCGCCGACGCAAGGCTCGATCTGGTTCGACGGCGAGGATGTCACCAACTTGCCGGCAGCCCAACGCTGCCAGCGCGGCATCGGCCGGACCTTCCAGGTCGTGAAGAGCTTCGAGACGATGACGGTCATCGACAACGTCATCGTCGGAGCGTTGGTCCGCAACACGGTGATGAAGGAGGCCCGCCGCAAGGCACGCGAGGTGCTGGAATTCACCGGCCTTGCCGCGCGCGCCGACGTGCTCGCCAGCGACCTCGTGCCGGCCGAGAAGCGCCGTCTCGAAGTTGCCCGTGCGCTCGCGACCGGGCCGAAGCTGCTGCTGCTCGACGAAGTCCTCACCGGGCTCACGCCCACGGAGGCGCAGACCGGTGTCGCGCTTGTGCGCAAGGTGCGCGATGCCGGCATCACCGTCTTGATGGTCGAGCATGTCATGGAGATCGTCATGCCCCTGGTCGACCGCGCCATCGTGCTTGACCTCGGCAAGGTGCTGGTCGAGGGCAAGCCCGCCGACGTCGTCCGCGATCCCAAGGTGATCAAGGCATATCTGGGAGACCGTCATGCTGTCGGTGCGTGAAGTCACGACGGCCTATCAGGGCCTGGTGGCGATCTCCGCGGTCTCGATCGAAGTCGAGAAAGGCGAGATCGTCTGCGTCGCAGGCGCCAACGGCGCGGGCAAGTCGACGCTGCTCAAATCCATCGCGGGTGCCGAGCGTCCGCGCTCGGGCACGGTGACGTTCGACGGCAAGCGCATCGACGGCATGGCGCAGCACCACGTCACCGCCGCCGGCATCGCCTATGTGCCGGAAAACCGCCGCCTGTTTCCACGGCTGTCGGTGCGCGACAATCTTCGCCTCGGCAGTTATCTCTATCGTGGCGAGGCCAATCGCGAAGAGCCCCTCGATCTCGTCTTCACGCTGTTTCCGCGTCTGTCCGAACGCCTGGAGCAGCGTGCCGAAACGCTCTCCGGTGGCGAGCAGCAGATGCTCGCGATCGGCCGCGCGCTGATGACGCGTCCGCGCCTCTTGATGCTCGACGAGCCCTCGCAGGGCATCATGCCGAAGCTGGTGGACGAGATCTTCCAGGCGGTGAAGCGCATCCGCGACGCCGGCATGACCGTGCTGATCGTCGAGCAGCGCATGGCCGAGTGCCTGGAGATCGCCGATCGCGCCTACATCCTGCAAACCGGCCGCGTGCTGATGCAGGGCGCAGCAAGCGAGATCAAGGGCAATCCCGACGTGAGGAAGGCGTATCTGGGACTGTAGCCACAAGCCTTCCATTCTCTGCCATTGCGAACGTAGCGAAGCGATCTGGGAGCCCTCCGGGGAAAGACTCTGGATCGCTTCGCTGCGCTCGCAATGACCAGGGTCGGACCCGCGCTCAGTGTCCGTGCCCATGCTCCGGCAGCGCCACCCCAAATACCTTCACCAGATCCGACACTTGCTCTGGTGACAGATAGCGCGGGTCCATCCCGCGCAGCAGCAGGTACAGCTTCGCCGTCTCCTCCAGCTCCTCCGTCGCGAACACTGCCGCTTCCAGCGTGTCGCCGGCGACGACCGGGCCGTGATTGGCGAGCAGCACGGATGAATATTTTCCCGCCAGTCCCTTGATCGCATCCGCGACTGCGGGATCGCCCGGACGATAATAGGGCACGAGCGCGGTGGCGCCGCATTTCATCAGGTAGTAGGCTGTCATCGGTGGCAGCGCGGCGCGCGGGTTGATCTCGGGCAGCATCGAGAGCGCGACCGAATGGGTCGAGTGCAGGTGCACGATCGCTTGGGCGCTTCCGCGCGTGTCGTAGAGCGCGGTGTGCAGCGGAACTTCCTTGGTGGGCGCGTCGCCCGACACCAGCCGGCCCTGATCGTCCAGCCGCGACAGCTTTGCGGGATCAAGAAAGCCGAGCGAGGCGTTGGTCGGCGTCACCAGCCAGCCGCCGCTGTCCAGCCGGACGCTGATATTGCCGGACGAGCCGGGCGTCAGGCCGCGCTCGAACAGGGACCGCCCGAAGCGGCATATATCTTCGCGCAGCCGTGTATCGTTGCTTATGGCCGTCATGCCCGCTTGTCTCACGCTTTGGCAGCGCGGCCAAGCCGTGATATCGGTGCGACGAGCCGCCGCAAAGGGCGGCCATCCGGGAAACGTTTTGCAAGGGTCAGTTGCATGTCCGCCTCCACGCCACAAACCAAGCGCATCGCCGTTGTCGGGCTCGGCTCGATGGGCTTTGGCATGGCGACCTCGCTTAAGCGCGCTGGCCATGCCGTGACCGGCTGCGACGTCTCTGCTGAGGCGGTGTCGCGCTTCGTCAAGGATGGCGGCGCGGGGGCAAAGACACCTGCCGAAGCGGCCGGCGAGGCCGACATCGTCGTCAGCGTCGTCGTCAATGCCGTGCAGACCGAAACCATCCTGTTCGGCAAGGATGGGGCCGCCGAGACCATGCCGAAGGACAGCGTCTTCGTATCATCGGCTACCATGGATCCCGACGTGGCGCGGCGCTTGGCCAAGCAGCTCGAGGCAACCGGCCGGCACTATCTGGATGCACCGATCTCCGGCGGGGCGCAGCGCGCCGCGCAAGGCGAGCTGACGATCCTCGCCTCCGGCAGTCCCGCTGCCTTTGCCAAGGCGCGGCCCGCGCTCGACGCCATGGCCGCCAAGCTCTACGAGCTCGGCGATGCCGCCGGGCAAGGCGCCGCGTTCAAGATGATCAACCAATTGCTCGCCGGCGTGCACATCGCGGCTGCCAGCGAGGCGATGGCGTTCGCCGCCAAGCAGGGCCTTGACATCCGCAAGGTCTACGAGGTGATCACGGCATCGGCCGGTAATTCCTGGATGTTCGAGAACCGCATGCCGCACGTGCTCGACGGCGATTACACGCCGCGCAGCGCGGTCGAGATCTTCGTCAAGGACCTCGGCATCATTCAGGACATGGCACGCAGCGCCCGATTCCCTGTGCCGGTCTCCGCCGCCGCGCTGCAGATGTTTCTGATGACATCAGCCGCCGGCATGGGCCGCGACGACGACGCCTCCGTGGCGCGGATGTATGCGCGGGTCACCGGCGTCAAGCTGCCCGGCGACAAATAGGAGAGGATCCAATGCCCCGCTTTGCCGCCAATCTCTCGATGATGTTCACCGAGCTGCCGTTCCTCGATCGCTTCGACGCCGCTGCGCAAGCCGGTTTCACCGCCGTCGAGTTTCTATTTCCCTATGAGCATCCGGCCGAGGTCGTCGGCGAGCGCCTCAGGCGCAACGGCCTGACCCAGGCGCTGTTCAACCTGCCGCCGGGCGACTGGAATGCCGGGGAGAAGGGCTTTGCGGCGCTGCCCTCGCGATTCAATGACCTTAAGGCGAGCCTGGAGACGGCGCTGCCTTATGCCAAGGCAACCGGAGTCAAGCGCCTGCACCTGATGGCCGGCATTGCCAATCGCGGCGAACGCGTCGCAATCGAGGCGTTCTATAAATCGGTGGCATGGGCTGCCGAGTTCTTCGCGCCGCACGGCATCGACATCGTGATCGAGCCGATCAATGCACGCAACGTGCCCGGCTACTTCCTGAATGATTTCGGCTTCGCCCGCGACCTCATCCAGGAATTGCGGCTTCCCAACCTCAAGCTCCAGTTCGACATCTATCACTGCCAGATCATTCATGGCGACGTCACCATGCGGCTGCGCGAGATGATGCCGATCATCGGCCACATCCAGATCGCCAGCATTCCCTCGCGCAATGAGCCCGACGGCGAGGAGCTGAACTATCCGTTCCTGTTCGAAGAGCTCGACCGTCTCGGCTATGCCGGCTTCGTCGGTTGCGAATACAATCCGCGCGGCAAGACCACCGATGGGCTCGGCTGGTTCAAGCCTTACGCTGGAGTGAAGCCGTGACACTTGCGTTGGGCTGCATCGCCGACGACTACACCGGGGCCTCCGATCTCGCCAACACGCTGACGCGCGCGGGCCTGCGCACCGTGCAGACCATCGGCGTGCCCGCCGACGATCTGGCGTTGCCCGAGGTCGATGCCGTCGTGATATCGCTGAAGAGCCGCTCGATCGAGGCCGGCCTTGCCGTCTCGCGGTCGCGCGCGGCGGACAAATGGCTGCGCGGCCGCGGCGCCAGCCATGTCTTGTTCAAGATCTGCTCGACCTTCGATTCCACCGACGCCGGCAATATCGGCCCGGTGATGGACGCCCTGCGCGCCGATTGCGGCGAAACTGTCGTTCTGGTGACGCCGGCGTTCCCGGAAACCGGCCGCACCGTCTACCAAGGCAATCTGTTCGTCGGCGCTGTGCCGCTCAACGAGAGCCCGCTGAAGGACCATCCGCTCAACCCGATGCACGATTCAAACCTGGTGCGCGTGCTGGCGTGCCAGAGCAGGACGCAGATCGGCCTCGTCGATCTCGCCATTGTCACGCGCGGCGCGGAGGCGGTGCGGGCGCGGCTTGCCGCGCTCGCGGGCCAGGGTATCGGTGCCGCAATCGTCGACGCCGTGTTCGACCGCGACCTCGAGACCATCGGTCTCGTTGCCGCCGGCCATCGGCTGTCGGTCGGCGCCTCCGGGATCGGCCTCGGGCTCGCGCGGGCGCTGGTCTCGACCGGCAAGGTCAAGGCCACGGCGACCAGCGATGCAGGCGCGCCGGTCGGCGGAGCGGCGGTATGCCTTGCCGGGAGCTGCTCGCAGGCGACCCTTCAGCAGATCGCGAGCGCCGAACGCATCATGCCGGTGCTTCGTCTCGATCCGGACCGTATCATCACGCAAGCAGATGAAGTGCAGCACGCGCTGGACTGGGCAAGACCGCGACTGGCTGAAGGTCCGGTACTGATCGCATCGAGCTCGGCACCAGATCAGGTCGCCGCCCTGCAGGCTCGCCACGGCCGCGACGCTGCCGGTCACGCGATCGAGCAGGCGATGGCCGACATCGCGGAAAATCTAGTGAAATCAGGGGTTCGGCGGCTGGTCGTGGCCGGCGGTGAAACCTCCGGCGCAGTCGTCGACCGCCTTGGTATCCCCGGCTTCCTTGTTGGCGCGGAGATCGCGGCGGGTGTCCCGGTACTGCGGGCGGTCGGCACGGAGGCAGGCGGGATGCTGCTCGCGTTGAAGTCCGGAAATTTCGGTGGTCCCGACTTCTTCGCCGCCGCGCTTAGGCTCATGCGCTGAGCGCAGACCGTTTTTAGGTTCCTGTTCATCTCTTTCGACTTCCGTACTCGCACGGAGTCGTAGTTAACATCTGCACAGATGGTCTGCTGTCTGATGTCGGCGCTGCTCCCTTTTGGTTGATTCTTAGAGCTCCCGACGCGCGCCCGCGCCAGTACAACGAGATCCGATTATGCTTGCCAAGCTTTCCATCCGCGCCAAGATCACCAGTGTCGTGGCGTTCCTGCTGATCGCGATGACCGGAATGGGCCTGCTCGCCGTCATGAAGATGCGGTCGATGAACGCCAACACCGTTGACATCTCGACGAATTGGATGCCGAGCGTCCGGGTGATCGGTGACCTGCGCGCCGCAGTGATCACGTATCGAAACGTGGTGCGTCAGCACATGTTGGCCGAAGTTCTGGACGACAAGCTGGCGGTGGAGAAAACCGCCGCCACCGTGACCGAGGCGCTCGCCAAGACGCGCAGCAAGTACGAGGCCATGATCAGCTCCGCGGAAGAGCGGGCGCTCTACACCCAGTGGTCGAAGCTCTGGGACGAGTACAAGAAGGGCACCGAGGAGGTGATGGCCTTGTCGCGCAAGGAAGCGGGCAAGATCCCGCGCGAGGCGCAGGAGCTCAACTCCAAGACGGTCAACAAGATCGGACTTCAGGCGGATGAGGTCCTGAACAAGGACATCGAGCTCAATACCAGGAGCGGCGAACAGGCGGCTCAGGATGCCGCCGACAGCTACGCTTTCGCCTTTATGCTGGTTTCAGTCATTCTCGGCGCGGCTGTCTTGATCGGCCTCGGGCTCAGCTTCTATCTCGTCCGCGACGTCTCCAGCGGCATCAATTCGATCATCCAGCCGATGCAGGCGCTGGGCAAGGGCGATCTCTCCGCCGAAGTCCCGCACCGCGGCGAAAACACAGAGATCGGTGCCATGGCCGACGTGCTCCAGATCTTCAAGGAAGCGTTGATCGCCAAGAGGGCCGCAGACGAAGCTGCGGCCGCGGATGCCGAAGCCAAGATCGAGCGCGGCCGCCGCGTCGACAACATCACCCGCGAATTCGAAGCCATGATCGGGGAGATCGTCCAGACCGTGTCGTCGGCCTCGACACAGCTCGAGGCATCGGCGACGACCCTCACCGGAACCGCCGACCGCTCGCAGCGGCTGGCGACCACGGTCGCAAGTGCGTCGGAGGAGGCCTCGACCAACGTGCAGTCGGTGGCTTCGGCGACGGAAGAGATGGCCTCCTCCGTGGGCGAGATCAGCCGTCAGGTGCAAGAGTCCGCACGGATGGCGGGCGACGCCGTCGGCCAGGCCCGCGCCACCACCGAGCGTGTCAGCGAGCTGTCCAAGGCCGCCGCTCGCATCGGCGACGTCGTCGAGTTGATCAACACCATCGCCGGCCAGACCAACTTGCTGGCGCTGAATGCGACCATCGAAGCCGCACGTGCCGGTGAAG
>NZ_LMQJ01000006.1:0-217488 GCF_001424605.1 Bradyrhizobium sp. Leaf396
CGTTGTCCTCGCTACGCTGCGGGAACGCTTGACTCGGACGTCTGCGTGCCAAGCCCTCAGACAATGGCGCTAAAGGACACTTCTCAGCGCATGACCTAAGCCGTTGTTCGATGCGGTGAAGGTGCCGATGGTAGCCATGGTGTCTCCGTTCTGTTGTCGGGCCGCGACCGTCGCAACCTCGATGGCGGTCCTTGGCCTGAGGAGCGATCGGCCCGCAGCCGTCAGGCCCGCAGCAGAGCGTAGGACAGCTGAGACGGCTTTTTTGTCTTCCGCGAGGAATGCCGCCCCTTAGCGGCAGGGGAAAAAAGCCGGAGAAGCTGTTGCGGGAAGGCGATCGAGGCACTTGCCGTCCCTCGGGCCTGTTCCGTCCATTCGAGGTTGCAGAGGACGCGGCACATCAACGAACTGATCGAAATATCATGGCTGCGATCATCCGACCGTCACAAGGAAACGGCCTCACTGAGGACAAGGACGTTCGCTGGCGCATCAATGATGACAAAGCTCCGAGATGAGGACGACCGTGTCCGATGTTGCATCCTGCGCGCACGCATTCGGAGGCCCCTGGAGAGACCTCGCGGCGTTGAGCCCGCAATGTGATCTTGGCGAGACTCCGATCACCCAGACGATCGTCCTTGCTAAAGGGGCGGCAGTGACCGCGGCATGCTAATTTGGTTTCGTCGAGATGGCGACTAATTCAGCGGGAACGATCGACCATCGGTTCTCCCGGTGCGGGATGACAGCCGACGCGCCTCTTCCTGTCCTTGCTTTCGAAATGCGCCCCGTCGGAATATAGGTATCGTGATGATGGCCGCGCGCCGAGGGCGCGCGGCCGAAAAATTCGGCGGTTGCGGGTGAGAAGGCCGGGACCGCAACAGGGTCCCGGCCTTGCCGATCACTCGGCCGCGTTGGCACAGGCGTTCGCAGACCCGTCGGTGGGAGCATCCACCGCTGATGCTGTCACGTCCTGCTGGCCGGCTTGCGGTGTCCGCAGCAGCGCAGGCAGCCAGTCCGTTGCAGCCAGCAATTGTTCGGCAGCGTCCGCCATGTCCGGCTTCTTCATGTCGGCCATGCGGTCCGCTGCCTCAGCGCCGACGGCTTCCCGCACCGCTTCGAGGATTCGCGCTTTGGTGATGCGCCCGAGATAGGTTCGCACTGTCGGTCGCCAATAGCCGGTCATGTCGAGAGCTACGGCTTCGGCCAGTCTGTCGGCGGTTGCCAGCGCACGCGGGCGATGACCGCGCGGCAATTTGACCGCGTTGGCGGTCAAAGCCACGCAATGCGCAAAGATCGCCATGCGACTGTCGTAATCGAGGGCAACGACGAACGCCCAGAGATCGGCGACATCTCGCGGCAACTGCGCCGCCCAGCGCGCATGGCGATCCAACCAAGATCGGCCCGCTGCGGTATCCCCGATGCCGTTTGCATGAGAGCCCAGGAACAAGCTGCCCGGACGAATATCGAGGACATTAGCCTCGGCTCCCCGATAGAACGTCTGGGCGACCATCGCGTGGGTGACAGCGATAAGGGCGACGTCGGGTTGCCCCGACAAGGCGAGACGAAGGCCAAGGGTCCGGTGCGCCGTGAGGTCGGCAACCAGATTGTCCGAAAGGCCGGTTTCCATATCGTCTTCGCATTCGGCCGCATCCTCCTCATCGTCTTGTGCGGCGCCTCTGGCCGTGGCCTTCTGCCTGATATCGTCTTCGGGGCGAATAAAGCCGCGCTCGATGCGGACGCCACCGTCATGGTTGAGAACCACGAACGCACCGCTACATGCGATGTCATCGGCGTTGTAGGCCTTGCGCAGGACTTCAAAGCGCTCGATCTCGGCCTCAAGTTCGCCGAAGCGGATATCGACATCGTCGGGCAGTTCCTCAAAGCTCTCGTGCTGCTTGGTGAGGAGGTCGAATTCCGTCTGGGCGGCCTCATAGGCGGCTTGATTCTCCGGCGAAAGTTCGGCTTCCCGGGGATAGACCCGCCGCAGACCGTGACCGTGCGGAAAATCGAGGTTGGCTTCTACCCACTTCCACCCCTCATTCGTCTGCAAGGTGGCTGCGACCTGTTGCAGCTTTTCCAGCGCAAGCCGGTCCAGCAGCACCGCATCCTCGAAATAACCGCCGCGATCCTCGGTAAAGAGATCGCGCAGGATGGTCCCGCCCGCCTCAATGTAGGCCTCATGCCCGACGAAGATCGCGCGCCGGTCGGCGGCGGCGACATTGGTCTCTGTCAGCATCCGTCGGATCGTAGCGGGATCGCGGCTATAGGTCAGACGGCTATAGATTTCCTCCTGCCTGTCATGATCGTCGATCAGGGCGAATGCGACCAGCTGCTCAAAACCCATGTCGCCGTTGCGGTAGGCATCGATCAAACGCGGCGACACGCTACTCAGCCGCAGCCGCTGCCGGACCAGATGCGGCGTGACGCCGAACCGGGCGGCGATTTCTTCCGCACCGAACCCCCGTTCGTCCGCGAGCTTCTTGAAGGCCTCGAACTGGTCGGCGGGATGCATGCTTTCGCGGGTGACATTTTCATCGAGGCTGATCTCGTGCGGATCATTGGCGGTATCGATGACGCAGCGGATCGGCTCGGTCTTCTTGATCTCCTTGCGCCTGAGGCGCAAGAGTTGAGCAAGCCTGCGGCCTTCGCCGATGGTGACGAAATAAAACCCGGTGGCCGCGCCCTCGCTATCCAATTCCGGTTCAACGACAAGATTTTGCAGAATGCCTTTTACGGCGATGCTGGCCGCATAGGCTTCGATGGACGCTTCGCTGTGCGGCGTCTTGCGCGCATTTTTCGGGGACTTCTTCAGTTTGTTGAGCGGAATCAGGACTTCCGCGCCGCTTGCGGCGAGTGTTTGAAATTTCTTGGCAGACATGGGGCATTCTCCTTTCAGGCATGGGTTGCAAGCGCAGCACGCGCTGCAGCCCTGCCCGTCGGCGAGACCGGGGTAGCAAGGGCAAGGGCGGCCGGGGCGGAGGGGGATCACCCAGCCTGCACAAGCGGATGTTGGGGATGGGCCTCACGAAAACTGGGCCCGCGCGGAAGGCCGGGGAGACCGGCCCGGCCGGTCCCGGCGCTGCCGGGACGTCACCCTTGCCCGCGCGAGGGCGGAGCCCTTAGCACCGAAGCCATGAGAGGCAGGTTGGCAGAGCGCAAATCGAGACGGTCGAATGAGCGCCTAAGCCCGCTTTGCGACGCAACTCTCGGCCGGCCATTCAAATTGGTAAAGAGAAGAAAGCAGGGGCGTCCTTTCGGGCGCCCCCGCAAATCGAAAGTGGCCTAGGCGACCGGCGGAAGCGGCGGCATGATCCACTTCAGGCTCAGACGCCACAGCCTCAGCGGCCTCGGCAGCCCCGGCGTATAGATCACGAGGATCGCAGCCCGGCTCGCGATCACCTGCTCGCAGAACGGGAACAGACTTCCGGCGATCCCGATTGCGTCAGCGTCCTTCTCCACATCGGACAGCCAGTCGCCGTTCGTTGTGAGATAGGCGCCCACCGTGTTGGCGATTTCGCGGCCATCGAGAACGTGCCGTGCGTCATCGACCGTCAAGAAATGCCAACCGTTGTTCACGAGGGAACGGATCACGTCCCGCCCCGTCGCGAACGGCATTTCGCCATCGCCCTCAACCAACGTCGCACCATGCTCTAGAAAAGTCGTCATGTACGCTTGGCGACCCCCGATCAGCCCGCCCGCAGCCCTCTCGCTGACGCGGATCAGCGGTACGTCATCAAAGCGGCACGTTCTGTATTCGGCCAATTCGATACGCGGAAGGCTCGGATAGTCCGCTTTGACCAGATAGCAATGCGGATACCGGGCGAGCATCGCAGCAGCGACCTCAATGGCGTTCCGGTGGCACAGTCCCTGTCTCAGATTGCGAACAGCCTGAACTAAGGGCCTTTTGCCGAGATCTTCACTGATTTCGGCGAGGCGATTTTGCAAGATAGTCCGAATGGCGCGGAAAGTCATGGTTGTTCCCTGCTTTAACGACAACCGGTGTTGTCGTGCGAGCAGGATGGCCGATGAGCCGACGCGACGTTGCAGACCAATTGAATGTAGGCTGGGCCCCTTAGGCCAGGGCGCTCACCACAACAGAGGACGGAAACACCGCACGCGAAGCTTTTCGCCTTTCGTCATCTGCGGAAAATTCTCGTAATCCACGGAAAGGTTGATGCCTTCGTGGCCTTTTCCGACCTTGAAACGCGGATCGATCCTGGTGTCCGGATGGTCAGGTTTTGCCGTTCTTGGCGTAATGACGACGTTGTAAAATAGTGGACGTACTGGGACAGAAGTTCGCGTTGCAAGGGCCTGTTGTGCCGCCTCTCGGAGACTTTCTTCTCCGACGAGCAGATCGGCCAGATAGTGGATCTCTGTATAGATCTTTTCGAGATGCTCAATATCATCTTCAATGACCGCAAACCTCGGCTTCGATGAGAGGCAATTGATCAAAGTCACAGCGATTTCGGGCGGCAGTTCATCATAATCGCCACGGGCGAAATAGCCGAGCCACGCGGCAAGGTCAAAGAGGTCGGTCAGCGATTCGAATTCACCGTACAGTGCAGTCGGGTTGATGCCGCCATAGAGCGCCGCAATAAAGCAGCCCCAGAGGTTAAGATCGAATTCTTCGCCGTAATCCAGGCGCGCCTTTATTCCGGCACTCACGGCTGCGCCGTTCGCCACTTGAAATTCGGCAGTTTCCCGCGCGATACGATGCACCGTTAGTGCTCTCAGGTGGGCTCGGCGCAGTACGCTAATGACAGGTAGCTCCCGGTCGGCGACCGCCTGGTAGCTGAAGGGACCGTAAATCTGCTCATAGCAAAGAATTTCCACGTTGGCCTGCGCCCTGATGCCGGTCGGAATCTGCTTGAACCAGGTCTTGACGTGGTCTCGTCCTTGCGTTTCGACGTGGCCCATGGTCACGTTGCGCTCACGATCTTCACGCAGTTCGGGCGTATCATATAGATCGCTGATGCCTCGAAAGACGCTCTCGACTTCTGCAAGTTCCGAGTTCTTCAACTGATCCCGATCAGTTGTGTTGAACTGCGTGTGCGGGTCTCTTTCCCGCGCCGCTCTAAATTGCGCCATCTGAAGCACGCGGTTCGCTCGCACACATTGAGCGTGGAGCGCCGTCCTCAGGATCTCGGTAATCAATCCTTGGTCCGGATTGCCTACTACACCTTCGTCGTCATGCGCCGGAACGATGGCGATCCAATCCCCCCGTTGAAATCCCTGTCCCTGAGCTATTTCAAGTCTCACGCCACGGGCGTGTAGCTGAAATTCTGTGACCGCTTGAAAGTCTTTCGCGCGCCACTCTGCGAGAACGCCTGGATTGCTGGGAATCGGCGGAACGCCGAACTTCGCATTGTAGTAAACGATCGGAACCCGGCTGAGGCCGAATCGATCGTGGATCACATGAATTGCAACGTCCGGGCGCTCTTCGCCCATATTCGCCAAATGGTCTGCGTCCAGGTAAATTCGCGCGCTGTCGCGATGTCCAAAAATATCAGGCCTTCCAAAGAGCATATTGCTTCCTCTGCCAACTAAAGTGACGATGCGGATTAGCCGAGCGGACATTACAGGTCGGCGAAACGCGCTCCGCAGTTTTGAATAAAATTTGATCTTCTGTCGCACTGGGGGCGGTTTTCCGCGCCCCCAGCGCGGCTTCTTCGATTGGTCTGCAACACGAGGCAGTAGACGGAACTACTGACGGGCTTCCTTCGATGGAGGCTGACGTGGTAGCGACGATCGCGGCTGGAACGACCGCCCGATATTACAGCAAGCAATCCGAGTACTATCTCGGGGGCGGCGAGCCTGCCGGTCGTTGGATCTCCTCGACCAATGATTTCGGCGTCAGGCATGGCGCCGAAGTCGACAATGCTCTCTTCGAACGCCTCCACGCTTCCCTTGATGTGGATGGACAACCCCTTCTGTCCAACAGCGGCGACACCGCAAAGCGCGTCGGTGGCATCGACCTGACGCTGTCGGCCCCGAAATCGGTTTCTGTTGCTTTTGCACTCGCTGATGCCGAGACACGTCGCGCCATCGAGAAAGCTCAGCATGAAGCTTGCGAAGCAACTATCGCATTTCTGGAGAGGAATGCGGCGTTTTGCCGTCGCGGCAAGGATGGTCATCGTCTCGAACGCGCCACGCTCACCGTTGCGGCGTTTCAGCACGGAGAAGCGCGCCCCGTCGAGCATGACGACGGCAAGGTCTACGCCGACCCCAATCTCCACACGCACGCAGTTCTATTAAACTTTTCACGTCGTCAGGATGGCACCGTCGGCGCTCTCGACGCGCGCCATCTGTTCGCTCACAAAATGGCGGCCGGCGCGATCTACCATCTCGCACTGTCGTCAAATTTGCAGAGAATTGGTTTCGCAATCGGCGAAATCGGCCGCAACGGGGTATTCGAGCTGATCGTCCCGCAGGCGGGTGACCAATCGGCGGCGCTCGCGAAGAGTTTTGCGGCCTTGCAGCGCCACTATTCGGGACGGCGCAAGGAAATCGAAGAGGCCATCGCGGCTGAAGGACTGTCGACAGCGGAAGCGCCGACACTGGCGGCTGCGATCGCTCTTGGAACACGCTCGACGAAGCAAGAGGCGCGCACGGCGGATCGATTCGAACTGTGGGCCGAGGAAGCCGCGCCGTTTCTGGACGTCGAACGGCTCGTGACGAATCTGCGCATCCCCCGGACATTGAGCCAGGCCGAGCAGGAAAAGCTCATCGCCGAGCGCGTGGCAGCTGTCCCTACGGAACTGACCGAGCACGAGAGTGTTTTTGAGCGGCGTCACCTCTACGCAGCCGTCGCGACGGCCTTGGTGGGAACAGGTGCCGCCGCGAAGCGCGTCGAGCACGAAGTGGACCGCCTGGTAGAGGCAGGCCGCATCGTCGAGCTCGGACGGGACGCCCTCCAGCAGCCGGTCTATTCGACGCCGGAGCAGATCGCAATCGAGCGCGAGCTGGTCGCGGTGGCCGATCGGCTGACCCGCGAGCGCCGCGCGGCGCCCGATCCGGAATACGTGCTGCGGCTTTGCCGTGAGCGGGGGCTCTCCGCGGAGCAAACCCACGCGGCGCAAATGGCGACGAGTTCGGCCGCCATCGTTGTCATTGAGGGCGCCGCCGGGTCGGGAAAGTCGACAACCTTGGCCGCTATCGTGGCGGCGTACGCCCGAGACAACGGTACCGGACTTCCCTTTGCAGGCGCTGCGCGGCGCATCATTGGCACGAGTCAATCCTGGAAGGTCGCCCGGGAGTTGCAGAAACTCGGAATCGAGGCAATGGCCACTGACGCGTGGCTTGCCCGAACCAAGGAGCCATTTCTCGATGCCAACACCGTGCTCGTCGTCGATGAGGCCGGGCTTTTATCCTCGCGCCAAATGTTGGCGATCGTGAAGAGGGCGGAAGAGGCCGGCGCCAAAATTATCGCAACGGGCGATCGGGAGCAACTGGTTGCGTTGGGGGCGGGCCCGGGGCTCTCCATCCTCGCCAGCGTCACGGGGGCGACCCGCGTTGACACCATCGTGCGGCAGCGTGAAGCCTGGATGCGTACCGCAGTGACGGATTTTGCCAAAGGCCGCGCGGCGCAGGGCTTGGCCGCCTTCGAGGAGCGCGGCCTCTTGCAATTTGCGAGCGGTGAGAAGGCGACGGTCACGCGCGTTGTCGATGCGTGGGAGAACGCCCAGCGCGCTGGGCCGAACGCGTCGGTGTTGTTGATCGCCAAGACCAACGTCCAGGTGCGCGCCATCAATGACGAGGTCCGCGTCCGGCTGAAGCGCGACGGGCGCATCATCGGCGAGGATATCGAGGTGGCCGCCGTGACGCCGTCCGGCCACGGCCAGACGCTTGCCTTCGCCATTGGCGATGAGATCCGGTTTCTGGACCGGCACGACCGCCTTGCCGTCATCAACGGCACCACGGCTACTATCAGGGGCATTGACGATCGCGACACGCAGGATCCAGCCGTCCACGTAGACATCAGCGGGCGTCGGGCGAGCTTTCGGGTGTCGGAGCTTGCTGACGAACACGGCCGAGCGCGGCTCGGCCACGCCTACAGTACGACGATCTATGGATCCCAAGGTCTGACCACCGATCGAGCCTTCGTCTGGGCCGGACCGTCAATGACAAGAAACGAGGCATACGTCGCATTCTCGCGTGCCCGTGATCATCTTGAGATCTTTGCAGACGTCCGCGAGATCGACGCGCAAATCCGACTCGATCTGCCGCTGTCGGAGCGGCTGCAGGCCACGATTGCGCCGGAGCGGAGAATCGAGTGGCTCTCCGCACGGCTGTCGCGACGGCAGGTCAAGGCCTGCACGCTCGACCCCATGCTCGACCAAGCCGTGCGCGCCTATGAACGATTGCCGGAGCGGGGCCTGGCGGCGGGGTATGAGCGTAGCTAAGCTAAGGCGCGGATGCGCGGAGCCTTGTCCTCATCGAAGCGCCGAGTACGCGCTTCGTGAAGAGCGAACAACAACAGGCGGCTGGTCAAATTCCTCAAAGAGAAAGCCAGAGAGGGACGTATTCGTGCGACGGCCTACATTTCCGCTGCCGCGCTGATTTTTTGCGCGCGCGCCTGCCAGACGTTGCCTGCAGTTCGCTTGGCTGCGATGTCTGCCACATGCTGGCTACCGTTCACGACCTCGGTCTGAAGGGAAGGCCTCCCATCGACCTCGACGACCATGCCCGCATCGAAATCTGGATTCTCGCGCTTGCCGCCGGGCGCCGGATATCCACGCGGGTTGCAGACGACACGCGTTTCGCCGACGCAATAGTCACGGTTGCCGTGCACATGACCGTGCAGCCACAGCGCCGGCGCGGCGTCGCACGTCATCAGTCGCTCGACATCGCTGGCGTAGCACCAGTCCAGGTCCGTGATCGTCGGCCAGTGGAGCAGCGACCGCGGCGAGGGAGCCATGTGCGTGATGACGACTGCGTCCTGGCCCGCCGGACGCTTGGCGAGAGCCTTCTCGATGTACGTGACTGAGACCTTGTGGGCGTCGATCGTCTGGCCGGGGCGGAGCCGGTCCTTCGACCGGCCGGCGCCGGTCTTTATCAAACGGTAATCGTTCATCTGCTTCGTGGCCGCGCGCACCGCGTCGCCGAACATCACGTACGGAGACCGGGTCATGAAATCCGTCCACAGCGTAGCGCCGATGAAAACGACGCCCCCAATCTCGACGGAGGCATCATCGAGCAAGATGATCCCGAGATCCTCCGCGACCTCTGGCATCCGTGCGCGCTGCTCCTCCCACGTGGTCTTAAGTTCGGCATTGTGCTTGTCGTGAAAGGAATAGAAATCGTGGTTTCCGGGGACGTAGATGAGCGGCCGGTCGCGATCGGGATACAGCTCGCGGACACGCCGCAATGCCAACGTGCCGGGCGCGGCGGCGTCGCCGGCGACCACGGTCACGTCGGCGTCGATCTGCGGCATGCTGTCGAGCCCATTGCGCTCGATGTCGACATGCAGGTCGGAAACTGGATTAATGCGGATCACGGCGTCACTCCATTGTTCTCGATAACGCCGTGTTCTGGATCCACGCGTGGCGGCAGTCTCGCCATGTAAGCCTTGATGGTAGCGAGGCGGACCGGAGCGATGCCCATGACGTCGACGCCGATGTCCGCGGACTGCTGGTTGCCTGGCATCTTGCCGTGGTGGTGCCCATACAACATCAACGTGGTCGGCTTGCGAGAGGCGGGCCAGCTCGCCCATCGATAGTGGCAGATGACGCATTTGGTGCTCTCGATCGTCTCATACGCGACATCGCGGATCGATTCCCAACCGAGACTCTTTGTGGCCTCGCCGTCGTGATTGCCTGCTACCAAATGCTTGCGTCCGGGTAGGCTGTCGAACAGGTTGCGGAGCGCAGCAGGATCGGCCCTGTGAGCGAAGTCTCCGACGACGATGATCTCGTCGTCCGGCCGCACGACGGCGCGCCACGACGCAGCCATGGCCTCGTTCATCTCGCGTCCGTTCGCGAACGGCCTGTTACACATTCGAATAATGCCGTCCGCCTTGTCCGGCGATGCGTGGAAAAAATGTGGATCAGCGTAGAACCAAGTCGTCACTGCAGCTTTCCCTCCCTGGGATCTTTTCGAACTTCATCGGCGTCGCCCATCCCGATGTCGCAGGCGAATAGTCTCACAGCGGCTCTTCTTCCTAGTCAAATTATCGGGAAATCGGACGGAGGCGTCAGTTCTTCGGGCCGGCTTCAATCACCGCTAGTTCCTCTTGGTTTGCTCTGATCGCGTCTTCTCAATTTGATGGCCGAAACTGCTTCAGGTCAGCGAATACGATGCGTCAGCAACCCCGTTAGCGCGCACACCATTGACGATCAGTTACTCGCCAAGGTTGGCAATTCCTCGCAAATGCTACGTGGTTGACGCCCAGTAATCTTGTCCGACTCCAGCCGCTTCCTGGCGGCGAGCCGCAACGAGCGACTTCGAGCCCGGCGGCCTAGAGCCAGCTCAAGTTCAGGTGCAGCGAGGCATGACGTATCGGAACACCCCGATCAGCGCGAGAAGCGCAGCCCGATCATGCGCCACGGAAGTTGCCTATTCTAATAGGCTTTTGCTGCTAGTCGAGACGACCTTGGAGCAGGAAGCTTGGAGACGGGTACCAGGCCCGCCGTCCGAAGGTCTCATTTTGGCGGGGGAGCCAGCTCGTCGGTGAGCTTATCTACCAGATCGTAATCGGCTGGATCGGAGCCGAGCTCGGATACACCCTTCGCAAGTTCGGCTTTGAGCAACTTCGGGAAGTCGTCGTCGTAGGTCGCAATTTTAGTGCGGATCGCGGCTCTCCACTTATCGCCACGATCCCATGCCTCCATGAAGGCGGAGGCAAGATCAGCGTGCTGCCGATTTGCAATCATCGCCTCAGTGATCGATCGGGCCTGAAGCCGATCCTTCGAACTCTTTGCGGTTGCGTCGCGATCCTCCCTGCGGCGAGAACCGATGATGAGCTTGTGGATGGCATAGCGTTCGGGCGATGGAATGAGGACTGACACGCCCGCACCATGCAGCAGCACGGCGCGGATGGGCTGGTATATCAGGTAATCGAGGAAGCAGAGCGGAAGTGCGGCCGCCCCACCCAGCGCCGGCATTGGGACTGGTTTGCCGGCCTGGTCATCGGACCACAGGTTCGGCGTCAGGAATTCCACCTTGAAGTTGTCTCTCGACACGAATTGCGTGGAAACCCTGCCGTCGGCTTGGCTCGGAACCTCGCGGAATGTCGGATCGACATGTCGAAGCACCTCCAGGATTGGAGGCATGGAATCCTTGATCGCAACCGAGATTTCGTGGAAGTGCGCAAAGTCGGCGTCGCCGGTCTGCATGGCGACCGCATCCAAGCGTCGACCAAGCACGGCCGGATAGCATTGGTAGGCAACGGTGCCGACGAGCACACCTCTCATGCGGAAGAAGCCCGCCTTCGCCAGTTCTTCCACCACTTGGCCAGCCATCGGCAGAGGACGCGGCAGATAGGCCTCGCGCGTCAGCGTGGAAACGAGACGGCGACGGCCTTTAAGATCGGCCTTCAGATCCTTGAACGCTTCAACCCTCTTGGTGATTTCGGGGTCATCCACCGGACCGACATAGCGGCGATCCTGGGCACCTCCTTCAGGTTTGGGCATGTCGAAGTACCAGTATTTTTTGCCCTTGACCTCAACGGCCACGAACCGACCGTTGGCGGAGAATTCGGACGTGAAGCTCTCATCCAGGCTCCGCTGGACGAGCTCCGAATAGAGCGTCTGGTAGGAGATATCGAGGCGTTGGTTCGGCGCCATAGAAGACCCCCCGTTATACTATTTTCGCGAAAACAGTATATCTTCTGGCACCCAAGGAGAACGAGGATATACTAAAATTGCTAAAATAGTATAACTTTTATATTTTCAATTATTTATATGGTAGACGCCAACCTTCTTGCGAATAGCCCGCCGGGGGAAAGTGAGCTTCCGCCGGCGAAATCCAACCTCTAGCGTCCAATCCGGGCTTGACGCCGATCGATCAGGATATGCCCTCCACGCCGACCTGACCGGTGACCAATTGCCCGCGCGCTCGCTCCAGCACCGGCCGCCACGGCACCCGCACGAATTCATGGGATCGCTCGATCAGGGCGAACCGTCCGCTGTTGAGCGTCAGCATGCGCCGGTAGAGCCTTCGATCTTGTCGCCGGCCTCGGCACCGACATGATCAAGGCCGGTGCGCGCGGAAATATCCGCCGCGGTCCGCGCCAGCTCGCGAGCCTCGAGCGTATCGAGCATGTTCCGCGCAAAAGGCATTTAGCCGCCTTCCTCTCTCGCGCGAGGCCCTGCTCGATCAGCCACCGCCGCCTTGCTCGTAGTGCGGTCTCGACGTCCGCGCCGAAGCCGGTCAGACCGAGCTGATCGAGCTCCTTCCCCACGAGCTTTGCGATCCAGCCAGGTTGCAGGCGTCAACCAGGATAGCACCGATCTTGTTCAATTGGCCTGCAACCTGATCCCCTAAACGTCACTACAGACAGCCTCCTTCGATGGAGGCTTTCGTGGTTGCGACAATCGCAGCGGATACAATGGCGAGCAGGCTCGTCCAGTGGCCCGGGTATGGTCCCGAATGCCGCCGGCCTGCGAGCTGTTGGGCCTCATCCCAGAGCAGTATCAGCGAGCGAGGAGCGGTCTGGCCGCCCAAATGGCTGCCCCTGCTCCAATTTAAGCCCGGCACGCTTAATCCCCCGCTCAGCTACGCCGCGCAGCTCGCGGGGGCGGCCCGTGGCTAATTCACGCATTGCCAAGGTCCGGTTGCAACCGCGACAGGCCGCGATCTTGCCGGTGCCGCCGGCGATCGGCGCGAGCACGACCGCGCAAGTTCGTGTCGGTTCTGCCCGGCTGCGGCCATCGGACCCCGAGTTTTGGACCGTGATCAATGAGATCGCGGATCCCGCCCCCATCGCGCCCGCCGAGCTCGACGCCATCGAGCGCTTCTTTTCGGCCGTGCTCGATGACGTCTTCGCTTCTTCCGGCAGAGATCTTCCGCGAAGTCGGGAAAATCCAGATGGCAGTGAAGACGTCTCCTTAACCCAACGAGAGGACTACGACGATGACTGACCAAGATCTTCCCCTCGATCCCACCTCTGGCCCGCTCATGGACGCTGAGCGCTTTGCCGAGTTCGCTATCGAGGCCGCGCTCTGGCTGGTGCGGGAATCGATGGATGCCATCGCCAAAAAGACGGACTTCGATCCGGACCCGGCGAACTGCTTCCGGGTGCTGGGCCGGCTGCCCGCCATCCGTGAGCTGAAGGATCTGACGGAAGAGCAGCGTCACGACCTGTTCGTGGAAGGCTTCCGTCGGGTTCACAACGGCGCCCAGGAAGCGTTCGAGCTGCTGCTCACTCAGTCCAAGGAGCTCTTGTGGGAGGCCTTCCGGAAGCGGTGGAATGTGGTCGCCAACGAGGTCCCGCTCCCCTGATCTTAACCGTGCAGGGGAGCCAGGCGATTATCACTTCCCCTGATTTCCCTGCATGGATAGACTCTTTTCTTCTGTATCGCGTGAGGAAGCTGCCGATGGCCCGCAAGAACCTTCAAGTGTCGGAAATCCCCGACAAGGCCGCCGGGCCGCGGCCGCGCAATGTCCTGATCTACATTCGGGTCTCGACTGAAAAGCAGTCCAATAATCAGCTCAGCCTGAACTCGCAGGAGGAGCACCTGATCGCGCGTTGCAAGCGCGACGGCGACCATATCGCCGGCATCTTCCGTGAAGAGGGCGAGACCGCCACTAACATGAAGCGTCCGGCCTTCGAGCAGATGATCGCACGCGCGACGGACGGTACGCGCACTGTCGACGCCATCATGGTGTACTCGTTTTCGCGAGCCTTCCGGAACCAGGTCGAACAAGAGCTCACGGTTCAAACCCTGCGCAAGCACAAGGTCGAACTGATCTCGCACGCCGAGCCCTTGGCGAATGATGACACGGGCGACATGTTCAGGAAGTTCATTGGAATCGTCAACGAATACCAATCCAAGGAGACGGCCCGTTCCACCATGAGAACAATGAAGGCCAATGCGCAGCTCGGCTACTCCAACGGCGGCATCATTCCTTTTGGCTACAAATCCGTCGATGCAGAAATCATCGGCAACAAGCAGAAGAAGAAACTCGCCATCGAGCCGGTCGAAGCGGAAACTGTGATCCGCGCCTTTGATCTGGCCAAGAACGGTGATGGCAATAGCGGCCCGCTGGGGACAAAGAAGATCGCGGAGTGGCTGAACGCTCGTGGCTATCGCTCGCGCAATGGCTCGCTGTTCGGGACCGGCACCGTCCACGAAATGCTCACGCGCCGCGCCTACACCGGCGTGCGGAATTTCAACGAGTTTGATCGGAAGGGCGACGGCGAGCGCAAGGCGCAGTCCGAGATCGTCGAATACGAAATTCCGGTCATCATCGATCCAGCGACGTTCGAGGCGGTTCAGGCCCTGCTGGTGTCGCGCCGTCCGAGGTCTCGCGGGCCGCGGCTCGCTTCGGCGCCGTCTTTACTCGGCGGCCTTGTCCGTTGCGACTGCGCCAAGTCCTGTGCCCTGACGACCGCCACCGGCACCTCGCGGACCGGCGTTATCTACAGCTATTACAAATGCATCCAGTCCATCAAAAAGGGGCAGCATAAGCACGCCGACGGCGCTTCCTGCAGCAACCGCAAGATTCCGCGCCCTGTCATCGAGAAGCTCGTGGTGGAGGCCTTGCTGGATCAACTCCTGCAGCCCGAACGCGTCACCGCCATCCTGACCACCCTTAAGGCCCGCCGCGATGACCGGCAGGCCTCCGCCGACCGCCGTCTGGCAGATCTCGCCCGTCAGGCTGCCGACGCCGAAGAGCGCCTCTCCCGTCTCTATGCCTCGATCGAAGCCGGCATCATCGACGGCTCAGACCCGACGCTGAAGGAACGCGTTGCCGCCTTGAAGACGACCAGGGACCGGGCCCTGGAGGCCCTCGACTACGCCAAGAAATCCAGCACAGTGCCGATCGAGATTGATCCTGTGGCCGTCGACCGCTTCACGCGCTTGATGCGCGAGCTGCTCGTGTCAGGCGATGTGGCGGCCCGAAAGGCCTACCTCAGCGCCATCGTGGATGCCATCGTGGTCAGCGATCGTACCATCCGCATCATCGGCTCAAACGACAACATCAGGGCCACTCTCGGCCCGAGCGGCGAACCTAGGACCCCGGTTCGTAAATCTGTTCAGGAATGGTGCCCAGGGGCGGAATCGAACCACCGACACTGCGATTTTCAGTCGCATGCTCTACCAACTGAGCTACCTGGGCGTGCTCCAAGAGAGGGGCCAAAGCCCATCGAGCGGGCGGTTTATAGTGGGCGCGGGGCGGCCTGTCCACCCGGCTTCGCCAACAGTCTTCGCCGGGCGCGGCCCGGCTGTGCACAAGGTACGGCGGCCCGGCTGCGGCTGGCGCGCCGCGCGCCATAGATACTCACAAGCGATTGAAAGTGTTGCTATTCTTCCTCATCGACGTCGTCATCGCGGCCGGGGATGACATAGGAGCCCTTCAGCCAGCGGTTCAGGTCGACGTCGCGGCAGCGGGAGGAGCAGAACGGGCGGGTCTTCTCCGACTGCGGCTTGCCGCAGATCGGGCAGGCCTTCCGCGGGGTGGCGGGCTTTTCGGCTTGGTCATTCATGGTGTCGGCAGCTTATACGAGGTGAAGGGCTTCAAGCGCCTGTCAGGAAACGGGTTCCCGAGGCGCCGGCGCATGGGGCCGTCGCGGCCCGTCTACTGTGCATGGGGTTGTTTTGCAGCTTTGTTCGGGCCGCGCCTTCGGCCTTACACGGCGGTGGTATTGAGCCAGCCGAAGCGGATCGGAAAGCCCTCGCCGCCGAGGAGCGCCGTGGTCTCGTAGAGCGGCAGGCCGACGACGTTGGTGTAGGACCCCACCATCTTGACCACGAAGGAGCCGGCAATGCCCTGCACGGCGTAGCCGCCGGCTTTGCCGCGCCATTCGCCCGAGCCGATATAGGCCTGGATGTCGTCCTCGGATAGGCGCTTGAAGCGGACGCGGGTCTCGACCAGGCGCTGGCGGAAGGCCTCGCGCGGCGTGACGAGGCAGATCGCGGTGTAGACACGGTGGTTGCGGCCCGACAGCAGCCGCAGGCATTGCGCGGCCTCGTCCACGAGGTTGGCCTTGGGCAGGATGCGGCGGCCGACCGCGACCACGGTGTCGGCGGCGAGGATGAAGGCGCCGCGCAGCTCGTCGTCGAGCTGCACCGATTTCAGCGCGGCGTCAGCCTTGGCCCGCGCGAGCCGGTTGGCGCAGGCGCGCGGCAGCTCGCCCCGCCTCGGCGTCTCGTCGACGTCGGCCGGCCTGAGCGCGTCCGGCTCGATGCCGGCCTGGTTGAGCAGCGACAGGCGCCGCGGCGAACCGGAGGCAAGTACGAATTTGGGGCGGCCAAGCATCAGGTGATTTGGGAGATGAAGCGGGGGGTGAATTGCGCGCGGAACCTATCGGAAGGGGGCTGATTTCACAACCCGGGAACCCGAGGTTTGGTGATTCGAGCCTCTCGACATGGCTGTGCCTGCATCCTGTGACGCCGGTGTTACGAACACCGCGTGCTAGCCGCTCGCCGCGCCTGTCTTGGCGAACCGTCTCCGGATGCGCATCAGGAGTTGGTCGCAGACCTCGCGATAGGCCGCGAGCTTCTGCTCACGGCTGCCTTCGATCGTGGTGGGATCCTGCGTCGGCCAGTACTCGACGTCGGCCGCGAGCGTCCGCGTCAGCTCCAGCGCCTTGTGATGCGCCTCGGGCGAGAGCGTGATGATGAGGTCGAAATTCAGCCCCTCCCAATCCTCCAGCTCCTCGAAGGTCTGGGGCTTGTGAGCCGAGATATCCTGGCCGAGCTCGGCCATCACGGCCACGGCGAACGGGTCGAGCTCGCCTTTCCTGGTGCCGGCCGACTTCACGTAGAGGCCCTGGGGAAACATGTGCAGCAACAGGCTTGCGGCCATCGGCGAGCGCACGCTGTTCATCGCACAGGCGAACAGCACCGATTGCGGATTGCTTGCGCGTGAGGGCGCAGCCATCGCTCACGCTCTTTTATCTTTGCGCATGATCCGATCCGAAAACCGGTTCCCACCTTTCGGGATCATGCGCGATCAGCCTTTCCAATGAAGGACGGTGATGAGCGTGAACAGCCGGCGCGAGGTCTCGAAATCGACCCGCACCTTGCCCTTCAGCCGTTCCTGGAGCGTGCGCGATCCCTCGTCATGGATGCCGCGGCGGCCCATGTCGATGGCCTCGATCTTGTCCGGGGTCGCGGTGCGGATCGCCTGATAATAGCTGTCGCAGATCATGAAATAATCCTTCACGATCCGCCGGAACGGCGTCAGCGACAAGAGATGCGCGACCACGGGCGTGCCGTCCTCGCGGCGGATGTCGAACATCAGCCGGTTGCCGGTGATGCCGATATGCAGCGTGAACGGGCCCTTTCCCTCCGCGCCCTCGGGCGCGAACAGGTTCTGCTCGATCAGATCGTAGATCGCGATCGCGCGCTCATGCTCGATGTCAGGCCCGGAACGGCCGATCGATTCCTCGTCGAGCGTGACGCCGACGATGCGGTTGGTCGAGTCGTCCTGTACGGGCGGCTTTGTCATGACAGATTGAGGCGCAATCCAATCGAACGCGAATGGGCGTCCAGCCCCTCCGCCTTGCCGAGCGTCATCGCGGCCGGGCCCAGCGCACGCAATTGATCTGGGCCGCATTTCAGGATCGAGGTGCGCTTTATGAAATCGTGCACCGAGAGCCCTGAGGAAAATCGCGCCGAGCGGGCCGTCGGCAGCACGTGATTGGAGCCGCCGACATAATCGCCGATCGCCTCGGGCGTATGGGGACCAAGGAAGACGGCACCCGCATTGCGTATCTTCGCGGCGAGCGCATCGGGATCGTCAGTCATGATCTCGAGATGCTCGGCCGCGATGGCGTCCGCGAGCGGGATCGCCTCGCCGAGGTTCTTCACCAAGATGACCGCGCCGAACTCTGCCCAGGAGGCGCCCGCGATCGCGGCGCGCGGCAACGTCTTCAATTGCGCTTCGACCGCCTTCTCGACATCGGCGGCAAGGCGCGCGGAGTCCGTGATCAGGATCGATTGTGCACTGGCATCGTGCTCGGCCTGCGCCAGCAGGTCGGCGGCGATCCAGTCGGCATTGCCGGTGTCGTCGGCGATCACGAGCACCTCCGAGGGGCCGGCGATCATGTCGATGCCGACCTTGCCGAACACCAGCCGCTTGGCGGCGGCGACATAGGCGTTGCCGGGGCCGACGATCTTTGCGACCGGCGCGATGGTCGCTGTGCCGTGCGCGAGCGCGGCGATCGCCTGCGCGCCGCCGACGCGGTAGATCTCGGTGACGCCCCCGAGATGCGCGGCCGCCAGCACCAGGGGATTGAGCTTGCCGTCGGGCGAAGGCACCACCATCACCAGACGCGACACGCCGGCCACTTTTGCGGGCACCGCATTCATCAGCACGGAGGATGGATAGGCCGCGGTGCCGCCCGGCACATAGAGGCCGGCGGATTCGATTGCGGTGTAGCGCCAGCCGAGCTCGACGCCGAGCGGGTCGGTGAAGCGCTCGTCCTTCGGAAGCTGACGGCGGTGATAGGTCTCTATGCGATCCCGCGCAAGCTTGAGCGCATCCAGCGTCGCCGCCTCGCAGGCCTTCACGGCGTCCTCGATCTGGGCTGCGGAAACGCGCAAGCCCCCGGCATCCAGCTTCAAGCGGTCGAACTTTGCCGTGGCTTCGAGCAGGGCCGCATCGCCACGCTTGGCGACGTCGTCGACGATCACCCGCGCGGCAGCCTCGACATCGGCCGAAGCCTCGCGCTTGGCGCCGAGGAAGGCGGCGAATCGCTGGTCAAAATCGTCGCTGCTGCGGTCGAGGCGAACGGGCATATTTCGCTTGGCTTCCAGCTGGTCTTGGAGGGCGGATCGGCGCACCAACCCCCTGCTCAATGGCGCGCCGGCCCCCCGCCGTCAACCCTTGCGAGATGTCGTACCGGCGGGCCGCCGGAAGGACACCGGTCTACCGGGCGCTGGCATACCGCCTCATTCCTCGATGCCCGGTCCCGTCCCCAGCGCGTCCGCTCCGAGGTCGGTCAGCTCGCATTCCAGGCATTCGACGTCGAGGCGGATGGCGCCGCCCTCGGCGAACAAAAGCAGGGCGCTGCCGCTGGGCTCCTCGTGACGCCCGTCCTGGGGGTGAAATTCGATCCCGACGAGGTCCAGCACCTTGTCCGGCGCGGCGAGATCGATGTTGCGCGACTTGCAGGCGAGCACACGGTCGAAACGGAGCGCGGCGACCAGCCTTCGCGGCTCGGCCTCGCCCTCCAATGTCTGCTCCCAGTCCAGCCGGCTCATTCCGACCACGAGCCGCTTCTCGCTCTGCCGCCAGATGATGTCGGACGTCTGGACGCGGGCATCCTGGACATGGGTCGAGATCACGGCGAGATCGTCGGCATCGAGCGCGATCAGTTTGAGCTGGGGCGACATCGCCGGCGCTTCTCCTTGTGGGATGGGGCTCAACGCGCGTAGGCCCCGAAATTTCCGTCCAAACTAGCGGCCCGACGCCCTAGAGGCTATTGATATCCTCCACCTCCAGCACCTTGCGCGGATACCCCTCTCTGGCCACGCGGATCATGGCTCGGCCGATCTGCTCGGTCGAGGTCACAAGCCGCGGCGATATCCGGCGCAGCACCGACCAGAGCGGTCCGCTCACGGCATAGACGGCCTGCACCCAGGCGGTCTTGGACCGGGCGCCGTGCAGGGGCTGGATCGCTGCGGGGCGAAACATGTAGGCGGCTTTGAACGGCAGTTTGAGAAGGTCGTTCTCGGTCTTGCCCTTGATCCGCGCCCACATCCGCGAGCCCTGCTCCGTGGAATCGGTGCCGGCGCCGGTGACATAGGTGAAAATCATCCGCGGATTGAGCCGTGCCAGCATCGTGGCCGCCGCGAGCGTGAGGTCGTAGGTAAGGTGGCGGTAGCGCTCCTCGCTCATGCCGATCGAGGAGACGCCGAGGCAGAAAAAGCAGGCGTCGTAGCCGGTGAGCCTGCCTTCGATCGCGGAATAATTCAGGAAGTCATCGTGGATGATCTCCGTGAGCTTGGCGTTCCGCACACCGGTCGGGCTGCGGCCGACCACGAGCACATGATCGATGCCCGGATCGACGAGACATTCGCGCAAAACGCCCTGCCCGACCATGCCGGTCGCGCCGAAGATCATGACTCGCATCGGGATGCCCCAGGGATTCGCCGCTCACGCGGCCGCCGCGATCTCATCGAAGGATAGACCGGTCAAGGTCGCCGAGGCATCCCACAGCATGGCCGCCACCGCGAGATCCTCCGCCTGCGGCATGATCCTTGCCGGCCCCGGGATCCCCTTCAATTCGCAAAACCCGCTTGGACCGTAGTAGCCACCCGGCTCAGCGTCAGGGGAGGTCGCGGCGAACAGCGTGGGCAGCGCGCCTTCGGCAGCGGACTGGCTGATCAAAGGCTGCAGCAGCCGGCCGACCCGCCCTTGGAACGTGTTGGCACCCGGCCCGTTCGCAATGAGGTCAGTCCGCGCGTAGCCGGGATGAGCAGCAAGGCTCATCAGACCCCAGCCGGCGGCGACGCTGCGACGTTGGAGCTCCAGCGCAAACATCAGCATCGCCAGCTTGGACTGGCAGTAGGCGCGCCACGGACGATAGCAGTGTTTGCCTTGCAGATCCTCGAAATTGATCGCACCGGCGCGGTGCGCAAGGCTGGAGAGATTGACGACGCGGGGCGCAATGGCGCGGCGAAGCTGCGGCAACAGCCGCGCCGTCAGGGCGTAATGACCGAGATAATTGATGCCGAGCTGCATCTCGAATCCATCCTCCGTCTGCTGCCGCTTCGGCACGGCCATCACGCCGGCATTGTTGACGAGGAGATCGAGCCGTTCGTTGTCGGCAGCAAAGCGCCGGGCAAAATCGGCGATCGAGGCAAGGCTTGCGAGGTCGAGATGCTCGTAGGCGATCAGCGCGTCGGGAAACCGCTCGCAAATGCCTTCGATCGCCTGCAGGCCCTTTGCGTCGTTGCGTCCGGTGAGTATGACGATGGCACCGGCGCCAGCGAGCGCCATCGCCGTCTCGTAACCGAGCCCGCCCGTCGCTCCGGTCACGACGGCGGTCATGCCGCCGAGCGTGGGGATGCCTGCCGTGGTCCAGTCGATCATGCCATGCCTCCCGCGGCTTTCACGAGGCGAAAACGCCCGCGACGGATCTAAATGTGCACTGAGTGCAAATTTGCAAGAGCCGGAAACGATTTGAAGGCTTCCAAGGTCGTCGGGAGATCGGTCAGGAATCACGCCAAGCCATTGCCGGCAGGGGCAAAAGCCCACGACGATCCCGGCTTGCGCCAGCGGAAATTGCAGAAAACTTGCGAGCGGCTGAGCCGCACAGCGCCGGCGCTGTTCCTGGAGCGCCACTTCGAAACGACGATCATCGAGGATGCGCGTCGGCAGCGAGAGCTGGAGCGGCGAAGGTGCGCGAGAGAAGCCGGAAGCTTTCGTCTAGCGCACCTTCGATGCAATCAAGGCAATATTGAAGTGAGCTCTCTCACTCCTTGAAGAACGCCAGGAGATCGGCGTTGATGGTTTCGGCGTGCGTAGTCGGCATGCCGTGCGGGAAGCCCTTGTAGGTTTTCAGGATACCCTTCTTCAGCAGCTTGGCCGACAGCGGGGCGGAATCGGCGTAAGGCACGATCTGGTCGTCATCGCCGTGCATCACCAGCACGGGCACGTTGATCTTCTTGAGGTCCTCGGTGAAATCAGTCTGCGAGAACGCCACGATGCCGTCGTAATGCGCCTTGGCGCTGCCCATCATGCCCTGGCGCCACCAATTCTGGATCACCGCTTCGAGTGGTTTTACGCCGGGGCGATTGTAGCCGTAGAACGGGCCGGCGGCGATGTCGCGATAGAAGGCCGAGCGGCCGGCCGCGAGCTGGGCCTGGAAATCGTCGAACACGCTCTTCGGCAAACCGCCCGGATTGGCAGCGGTCTGCACCATCAGCGGCGGCACCGCCGAGAGGATCGCGGCCTTCGCCACCCGGCTCTCGCCGTGGCGGGCGATGTAGTGCACGACTTCGCCGCCGCCGGTGGAATGCCCGACATGGATGGCATTGTTGAGATCGAGATGTGCAGTGAGCGCAGCGAGATCGTCGGCATAATGATCCATGTCGTGACCGTCGGCGACCTGCGCCGAGCGGCCGTGGCCCCGGCGGTCATGGGCGATGACGCGATAGCCGCGCGTAACGAAGTACATCATCTGCGCGTCCCAATCGTCCGACGACAGCGGCCAGCCATGGCTGAACACGATCGGCTGGCCCGATCCCCAGTCCTTGTAGAAGATCTCGACGCCGTCTTTGGTGGTGATGGTGGGCATGGATGTCTCTCTTTCGATGAAGATCAGTTGCATGAGGCGAGGACGAGCTCGCGCCGGCGATCCGCAGTTAGTTGCGCGGGATCCCGAATGCGATGGCCCGCATCACGAGGGGACGTTGAGAATCGTGTGATCAGGCAAACGCCATCGGCCTGAAGCGGCGCCACGCACCTATTGTGAGCACGACGAAGAACACCAGCACGATGCCCTGCACGACGGCGAACACGGGACCGGAGGGCGGCGCCGGCGCTACGGCCGGTGCGAGCGCGGCGAGCGCCGGCACCTTCAGGAACGATTGGATCACCAGCACGAAGACGTTGAAGTAGAGCGAGATCATCGCGGTCACGATATAGACCGGACGCCAGACGCCTTTGAGCTTCATGCCGTAGAGAGCGACGCAGGCGACCGCGAGCAGCACCAGCGAGATGATGCCGATGATGTGCGAGGGCAGCAGCTCCTTGAATGGAAACAGGAAACCGGTCGCGCTGGTGAGGATGGTGAACAGCAGGAAGATCGCAGTGAGGCCCGGCATGGGCTTCGAGCCGAGCAGGCCGAACATCACGACCAGGCCGGCAACGATGGCGATCAGGCTGATGACGACATGGATCAGCGTAAGAGCAGGCAGGCTCAACCCAAGGACCATCACATTTCTCCTCGTCTCCATCGAGACGCGGAGGATGGTATTACGGTCCTCATCGGATTGCTACATGCGTTGTCGTCACATGCATGAGCGCAGCCATGCGCCGTCCTGCGAACGACAAACGCATGACTGATTTTTTTGCACCGCTGTCACAAACGACGGCAGGCTTTCGACGAAAGTTGGATCGATCTCTCACACTTCCTTGGTGTCGAAGATCAAGATGTCGGCGCCGCCGCTGGCGAATTTCGGCACGTCGGCGCCGGTCGCCTTGCCTTCCGGGCTGCCGAATGCCGCCTGGATATCGGCCACGCTGTCGAACGTTAGGACGGCGACGAGATGAATTCCGGAGGGACCTGCGGGAGATGAAACCGGTCCCTTGCTGACGGCGTATTTCTTCAGGCCTGGAAGCTTCTTCGCGAGCGGGATGTGCGTTTCGGCGTAGTGCTTGTCGAAGGCGGCAGCATCCTTGGGTGTTTTGTAGAGCACGACGACTTCAGCCATTTGGTCCTCCCGTTGGGTTTTTTGCTGGTAGATCCTCATGGTGAGGAGGCGCGTGAGCGCCGTCTCGAACCATGAACGGCCCAGATGCACCCGGGCCTTTATCCTTCGAGACGCCGCTTCGCGGCTCCTCGGGATGAGGGGATAGTCGGCAGGATGCGGCGAGATGGCAAGCCTCATTCGACTTGCCATTTGCTTGTCTTGTCCTTGCCTAAAGCGCCGGCTTTGCGGCGTCGCCGAGATAGCCATGCAGGGAGGCCACGACTTGGGCGCCCTCCCCGATGGCCCCACCGACGCGCTTGACCGAGCCGGAGCGGACGTCGCCGACGGCGTAGACGCCGGGCACGGAGGTTTCCAGCGGCGCCACCAGCTTGCCCTGGTTCTGCTCGGACTGCGCGCCGGTCACGACGAAGCCGCCGCGATCGAGCGTCACGCCGCAGCCGTCGAGCCAGTTGGTGGCGGGATCGGCGCCGACGAACAGAAAGAGATTGCGGATGTCGGCTGAGTCTTCGTCATCCGACAACCGGCTCTTCCAGCGGATCCGACGCAGCAGCGAAGCCTCGTCGCCTTCCAGCGCGGTGATCTCGGTGTTGAACATCAATTCAATGTTCGGGGTCGCTTCGATGCGCTCGATGAGATAGCGCGACATGCTGGCACCCAGGCCGCCGCCGCGGATGATCATCAGCACGCGTTTGGCATGACCCGACAGGAACACGGCGGCCTGGCCGGCCGAATTGCCGGCGCCGACCAGAGCGACCTCTTCGCCTGCGCAGAGCCGCGCCTCGACTGGCGAGGCCCAGTACCAGACGCCGCGTTCCTCGAACTTGTCGAGGTTCGCGATATCAGGCCGGCGATAGCGCGCGCCGCTCGCAACGACGACCGAACGCGAGCGCAAGGGGTCGCTGCCTTCGAGCGCGACCGAAAACGCGCCGTCCTTGCGCGTGCAGTCGAGCGACTTCACCGTGACGGGAATCATGATGTCGGCGCCGAACTTCTGCGCCTGGGTGAAGGCGCGCGCGGTCAGCGCCTGACCGGAAATGCCGGTCGGAAAACCCAGATAGTTCTCGATGCGCGCGCTGGCGCCGGCCTGACCGCCGAAGGCGCGGGTGTCGAGCACGGCGACCGACAGCCCTTCGGACGCGGCATACACCGCGGTGGCGAGCCCCGCGGGTCCGCAGCCGACGACGGCAACGTCGTAGATGCGGTCGCCCTTCGGCCCGCCGATCATGCCGATGGCGCGCGCAAGCTCGGTCTCATCGGGGTTGCGCAGCACGGCGCCGTCAGCGGTGACGACCAACGGCCAGTCCTCGGGCTGCGGCGAATAGCGCGTAATGAGCTCGGCGGCGTCGCGATCGCGCTCGGGATCAAGCAGATGATGCGGCTGACCGTTGCGGGTGAGGAAGCCCTGCAACCGCACCACGCCGGCGGAGTTCGACGGGCCGAACAGCACAGGACCGCCGACGCCGCCCTGGATCAGATTGACCCGGCGCAGGATCAGCGCGCGCATGATGCGCTCACCGAGCTCGGCTTCGGCGACTAGCAGCGCGCGCAGCCGGTCCGGCGGCAACAGCAGAGTCTCGACCTCGCCCTCGGCGCGGCCGTCGACCAGCGCCGGGTGGCCTGAGAGCTGGCTGAGTTCGGCCACGAATTGCCCGGGCCCCTGGTCGATCACCGGTGTGACATGACCGAGCCCGTCGCGCTGGGTGATGGCGACATGGCCCTTCAGCACGACGAACATCCCGGGGCCGGGCTTGCCGGTCTCGAACAGGAACGCGTCATCCGCATAGGTGCGGATTTCGCCGAACTGCCTGATGCGCTCGATCTCGGCGGGTGTCAGGTTTGGAAAAGTCTGTTCTGGCCGGGTGAACCGGGACATCAGCACGTCGCCTTCGGTTCTTTGCGGTTCGTCCTGCCCGATCGCCACCATATGCACTCCAGATTTCAGCC
Source organism: Bradyrhizobium sp. Leaf396 (assembly GCF_001424605.1). Taxonomy (NCBI): domain Bacteria; kingdom Pseudomonadati; phylum Pseudomonadota; class Alphaproteobacteria; order Hyphomicrobiales; family Nitrobacteraceae; genus Bradyrhizobium; species Bradyrhizobium sp. Leaf396. The sequence continues at coordinate 25,491 of NZ_LMQJ01000006.1, forward strand.
GCCGGCGTTCAACTTCAGGTCTCGCCGGCGGTCCCCTCATCTAGGGAACCGTCGTCGTTCTCCAAGGCCCCGGTCATCGCGGCACGTTCGCGTGCCTGCACCTTCCGCCGCTTCAGGTTCTCGCGCAGCGCCGATTTCAGGCGATCGTCCCGCGATGCCCTCGCCTGCCCCACGCTCTTGTCGTCCTGGTCCGTCATCACCTGGTCCGTCATCAAAGGTCCATTCATGGGATCTGGAGCAGGATGCCACCGAACTATGGCAGCTCAAGAGGCGGCCGCGATGCGATCGTGCGAAACGCGAAATGAGGCAAGTCCGACGTCCGGAGCAACTGGCCAATTGGCCGGGGAGGTCGGCCCGAAACCGGGGGAAAGCTGATGGTTTCGCGCGAAAATGGGCATTTTGGCCCGGATATCGACCCGATTTTCTCGATTTGATGGAGCTTGCAAGCTTGCGCAGGAGGGGGGCTTGTGGCAGATATCGGCCCGCTTGGTAGGCCCCTCGGGCGCCCGATTCTTCACCAGCACATGCTGCCGTAGCTCAGTGGTAGAGCACTCCATTGGTAATGGAGAGGTCGACAGTTCAATCCTGTCTGGCAGCACCATCTCTCCCCATTGAAGCGACCCCTTTGCCTGGCCAGCGAGCCTGCAACATCCACGGATGCCATCGTGATCAAACGCTCCCTGCCCTATGAAGGACTGCTCCACGAGATCGTCGAGCATAACGGCGTGCTCTATCTCGGCGGCATCGTCCCCGAGGACACCGGGCTCGACATGGCGGGCCAAGCCGACGATGTGCTGCGCCAGTTGAAGACCCTACTCGAGGGAGCCGGCTCCGATCTTTCCGGCGTTCTGCAGGTGACCATCTTCATGGCCGATCTCGCCGACAAGGCGGCGTTCAACCAGGTGTGGAAGCGCTATTTCACCGCGGACCATCTGCCGGCGCGTGCCGCCATTGGCGTTGCGGATCTCGGCCCCGGCGTCAGGCTGGAGCTGACGGCGATCGCCGCACGTCGCTGAGACAAGCTACATCGGCGAGGCGAGAGCGCCCGGTCGTTCCTCTCTCCCACATGAAGCAGCGCTTTCGCGGCGCGAAGTGCCCGAATCTTGCTGCTCTTTTTCGCCCTCGCTTCTGAAGCGAGCGCAGGCAGGGCCGGGGGCCGGCTGGGACCGATGGTCCGCTCGCGCGGAAAATCGCACACGCAATGCGCAGGCGGAAAACAGGTGGACCGGAAAAACACTCGGCCTTCCCTGCGCGATGGGTTGACGGCCTATGCATGCTCTCCCCGGAGTTCCTTCTGGCCGTCACCTCGCGAAAACCGATGCCGCGCGTCCGGTCGGCCGGTGCATCTTCGCGAAGGCTTGGCTGTAACAACCACAGCCAGAACGACACGGCTTGGCCGTAGGCGGCAGCCCCGTTCGTCACACCGAGAGGGACCTCACGAGTTCAACCGCTCTGGTCCTACCTTGCCGTGCCAGACGCAGCCGCGTCCACGTTCGTTGCGACGTACGATCGCCGCTCTCCTCGGGCCGGGAAGGCGGAATAATGCTGTAAATCAGAATTTCGACAGAGCCGAATATTGTGCAGGAAGAGGTTTTGCGGAAGGTGGGGCGTTTTGCCTACGATTCGCCATCGGGTCCCGCAGGTAAGGTTAATACTTCCTTTCGATTGTCGGTAAAATTTTATCTATTATGGTCCTCGCCGCGGATGATGAACCAGAGGCTCCGACAGTGTTTGCGTTTTTCCTGATCGTTACTGGAATCGTGTTGCTTCTCTCCAGCCTCGTTGCCTTCGGCTTTCATAGAAACTCACTGCACTCGATGGCGCTGCTCTAGCCATCTCAGTTCGCAGGACAGGGAGCGCGAAGCGAACCCAACAAGTCCCTTGCGCGATGACCAGACATGATGGGTTCGCAAGGCTTCGACCATCCTACGCATGATCAATTGTCGTTCCCTGCCTGGCGACTGGTGAGGCGATTGTCCGCCCTTCGCAGCCGACGGCAAAGTTCGCGGTTGATGTTCTGCAGGACGATCACATAGGCGTGGATGTCCGTCTTGTAGCAGGCGTAGAGATTCTTGGCGGTCAGCTCGTACAGCACCGTCGGCGCTTCCGCGACCACCGTGGCGGAGCGGTTCTGCATTTCGATCAGCGTCATCTCGCCGAAGAAATCACCAGGCTGCAGAACGGACAGCGGGATGACGCGACCCGCACTCGTCCTCTTGCTCACCGCGAGCCGGCCGGATTTGACGATGAACATCGATCGTCCCGGCTCGCCTTCCGCCACGACGGTGTCGCCGGCCTCGAACCGGCGTTCGGCCAGCATCGATATCAGCAGGTCGAGGCTTCCGTCCGACAGGCCGCCGAAGAACGGCGTCGCGAGCAGGAACGCTTTCAGATCGGGAGCCGTGAGCGTCATGGTGCGAAATTACGCCCCGTCCCCGACTGCGGCAAGCAGCTCGTAGCAACCAGCCTACTGCTGCGCTGGACTCTCCCCGCGCAGCGTCCTTCGCTTTCGCCACACCTGCAGGTCAATCATGACCTTCGCGGTTGCCGTGAGTACCAGCACGCACAGGGCCGCCTTTGAGATCGTCTCCATCGTCCCCTCGATGAGGAGGCAATGGACCACGCTCCCCGTGACGATGACGATCGCCAGCGGCATGTGAATGAAGCGCCACGTTCGCAGGCGCAATCCCAACCACCGGCGCAGGGAAGCCAGCAGCGCGACGACGAAGATCGCCCACATCGCGGTCACGCCGAAAGGCGAGAATGGCGTCGGCGATGCGTAGGTCAGGGCATCGATCATGTCGGGCGGGCTGGTGAACCAGAGGCCGGCGACGTGGATAACGACCGCCACCACCAGCGCGCCGCCGATCCAGTGGTGCGCGCGCCGCCCGCGATAGGCCGACAGGCCCGGCAGATAGCCGCCGATCAGCAGCGGCTGAAGAAGCACAAGCCCAAGCGCAACGATCCCGGCGAACCCGGCGAGGATATAGATCGGACCGCGCCATGCGAGCAGCTCGCTGCCTGCAGCAGCGGCAATCGGCACGCCAATCGCCAAGGCAAGGGCGGCCCAGATCAGGACCACCCGCACCGATCTCCACCCCGTCATGCGCCGGCCCGGTCAGGCCGGCTGAAGCACGAAGTGCGCTTCGAGGCTGGTTTCCTTGGCGCTTCGCATCACCGGCCGCAGGAACACGGTCTTGAACTCGCCGCTGTCATAGGCGAGATGGCCGTGCGGCTGGCCGAAAACGGGAATGATCTGCGGCATCTCGAGCCGGAACTTGCCGTCCTTGTCGGTGAGCGTGGCCCCGTGGCTCTGCGGCTCGTGCTCCTGGCCTTCGACCGTGTGCGCCCAGATCTGGATGCGCTGCCCGGCGAGCGGCGCGCCGTCGCCGGCGCGGCGGACGGTGCCGCTCATCCAGAAGCCGCCCTTGCCAATCCGCTCCACGACCGGCGCGCCCTTTCGATAGTTGTTCGCCCCGCCCGACATCGTTTCGGTCGGTGCGAGGCCTGCCGCACGTGCCGGCAGCAGCAACCCGGAAACGCCCGAAGTCAAAACTCCGGTTGCGAGGACGGACCCGCCAGCGGCGAGCAGGCTCCGGCGGTTGATTGCGACCGTGGTCATGTCGGTTCCTCCTGGCAGCTCTGCTGTCCGGCAAGTTACAACAACAGGCGAGAAACGCCCAATCGAGATCAGGGGCGCCACAGGTCGCAATAACAGTGTTGTGAACCGGGGTGCGGGCTGCTTGAACAGCTCAGAGGACACGCGGCGCCATCAAGATCCGGATCGCGCAGCAGAGTTCGTGCAGCATTCCCGCCGTCGGCCTCCTATATGTGAGGTCTCGCGCGCAGTACGTCCCTTCACAGGTCCCCTCACATGATCCCCTTCTCCATCCTCGACCTCGCGCCGATCCGCCAGGGCGGCGATGCCGCCCAGGCGTTCCGTAACTCGCTCGATCTCGCGCAGCATGCCGAGAAGTGGGGCTACAAGCGGTTCTGGCTCGCCGAGCACCACAACATGACCGGAATCGCGAGCGCGGCGACGTCTGTGGTGATCGGCCATGTTGCGGGCGGGACGAAGACGATCCGGGTCGGCTCCGGCGGCATCATGCTGCCGAACCATTCCCCGCTGGTCATCGCCGAGCAGTTCGGCACGCTGGAGTCGCTTTATCCCGGGCGGATCGATCTCGGGCTCGGCCGCGCGCCGGGCACCGACCAGTTCACGGCCCGGGCGCTGCGGCGCGATCTCGCCACCACGTCCGAGAACTTTCCGCACGACGTGCTGGAATTGCAGGCCCTGCTCGGCGACGTGCAGCCGAACCAGACGATCCGCGCGGTGCCAGGCATGGGAACGAAGGTGCCGCTGTGGATCCTTGGCTCCAGCACCTTCGGCGCGCAGCTCGCCTCGATGCTGGGTCTGCCCTTCGCGTTCGCCTCGCATTTCGCCCCGCAGATGATGATGCCGGCGCTGCGCGAATATCGCGCGCGCTTCGAGCCGTCGGCGCAGCTCGACAAGCCCCATGCGATGATCGGCGTCAACGTGTTCGCGGCCGACAGCGAGGTCGAGGCGCAGCGGATGTTCTCATCGCTGCAGCAGCAGTTCATCAACCTGCGCCGCGGCACGCCGGGGCCGCTGCCGCCCCCGGTGGACGACATGGACGCGCTGTGGTCGCCCGCGGAAAAGGCCGGCGTTGCGCAAGCGCTGTCGTGCTCCGCGGTGGGCTCACCCGCCGTCGTGGAAGAGAAGCTGAGGGCGCTGATTGCCGAGACCGGCGCGGACGAATTGATGACGACGGGGCAAATCTACGACCACGCCGCGCGGCTGCGCTCGTTCGAGATCGCGGCCGAGGTGCGGGACCGGCTGGCGAAGCAGCCGATGTGAGGCCGATTGTTGCGGCGATGAAGGTGCGCTTAGAACCTTCTAGTCCGCAAACCCGAACAACTTGGCCGGATTGTGCACCAGGATCTTTTCCAGCTCCGCCTGGTCCGGCGCGTAGCGGTACATCAGCTCGAGCAGGTCGGCATCGTTCGGCGGCTGCTTGACCGATACCGGATGCGGCCAGTCGCTGGCCCAGACGCAGCGGTCGGGAGCGGCCTCGATGTAGGCGCGCGCGATCGGGATCACGTCGTCATAGGGTGCACCGGTCTTCGAGGTCTTTTCGCCGAGCGACAGCATCACCCAGAAATTGCCCTTGCCGAGCAGCTCCAGCATCTTGCGCAAATTCGGATCGTTCTTGCCGGCTTCGGGATCCGGGCGCGCCATGTGGTCGATCAGCACGGGCACGTCGAGATCCTCGTACTTGGCAACGCTCGACATGATGCCGTCCTTCTCCGGCTGGATCTTGACGTACCAGCCGAGCTCGCGGATGCGCGCAATGGCGCGGGCGAAATCGGCATCCGATAGTACGGCGCCGAGCTCCTGGCGGAAGCTGAAGCGCGCGCCGCGCACGCCGGCATCGTCCAGCTTGGCGAGATAGGAATCGCTCGCTTCGGCGAACACCAGCGCGTTGGCGCAGCCGCGATAGTTCGGGCCCATCGCTGCGAGGCCGTCGAGCACGACGGCGTGGTCGGCGCCGTAGGTCGTGGTCTGCACGATGATGCCGCGCTCGATGCCGAGTGCTTTGTGCATGCGCAGCGCCGCCTCCCAGGTCGCCGTTGGCATTCGATAGGCGGCGCCGGGACGCTCCGGATATCTCTCGATCGGACCCAGCACGTGAAACTGGCTGTCGACGGTCTTCGGCGGCGGCGCCTTGCCGGGACGGCGCGGATTGGGATCGAACGGCAGATAGGTCGGCATGCCCAAAGCTCCTTTAGTCGATCACGGCGGTGAAGTCGCACTGCACCAGCGCGCCGCCATCCATGTTGTCCATCGGCAGCGCGTGGCGCGCGGGCCGGGAATGCTCGTCCGGAAACATCTTGAGCCACTCGACATTGACGGGATCGCGATTGGCGCGGTCCTTCAGCCACACCGTCATCTTGATGATGTCGTCGGTCGTGCCGCCGGCGGCCTCAACCGTCGCCTTCATATGCGCGAACATGTTGGCGCATTGCGCGTCGAGACTCTCGGGCATCGTGTTGGTCGCGGGATCGCGGCCAAGAATGACGCCGGACATCACGAGATTGCCGATGCGGCAGGCGTTCGGAATGGGGTTGACGTGCTTGAAGCCGCCGATGTGGATGCTCCTGCGCCGCGTGTGAGCACTCATGATACGCTCCCTCCTGTTATTGGGTCAGACGAACTGGCACGACACCGAGCCGAAGGCGCCGTAGTCGGCATGGAAGGTATCACCGCGGCGGATGTCGACGGGCCGGATGAACGAGCCCGCCAGCACGACCTCGCCGGCCGCCAGATGCTCGTCATGCGGCGCGAGGCGATTAGCGAGCCAGGCGATGCCATTCGCCGGATGATTGAGCACGCCGGCGGCAAGCCCGGTCTCCTCGACCTCGCCGTTGCGGAACAGCAGCGCCCCGATCCAGCGCAGGTCCGCATCCATCGGGCGGATCGGCCTTCCGCCGAGCACCAGCGCGGCGTTGGCCGCGTTGTCCGAGATCGTGTCCATGACCTTGCGGGTCTTCCCTGTCTCCGGATCGACGCGGTGCATGCGCGTCTCCAGTATCTCCAGCGCGGGGGTGACGTAGTCGGTGGCGTTCAGCACATCGAAGATGGTGCAATCGGGCCCGCGCAGAGGTGCCTTCAGCACGAAGGCGAGCTCGACCTCGATGCGCGGCGCGTGAAAGCGGTCGAACGGAACAGGCGTCGCGTCGGCATAGAACATATCCGCGAACAGCACGCCGTAATCGGGCTCGCTGATGCCGACCGCGTTCTGCATCGCCTTCGAGGTCAGGCCGATCTTGTGCCCCTTGATGATCCGGCCGCGGCCGAGCTGCAGCTTGGTCCAGGCGCGCTGGACGGCGTAGGCATCCTCGATGCTGAAATCCGGATATTCCTTCGAGAACATCGGGATCAGCGTCTTGGTGCGTTCGGCCTCGTCAAGCCGGGCGGCGAGACGTTCGATCGTGGCAGCGTCCAGCATGGCCTATTGCTCCGCGGCAACGGTGTTGCGCAGCACGCCGATGCGGCTGGATTCGACCTCGACGACGTCGCCAGCCTTGAGCCAGCGCGGCGGATCAAAGCGCGCGCCGGCCCCAGTCGGCGTACCCGTCACGATCATGTCGCCGGGCTTCAGCGTCGCGAATGTTGAGAGATAGGAGATCAGGAGATCGAACGGGAACATCAGCCGCTCGGTCGTGTCCTGCTGCCGTACCTCGCCGTTGACACGCGTGACGATGTCGTGGGGGCCGCGCGGGTCGAGCTCGTCCGCGGTGACGATCCAGGGACCGATGCTGCCGGAGCGGTCGAAATTCTTGCCCTGCGTGACGTTGAACTTGCCGTGGCGCAGCCAGTCGCGGATCGTGCCCTCGTTGCACAGCGTCATGCCGAAAATGTGCGACCATGCTTTCTCTCGCGGGATGTGGCGGCCGCCCTGCCCGATCACGATGACGAGCTCGCCTTCATAGTCGAGCTGATCCGAGACTTTGGGTTTCTCCAACGGCTGGCCGGAGCCCGTCATGGAGGACATGCTGCGCACGAACAGGCTGGGATATTTGGGCAGGTCCGAATTGTCTTTGTATTCCGCATTGCGCTCGGCATAGTTGACGCCGATGCACCAGAGCTTTTCCGGCGCCAGTACCGGCGGCAGCAGGACGAGCTTGTCCAGCGCGTAATCGGGCTTCTGTCCGGCGACCGCTTCCTGCGCATCGCCAAGCGCATTCGCCGCGATCAGCGCCTTCAGGTCGCAAAAGTCACGGCCGATGCGTTTGGTCAGATCGACCACGCCGCCTTCGACGGCCGCGCCATAGCGCGGCTCTCCGTCCAGGAGATAGCTCAGGAGTCGCATTGTATTCCTCCAATGATCGTGAGGCAGCGGGGCCCAAGACAGACCCGCGCATTCAGTCTTTCGATTTGGGAGTCTGGAAGACGGTGTTGAGCGTCACGATCTCGCCGAGCCGCGCGTAGCGCGGGCCGCCGATGCGTGCGATCGGATCGAGCGCCTTGGTCTCGACCTTGCCGTCGTTCACGAGGCCGTCGCGCAAATGGAACATCACGACCTCACCGACGATGAGCCGGCTCTTGGCCTCGCCGAATTCGAGGCACTGCCGGAAGCGGCATTCCATCGCGATCGGTGCGGCGGCAAGCCGGCGCACCTTGACGAGATCGCAGGGCAGCGTTTCGAGCCCGAGATGCTCGACCTCGCTGATTTCAGGCGGGTGCTCGACCGAGCTATCGTGCACCGCATTCATCAGAGGCGTGTCGGCGATGTGGATGACATACTCCTCGGTGTCGAGGATGTTGTGCCCGGTGTCCTTGTAGTTGGCGCCCTTGCGGCCGACGCTGATCGCGAGCATCGGCGGCTTCTGCGAAACGAAGGTGAAGGCGCTGAAGGGCGCGAGATTGAGCACGCCCTTGCTGGACAGGCTCGTCACCCACGCGATCGGGCGCGGCACCACGATGCCGGTCATCAGCCGGTAGATGCGCTCCGCGCCGAGCTCGGTGGGATCGATCCGCATCGATCAGTCCGCCCTGATATTGGCCTTGCGCACCACGGGAATCCACTTGGCGTCCTCGCGTTCGAGATAGGCCTTGAATTCGGCTGGCGTCATCGGCGTGGCTTCGCCACCGAGCTTCTCGAACTTGTCGATCACGGCGGGGTCCTTGAGGATCGCGACCAGCGTCTCGTGCAGCTTGTCGACGATGGGAGCCGGCGTGCCCGCGGGCGCGAACAGGCCGGTAAAGGTCTGTCCGTCGAATTCCTTGTAGCCGAGCTCGGCGAAGGTCGGCACATCAGGCAGGGACTTCAGGCGGTGCGGGCTGGTGACGGCGAGCGCACGGAACAGGCCGGCCTTGATATGCTGCAGGCTGACCGTGAGCTGGTCGAACGCGAACTGGACCTGACCACCGAGCAGATCATTGATCGCCGGCGCATTGCCGCGATAGTGCGCAGTGACCCATTGCAGGCCGAGATTCGACTGCATCAGCTCGCTGAGCAGATGGTTGGTGGTGCCGGGGCCGGGCGAGGCCATGGTCAGCTTGCCGGGCTCGCGCTTGGCGAGATCGAGAAACTCCTTGAGCGTCGTTGCCTGTACCGACGGATGAACCTCGAGCACCAGCGGCGTCATCGAGATCGTGGAGATCGGGAGGAAGTCCTTCTTCCAGTTGTAGGCGTCGCGCTTGTTGATCTCGGTCGCAAACAGCACGGGTCCGTTAGCGCCGACGAACAGCGTGTAGCCGTCAGGCGCGGACTTGGCGAAAGCCTCGCCCGCGATCATGCCGCCGGCTCCGGCCTTGTTCTCGATGACAAAGGGCTGGCCGAGCTTTTCCTGGAGCTTATCGGCGACGATCCGCGCGGCGCTGTCGACGTTGCCGCCGGCGGGATAGGGCACGATCAGCTTGACGTTGCGCGCCGGCCATTCCTGGCCTGACGCAGGTCCCGCCAGCATCGCAGTGACGGCAGCTATGGCAATCCAGATTAATCTCATGTTAACCTCCCGGCGGCGCTTCCAGTTCATCTCGAGCGCCTGACATTGCGCATGGCGCCCGATCGCCGCGCAATCTCCAGATGCGCGCTTGTCCTGTCGAGTGAATTGTGGCGTTCTTGTCCATATTATGGACAAGGCAAATCCCAGAAGGCCAGCACGCAACAGTGCATCGGAACCGCGCTCGGGCGCACAGGCAATCCGGCGCGCCCTCGCGGTGCTGCGCATTCTTGCCGCAGGCCGTGAGGCCGGTGTGCCATTGGCCGAGGTGGTGCAGGCCACCGGCCTCACCCGCCCCACCGTGCATCGCATCGTGCACGTGCTGATCGAGGAGGGCATCGTCGAGCGAAACGAGCGGAGCGGCCACTACGCGATCGGCAACCAGGTGCCTGAACTGGCGCTGGCACGGCCGCGGCCGTCGCGATTGCTGATCGCCGCAAACCCCTCGCTGCAACGCGCGTCCAGCGAGATCGGCGACACGCTGTTCCTGACCGTGCGGACCGGCAACGATACGCTGTGCGTGGATCGCCGGATCGGAATCTATCCGATACAGGTGCTGTCCATCGAGGTCGGTGCCCGCAGGCCGCTCGGCGTCTCCAGCGCCGGCGTCGCCATTCTCGCCGCGATGCCGGCGCAGGACGCGCGAAGGATCGTCGCGGCCAACGAGAAGAGGTTCGAAGCGTACAAAACCGACATCGCGACGGTCCTCGGCGAGGTGACCGCCGCACGACGGCTGGGATACGGCAGGCGAGAGATCGGGCTGGTGCAGGGCACGAAGTCGATTTCAACCTGGATCAAGACCCCCGACGGCCGCCCCGCCGCGGCCATGACCGTTTCCGCAGTGCGAACACGGCTCGGGCCAAGACGCGAACAGGAGGTCGCGGAGGTTCTATTGCGGGAGGCGCGGATCATCGAACAGGCAATCGGAGGTTAAGGCGCAGACGGTGTTCGCTTCATCTCGCCCGGTTTGCCGGGAGAGGGAGCGCACCCTCTCCATCAATGGGCTGACGCGGCGCTCCGTTTTGTGGCACAACGCCCCATCGCCGACCGACCAACGAGGCCACGCATGCCCGCGCCAAAGCCGCCTGCCTTCGAGACCCTGAGCCTGCATGCCGGGCAGCATCCGGATCCCGTCACCGGCGCCCGCGCAGTGCCGATCTACCAGACCACGTCCTACGTGTTCCAGGATTCCGATCACGCGGCCGCGCTGTTCAACCTGGAGCGCGCCGGGCACATCTACACACGCATCTCCAATCCGACTACGGGCGTCCTCGAGGAGCGAATCGCGGCGCTTGAGGGCGGCGTCGGCGCGATCTGCACCGCGAGCGGCATGGCCGCGCTGCATCTGGCCATCGCGACGCTGCTCAATGCCGGCGACCACATCGTGGCGTCGAGTTCGCTCTATGGCGGCACCATCAACCTGCTCGCGCATACGCTGCCGCGTTTCGGCATCACCACGACGTTCGTCAAACCGCGCGACCTCGATGCATTCCGCGCGGCGATCAAGCCGAACACCAAGCTCGTGATCGGCGAGACGATCGGCAATCCCGGCCTGGAAGTGCTCGATATCCCGAAGGTCGCGGCGATCGCGCATGAGGCCAAGATCCCGCTGCTGATCGACAACACTTTTGCCACACCCTATCTCAGCCGGCCGATCGAGCTAGGGGCCGACATCGTCATGCATTCGGCGACCAAGTGGATCGGCGGCCACGGCATCGCGATCGGCGGCGCGATCGTCGATGGCGGCCGCTTCGACTGGCGCGCATCAGGCAAGTTCGGCGTGCTGACGGAGCCCTATGGCGGCTACCACGGTATAGTCTTCGACGAGCAGTTCGGCACCGCAGCCTTCATCATGCGCGCGCGCACCGAGGGTCTGCGCGATTTCGGCGCCTGCCTCTCGCCGACGAACGCGTTCCAGCTGTTGCAGGGCATCGAAACGCTTCCCGTACGCATGGACCGCCACATGCAGAACACGCATCTCGTACTGGAAGCGCTGAAATCCAATAAGGCGGTCGACTGGGTGCTGCATCCCTCGCTGGAGACGCACACGGACTACCAACTCGCGAAACAACTCCTGCCGCGCGGCGCCGGCTCAATCATCTCCTTCGGCATTAAGGGCGGCCGGCCGGCGGGCCGCAAGTTCATCGAGAGCTTGCGCATGGTCAGCCATCTCGCCAATGTCGGCGACGCCAAGACGCTGGTGATCCACCCCGCATCGACCACGCATCAGCAAATGGACGCCGAGCAGCTCAAGGCCGCCGGCATCGGCGAGGAGCTGGTGCGGCTGTCGGTCGGCATCGAGACGGCAAGCGACATCATTGACGATCTCGCGCAGGCACTGCGCATCTCGCAAAAGGTCTGACGTCATGAAGCTCTCCGTCAACGGCACTGAAGTGTTCGCGGCAACCGGCGGCCGCGACTTCGACAAGTCGCTGCCTGCGGTCGTTTTCATCCACGGCGCCGGCTTCGATCGTTCGACGTGGGCGCTGCATACGCGCTGGTTCGCCCATCACGGCTTTGGCGTGCTGGCGCCCGACCTGCCGGGCCACGGCCGCTCGGCGGGGCCATCGCTCGGCAGCATCGCCGAGATGGCCGACTGGACCGCGGCGCTGCTCGATGCGGCGGGCGCTTCGAAGGCGCATTTGATAGGCCATTCCATGGGCTCGCTGATCTCGCTGGAGACGGCGGCGCGCCACCCGGAAAAGGTTTCCGCCCTGAGCCTGATCGGCACCGCCGCGACCATGACAGTCGGCCCGGATCTGCTCAAGGAAGCCGAAGCCAACTCACAGGATGCAAACGACATGGTCTCGATCTGGGGCCTCGGCTTCAGGGCCGAACTCGGCGGCAGCCTTGCGCCGGGCCTGTGGATGCATGGCAGCGCGCAGGCGGTGCTGAAGGCTTGCGAGCCGGGCGTGCTGTTCAGGGATCTGTCCGCGTGCAATTCCTATACGAACGCACTTCAAGCCGCCGCGAGCGTGAAGGTGCCGACGACGCTGATCCTCGGCGAGCGGGACATGATGACGCCCGCCAAGGCCGGCAAGGCGCTCGCGGCTGCGATCCCGCATGCGAAAACAGTCATCGTGCCGGGCGCCGGTCACATGATCATGGCCGAGCGTCCGGATGAGTTGCTGGCGGCGCTGAGGAGCTAGACGGATCGATCTTCTGTCTTGCGCGTTGCGGTCAGATATTCCTCGAACTAGGAAGGGGAGTTCGACCCATGCCAAGACAGGAAGTTGTTCGCAAAGCCAGGCGGGACAAACGAGTTGGCAAATCGGCGAGCACGCAGGCCGGCGAATTCGTCAAGGACCAGATCGACAGGATCCGGAAGGGCAAGCATGGTGCGCGGTCGACCAAGCAAGCCATTGCCATCGGCCTCTCCGAGGCGCGCCGCGCCGGCGTCGACCTACCGCCACCGCGAAAAGGGCGGACCAAGAAGTCAACGCGCCGCAGTGCCAAATACGCGTACGAGGTCGGCCAGGGCAAACGTACGCCGAAGCGCCGGCCGAAAGTATCGCGCGCTGTCGCGAACGTTCTGAAGAAAGAGCCACGTTCGACTGCATCGCGCAGCGCGCTGTCGAAGCAAGGCAAGCGTGCGGCGAGCCGGCGAACCGCCGCATCGCGTTCGGCCGCAGCCCGAAAGGCGAGCCGCACCAAGGGAGCCAGGTCCCGCTCCGCGGCCGCGAAGAAGGCGGCGCGCACCAGAGCGAGGCGCAGAGGCTGATCTCGTGTAGCGAGCTTGTGAATTGAATGCGCGCGGCGGCCGCCTGACGATCCCCGCCTCGTCTGATCAAGCGGAGCATTCATGTCAGGGACACTCAAGGGGCGCACGGCGCTGGTTACCGGCGGTTCACGCGGGATCGGCGCCGCCGTCTGTCGCGCGTTTGCGGAAGCCGGCGCGGCCGTGGCGATCAATTGCCGCGAGCGGATAGAGGAGGCCGGGCAGTTGGCCCGCGAGATCGGCAAGCAGCGCGGCCGAGCCATTGTCGTCACTGCCGACGTGTCGCAGCGCGAGCAAGTGGCTGCCATGGTGGAGGACGTCACAGCCGAACTCGGGCCCATTGACATCCTCATCAACAACGCCGGTATCGCCATCCCGCGCGGCATCGACGATCTCACGGAGGAGGATTTCGACCGAACGATCCTGGTCAACCTGAAATCCGCTTTCCTCTGCACGCAGGCGGTGCTGCCATCGATGCGGGCCCGAAAATGGGGCCGGATCGTCAACATCTCCTCGGGCGCGGCGCGCGGCGCCGGCTCGATCGGGCCCCACTACAACGCATCCAAGGCCGGCATGGAGGGCCTCACGCGAGGCTATGCGGCCCGCCTCGTGAAGGAGAGCATCACCGTCAATGCGGTCGCGCCGTCACTGATCGAGACCGACATGATGCGCGATCAACCACAGCTCGTCAGCCGCATCCCGCTCGGCCGCTTCGGGACGCCCGAGGAGGTAGCGAAAGCCGTAATGCTGCTGGTCGACAACGCCTACATGACCGGGCAGACGGTCGCGCTGAGCGGCGGGATGGCGTTCAATTAGGGCGCGCGCTCCTCACCGCTCCCCGCCTCCGGGGAGAGGGAAAGGCGCGAGCGGGCTCACCACATCGTCGCCGCTGCGCGTTCCGGCCAGATGCGGTCGTACTCCGCCCCGCCGACCTTGTTCTCGCTCATCTCGGCGAGGATCTGTCCGGGCGTCGGCAACATCTTCGGATCGACCCGCTTGTCGGGATTCCAGAGGTCGGAACGGACGATGGCTCGGGCGCACTGGAAGTAGATTTCTTCCACGTTCATCACCATGACGCTGCGCGGCGCCTTGCCCTCCACCTTGAACGAGGCCAGGAGTTCCGGGTCGATCGAAAGATAAGCGCGGCCGTTGGCACGGACCGCATTGCCGGAGCCCGGAATCAGGAACATCAGCGACACGCGCGGGTCGCGCACGATATTGCGCAGGGAATCGACCCGGTTGTTGCCGCGACGGTCCGGCAGCATCAGCGTCCTGGGATCATGGATGCGGACGAAGCCGGGAAGATCGCCGCGCGGCGAGCAGTCGATACCTTCGGGTCCAATCGTCGCGAGCGCGGCGAACGGCGCCTTCTCGATAAAGATGCGATAGAGCGGAGTGACATGGTCGGCGACTTTCACGGTCGAGGCATCATTGGTGGGGCCGTAGATCTCTTCCAGCTGTTCGACCGTCTCGATCACCGTCATTCCGCTCTCTCCTTGTCGTACCGGCGGCTACTCTTGCCAGCATTCATTCCTGATCGCGCGCACCAGCTGGCGGCTGTGATAGTCCGCGCTCCCCGAATTGAGGATGGTGACATCGGCCTGCGCCGGCACGTCGCCGACACTGCGCGACAGCCTCTCGACGATGTTGCCGTCGCTTTGCCGGGCACGGGCGGCAAGCCGCTGCACCAGCACGTCCGGCGGCGCCGTAATCGCGACCACGACGACATTGACATAGGCCCGGCGCAAGGCGGCGATCACGGTGCGCGAGACGTTGACGACAACAGTGCGCCCCGCGCGGATATCGTCGTTGATATCGAGCGGCAGCGCGTAGGAATGCCCATGGGCGTCCCAGTACACTGCGAAATCGCCCTGTTCGCGCGCGCGACGAAACTCGTCGGGGCTCACGGCGATATTGTCCTCCGCATCGGAGGACTCTCGTGTCACGACGCGGCGCGGGAAGACGATATCGGGGTCATCGATGCAGGCTGCTTGTGCCAGCCGCAGCAACGTATCCTTGCCGGCGCCGCTGGGGCCGACCACCAGCACGAGCCGGCCGGGGCCGATCGCGCCCGCCTCGTCCCGTGCGGTTGCGACCATCTCGCTCATGCAACGCGACTTCCTTCGCGCCAGACGCTGCGCACCACGGGAATGTGACCCGCGACATGCACGCGGATCAGGTCCGCGCGCTTGCCGATCGCGACTTCGCCGCGGTCGGTGAGGCCGACCGCCTCGGCAGGCGCCTTCGTCACGGTGCGCACCGCCGCGGGAAGGCTGATCGCCGGTACATGCTCCGGCAATTGCAGCGCGGCCATCAGGAGGCTCGACGGGATGTAGTCTGAGGAGAGAATGTCGAGCAGACCCTCGCGCGCGAGATCGACCGCGGCGATGTTGCCGGAGTGCGAGCCGCCGCGCACGACATTGGGGGCACCCATGAGGATGTCGATGCCGGCCTGATGCAGGCCGCGCGCGGCTTCGAGCGTCGTCGGAAACTCCGCAACCGAGACACGATCGCGCACGGCGTCGGCGACGTTCTCCTCGGTAGTGTCGTCGTGGCTTGCCAGCGGAATGTTGTACTTGTGCGCCAGCGCCACGATCTGGCGCATGTTGGCCGCCGCATATTGCTTCTGGTACTCGAAGCGCTTTGCGAACAGCTCGTCGAGCTCGGCGTCGGTCTTGCCGCCCCCCTTCCCGCGATAATAGTCACGCAGCTTGACCTCGTCCCGGAACTGACGCTGTCCCGGCGTGTGATCCATCAGCGACATCAGCTTGACGTCGGGGCGGTCGATCAGCTCCTTGGCTTCCTCGACCACGCTCGGCATCGGGATCTCGCAGCGCAGATGCAGGAAATGGTCCGCGCGCAGCAGGCTGGCCTCGCGCGCCGTGGTGATCGCGGCAGCGAGCACGCCGGCGCGGCCATCGACCTCCTCGGCGCCGTCCTCGCGCCAGACCCGTAGCGAATCGAAAACCGTTGTGATGCCCGACGTCGCGAGCTGGCCGTCATACGAGACCACGGCCGCAACCGGGTTCCAGAACACTTTCGGCCGCGGTACGTAATGCGCTTCGAGATGGTCGGTGTGGAGCTCGACCAGGCCCGGCATGATCAGATCGCCGCCGGCATCCTCCGCACCGACGGGAGCCCTGCCCTCACCGATTTCGGCGATGCGTCCGTCGGCAAGAGCAAGCCACCCCTGCTCGATCACCCCGTCGCCCAGCACGATCCTGGCATTGCCGATCACGGCTTCTTTCGGCTTGGCATTCATTTCCATTTCCTCAGGCCGCGGCGGCAAAGCTGGTGACGTCGACGATGCGGTCGGCGATCAGATGACGGATTTCGTCGTCATGGACAATGGCGACCATGGCGACACCTTGGCGTTTTTTCGCGGCGACCAACTCGACCACCACGGCGCGATTGGCTGCATCGAGCGAGGCGGTCGGCTCGTCCAGCAGCAGGATCGGCAGATCCGAGATGAAACCGCGCGCGATGTTCACGCGCTGCTGCTCGCCGCCGGAGAAGGTGGCGGGCGGCAGCTGCCAGAGCCGCTCGGGGATGTTGAGACGCTGCAGAAGCGCGCCGGCACGCTGCTGCGCTTCGGCGCGTGTCATGCCGCCGGCGATCAGCGGCTCGGCGACGACGTCGATGGTGGCAACGCGCGGCACCGCCCGCAGGAACTGGCTGACATAGCCGATCGTGGCACGCCGCACATTGAGGATCTGCCGCGGCTCGGCAGTGGCAAGGTCGATGACCACGCCGCGATGGCGGATGCCGATGCGGCCGCTATCGCAGCGGTAATTGCCGAAGATCATCTTCAGGATGGACGATTTGCCGGCGCCTGACGGCCCGGAGAGGACGACGCATTCGCCAGGATTGACGTGGAAGGTCACGCCGCGCACGACGGGCAGCTCGATGCCGCCCTGCAAGTGCATCGTAAAGGTCTTCTGGGCATTGGCAACGTCGATCATCGCGGTCATCGAAGCACTCATGGTGGCAGAATGGAGGAGACAAGGAGCTGCGTATAGGGCTCTCGGGGATCGTCGAGCACCTGGTCCGTGAGGCCGGTCTCGATGACGCGCCCGCCTTTCATCACCATCACCCGGTGCGACAAAAGGCGAGCCACGGCAAGATCATGCGTGACGATGATGACGGCCAGATGCAGCTCGGCGACCAGGCTGCGCACAAGATCGAGCAGCCGCGCCTGCACGGAGACGTCGAGGCCGCCGGTCGGCTCGTCCATGAATACCAGCCGCGGCTCGGTGACGAGGTTGCGGGCGATCTGAAGACGCTGGCGCATGCCGCCGGAATAGGTGCGCGGAGCATCGTCGATGCGCGCGACGTCGATCTCGACCCGGCTAAGCCAATCGGACGCCGTGTCGCGGATGCGGCCGTAGTGATTCCAGCCCACCGCCATCAGACGCTCGCCGACATTGGCACCGGCCGAGACCGCCATGCGCAGGCCCTGCGCGGGATCCTGGTGTACGAACCCCCAATCGGTTCGAAACAGGAAACGTCGCTCGGCTTCACCGAGCGTCGTGAGATCACGGGTGACGCCGTCGCGCATGCGGTAGGACACATGGCCGGCGCTCGGCGCCAGCTGGCCCGACAGCATCTGCAACAGCGTCGACTTACCCGACCCTGACTCGCCGACAATCGCCAGCACCTCGCCGGGATAGAGCGCGAAGGAAACGTCGCGGCAGGCGGCGATGCGGCCGAAGGACTTGCCGAGGGATTTCGCCGTCAGCAGCGGCTGGTCGCTTTCAAGCGCGGCTTGATCAACCATGCGCCTTCTCCTTGTACGGCGCGGCGCTGAGGCTGCCGTGATGGCCGGTGGCCTGACGGCCTTCGCAATAGTCTGTGTCCGAGCAGACGAACATCCGTCCTCCCTTGTCGTCGGTGACGATCTCGTCGAGGTAGGAGTTCTCTGCGCCACACAACGCACAGGGCGCGTTGAAACGGTACGGCTCGAACGGATGATCCTCGAAATCGAGCGAGACCACCTGGGTGTAAGGCGGGATCGCGTAAATCCGCTTCTCGCGGCCGGCGCCGAACAATTGCAGCGCCGGGCAATTGTCCATCTTGGGATTGTCGAATTTAGGGGTCGGCGACGGATCCATCACATAACGGGCGTTGACCTTCACGGGATAGGCGTAGGCCGTCGCGATGTGACCGAAGCGGGCGATGTCCTCGTAGAGCTTCACGTGCATCAGGCCGTATTCGGCGAGCGCGTGCATGCGCCGCGTCTCGGTCTCGCGCGGTTCGAGGAAACGCAGCGGCTCGGGGATCGGCACCTGATAGACCAGCACCTGGTTCTCGTGCAGCGCCGTTTCCGGAATGCGGTGACGGGTCTGGATCACGGTAGCTTCATTCGTCGCCGTCGTCGTGGCGACACCGGCGGTCTTGGCGAAGAACTTGCGGATCGAGATCGCGTTGGTGGTGTCGTCGGAGCCCTGATCGATCACCTTCAGCACGTCCTCGGGCCCGAGGATCGCAGCCGTCACCTGTACGCCGCCGGTGCCCCAGCCATAGGGCATCGGCATCTCGCGGCTGGCGAACGGCACCTGGTAGCCGGGGATCGCGATCGCCTTCAGGATGGCGCGACGGATCATCCGCTTGGTCTGCTCGTCGAGATAGGCGAAATTGTAGGCGGGCGCGTTCATTCCGCGGCCTCCTTCATGGCATCGGGCGTGCTGGCATCGGCAAACTCTTGACGCAGCTTGCGCAACAGGCCGAGCTCGGACTGGAAGTCGACATAATGCGGCAGCTTCAGATGCTCGACGAAGCCGGTCGCCTGGACGTTGTCCGAATGCGACATCACGAACTCCTCGTCCTGGGCCGGTGCACGCACCTCTTCGCCGAGCTCACGGGCACGCAATGCCCGGTCGACCAGCGCCATCGACATGGTCTTGCGCTCACTCTGACCGAAGGCGAGGCCATAGCCGCGGGTGAAGCACGGCGCTTCGGTCGCGGAGCCCTTGAACTGGTTGACCATCTGGCACTCGGTCAGCTCGATCGAGCCCAGCGGCACCGCAAAGCCGGCGTCCTCGGCGAACAGTTCGACCTCGACCTCACCGAAGCGAATCTCGCCGACGAAGGGGTGATTGCGGCCATAGCCGCGCTGGGTGGAATAGCCCATCGCAAGGAGGAAACCCTCGTCGCCGCGCGCGAGGTTCTGCAGCCGCAAATCACGATCCGCCGGAAAGTTCAGCGGCTCGCGGGTAAGATCGCCGACGCTTGCGCCGTCGTCGGCCGGCGGCGAACATTCGATCAGCCCATCGCGCCCGAGAATGTCCGTCACGCGCGGCGTTGGCGCGGTGTGCGCGTCGGCCGTCGCCGGCGCTTCCGGCGCAAGGCCTTCGGCAAGCAAGGGATCGAGCAGGCGATGCGTGTAGTCGAAGGTCGGCCCGAGAATCTGCCCGCCGGGAATGTCCTTGAACGTGGCCGATACCCGCCGCCGTACTCGCATGGTGCCGGTGTCCACCGGCTCGCTGCTGCCGAAGCGCGGCATCGTGGCGCGGAAAGCGCGAACCAGGAAGATCGCTTCGATCAGGTCGCCACGCGCCTGCTTGATCGCGAGCGCCGCAAGCTCGCGGTCGTAGAGCGAGCCTTCGCTCATGACGCGGTCGACGGCGAGACCGAGCTGCTCGGAGATCTGGGCGAGCGTGACCTCCGGAACGCCCTGGTCGCCGCGCCGCTTATGGGCGAGCAGGCGGTGGGCGTTCTCGATGGCGCGTTCGCCGCCCTTGACTGCGACATACATTTTTCAGCTTTCCTTGCTCACGACGCGCGTAGTGCGGGGGATCGCAACCACGGCATCATCCGCGACCAGCACCACATCGATGCCGCGCGGAAACAGCGCCTCGTTGACATGCAGGCGCTCGAATAGATCGTAAGGCGTGATCGACGCCTTGAGCGTCGCGACACCGTCGATGCCGGGGCCGCGCAGCTCGAAGCCGCGCCCGGCATCGAGCGAATCGACCTGGAGAATCACCGTGGTCGATCGATCCGGATATTCGCTGGTGCCGAGCGCAAAACGCTCCAGCGAGGGCAAAGCTGCGCCATCGCCGATCAGCGCGAAGCCTGCAATGGACGTGTCCTGCACCACCGGGGCGCCGGTGTGAAACTTGAGCCACTTCACCACGTCCGAGCTCTCCGCCATCCGCGCGTCGAGCCAGAGCGGCGTGTCGTGATCGAACAGCGTCAGCGCGATCGCAGCGGTGCCCCGCATCATCGGCCCTGGCGTCCCCGCTCCCGGCACAATGCGCCGGACCGAACCCGGCCGCGCCATCGCATCCATGACCGAGCGGAAGGTCGACTGTGCCGACAACACCTTGTCTACGAAACCGGGCGGCAGTTCTGCAATCGTGGTCATGATCTCACCCCTCACCGCGCACCATGGTGTAGAAATCAACCTTCGTCGCAGCGGTCTCTTCCGCGGCCCGCTGACGCTTGATCATGAGCTGGTCGCGCAACGGGGCAATCACGTCGCGCTCCAGCGCGCTGCCGAATTCACGGGATTGCACCAGCGCATCGCATAGCGCGATCAGCCGCGCCTTCTCACCGTCGCGTCCCAGCGTATAGCCGAAGCCGATCTCGCCGGTCGCAAGCCGCACCGCGGCGCGCGACACCGTGGCTTCGCCGAGATTGAACGGTGCTCCGTCGCCCCCGACCCTGCCGCGCAGCATGACGAGGCCGTTTTCGGGCGCGCGCAGATCCTGATGGGCCGGGAGTGCCAGGTTGCGGAGGCGAGCGGCGATCTCGCCCGCCTCCGCGTGCGCCAGCACCGCCATCGCGGCCCTGCGCTGGGCTTGCTGATTGTTGTGCTGCGTCACCTGCTCCACCGAACTTGCCGCGCCGAAGTTGTCTATGATAATAGACAACTTCATACGGACGCGCCATGACCGTTTCGTGACAATGATGTGATTTCTGGAGTAGGCTTCCGCGACATGAGCATGCAGGACACAGCCTCTTCGGGCGTCGCGCTCTGGCGTCTCGTCGCCGACGGCATCGAGCGCGGCATCGCGGACGGCCGCTTTGCGGCGGGCGACAAGCTTCCCGGTGAGGTGGAGATCGCCGAGGCCTATCGCGTCAACCGTCACACCGTGCGGCGCGCGCTGGCTGCGCTCGCCGAGCGCGGTCTCGTGCGCGCCGAGCGCGGCAGCGGAACCTATGTCGAGGCGCAGAAGCTCGCCTATCCCTTGCGCTCGCGCACGCGATTTTCCGAGATCGTCGGCGCCGGAGGACGGGAGCCGCATGGGCGTCTGATCGAGGCAAGCGATGATATCGCGACGCGCGAGCTCGCGCGGGAGCTGGGGTTGAAGACCGGCGCACCGCTGGTGCGAATCGAGGCGATCCGCCTCGCTGATCGCACGCCGATCTGCGTCTCGACCACCTGGCTCTCGGCGGAACTGTTTCCGGACGCGGGCGCCGTGTTCGCAGCCACGCACTCCATGACCAAGCTGCTCGCGCATTACGGCGTGCGCGACTACCGCCGCGGCGCGACCCGAATCACCGCCGGCATTGTCGACGCGACCGATGCCGTACGGCTCGATCTGGCGCTGGGTCGGCCGATTCTCGTGGTCGACGCCACCGACCACGATCTCGCGGGCAAGGCGCTGCTGACCAAGCATTCGCGCTTCGCGGCGGAGCGGGTGGAGTTCTTGGTGGAGTCGTAGGCGGCCGCAGCCAGTTCCACGTTCCGGTCATACCCGGGCTTGAGCCGGGCATTCTCCGTTCCGATCCCACAAAAAGAGCGTGGATGGCCGGGTCAAGCCCGGCCATGACGGAAAGGATCTTCTACACCACCGGCCTTCGCCCGATGATCGCAAAGCGCAGCTTGCCCGAGATGAAATCGATCGCGGCGACTGCGATCAGGATCATCAGGATCAGGAACGAGACTTTCTGCCATTCCAGCACGCGGATCTGCTCGGCTAGTTGCAGGCCGATACCGCCGGCGCCGACGATGCCGATGATGGTGGCCGATCGGGTGTTCGATTCGATATAGTAGAGCACCTGGCCGGCGATGACGGGCAGCACCTGCGGCATCAGACCGAAACGGATCTCGTGCAGGGCACTGCCGCCGGAGGCACGGATGCCCTCGACCTCCTTCTGGTCGGCGGCCTCGATCGCTTCCGAGAACAATTTGCCGAACGCGCCGAAATCCGACACCGCGATCGCCAGCACCCCGGCAAACGGCCCGAGACCCACGACATTGATCCAGACTAGCGCCCAGATCAGCGTGTCGACGCCGCGAATCGAATCGAGGAAGCGCCGGACCGGGAAACGGAAGAAGCCCGACGGCACGATGTTGCGCGCGGCAAGCAGGCTCACCGGGAGTGCGAACAGGGCGGCGAGCGTGGTACCGAGCAGCGCGATCGACAGCGTCTCTCCGAGCGCCTTCAGATAGAGCGGCAGCGACGAGCCGGGATCGGGCGGGATCATCATCATCGTGATCCAGCCAAGCTGATTGACGCCGGCAACGAAACGCGACGGCGAAAAGTCGAGGTCGACCAGCCCGAACACCAGGAGCGCGAGCGCGGCGGCAAGCATCGCCGGCGTCGCGAGCCGCGCCGACGCCGGCCGGTTGAAGACATTCGGGTGGCGCGCGCGAAGCTGTACCGTATCGACCTCGGGGTGGCGGCTCATGTCCGCGCCTCGCTGCCGAACAGGCGGCCGCGCAGCCAGCCGGTGCCGATGTCGATAAGGAAGACCGTGACGATGATGGTCAGAAGGATCGCGCTGACGTCCGAATAGTAGAACTTGCGGATCGCAACAATCAGCTCCTGTCCGATGCCGCCGGCCCCGACAAAGCCCATCACCGAGGCTTCTCGTACATTGATCTCGAAGCGCAGCAGCGCGTAGCTGGCATAGCCTGCGATCACCTGCGGCAGCACGGCAAAGCGCATGCAGGACAGCCAGCTTGCCCCGGTCGAGCGCACGCCTTCGACCGGCCTCATGTCCGCATTCTCGACGATCTCGGAGAACAATTTGCCGAGCGCGCCGGTCGAGTGGATGGCGATCGCCAGCACGCCCGCCATCGGTCCGAGGCCGAAGGCAATGACGAAGATCAACGCGAATACGATGCTCGGCACGGTGCGGGCGAATTCAAGCAGGCGACGCACGACGAAGAGCAGCCAGCGCGCCGGCGCGGTGTTCGCGGCCGCAAAGAAGTTCAAGCCGAAGGCGAGGATAGCCCCGATCAACGTACCGACATAGCTCACCAGAAGCGTTTCGGCGAGCAGCTTCAGCCATTTGCGCCAGCCCCAGAACCACTCGCCGAGATCGGTCCAGACGCGCTGGCCAGTGTCGAGCGTGAGAATACGATCGAAGTAGCTGACGAAATTGCCGAAATGGGTGAATAAGGTGCGCAAGTTCACTTCGGCGCCGACCGCAGCGACAAGCAGCGCGGCGATGAACAGCACAGTGCCAAGCAGCAGCCGTAACCGCTTGCGTGCGACCGCCTTGCGATAGACCGCATTCAGCACAGTCAGCTGCTGCTCGGGAAGGATCGAAACCGCAATTGTCATTCGGTGGGAGGCGAGCCGATCATGGAAAGAGCCGGGTCGATTGACCCGGCTTGGGCGATGTGTCCCTACGATCAGGACGCCTTCTTGCGCAGATGGTCGACGAACTTAATCAGCTCGATCGTTTTGTTGTACTCTTCGTTGGTGACCGGATCCCAGGGCTTGTTCTTGCCGTCGGAGAGCTTCTTGAAGGCTTCGGGGTCCTTCTGCGCGGCGTCCAGGAAAGCCTTCTTGATCGCGGTTTTCATGTCGTCCGGAAGGTCGCTGAGATAGGCAACGGGCGAATTGATGATCATGTCCGATTTCACGATGACGCGGAAGTCCTCCTTCTTCATCGGCGCGCCGTCGGCGTTCTTCACCATGCCCTTGTTGAGCATGCGGGTCAGGTTGGAATCATCCTCGGCGTTCCACCAGTTGGCGGCGACGTCCACAGTGCCTTGCGCCAGCGCCAGCACCGCGTTTTCATGGCTCCCGGTGAAGACGACCTTGGAGAAATAGGCCTCGGGATCGACGCCCATCTGGTTCAGCTTGAAGCGGGGCATGTTGTTGCCCGACGTCGAGTTCGGGTCGACCAACCCGAGGTTCTTGCCCTTGAGGTCCTCGATCTTCTGGTAGGGCGATTTCGCGAGCACGTAAAAGACCGAGTAGTAGCCCTTCGAGCCGTCAGCATTGACCTCGATCGCAAACGCATCGGTCTTGACACCGGTCAGCCGGGCGCGGGCAAAGGCTGCAGGGCCGTAATAGCCGATGTGAATGTTTCCGGCGCGCTGGCCTTCGATCACGGCGGCATAGTCGTTGGCGACGCGCAGCGTGACCTTCGTACCGAGCTCCTTCGACAGATAGTTGATGAAGGGCGTAAACCGCTCGGTCACACCGGAGGCATTCTCCGCCGGAACGACGGCCAGAGTGATCTCCGGGTATTTCTTCCGCCAGTCTTCGGCGGAGGCGGAGGTGGTGAAGGCCAGGGCCGCGGCACCGGCAAGAACCAATCGACGAGTAATCATGATACCCCTCTTCTTCAGCTGGAGTTCGTTTAACGCGAGACGTTGAGTGTGCGCTCCCGCCGCTCAGGCGGCGGCAGCGCTGCCGAGCGCCGGAACACCCTCGGGCGCGGCGGCCGGCGCGCCACCCATGACCTCGTTGGCTTCGAGATCGTAGAGCTCGCGCGCGACCTGATCGGTCAGCATCGACGGCGCGCCGTCGAACACCACGCGGCCCGCGGCCATGCCGATCAGGCGGTCGCAGTAGCTGCGGGCGAGATCGAGCGAATGCAGATTGCAGAGCACGGTGATGCCGAAATGCTTGTTGATGCGCAGAAGCGCATCCATCACGACCTTGGTGTTGCGCGGGTCGAGCGAGGCAATCGGCTCGTCGGCCAGAATAATATCGGGCTGTTGCACCAGGGCGCGCGCGATCGCCACGCGCTGCTGCTGACCGCCGGAGAGCTGGTCGGCGCGCTGGGCGGCAAGCGACGCGATATCGAACTGTTCCAGCGCGGACATCGCCAGCGCCTTGTCCTGCTCCGGCCAAATTTGGGACAGTGAGCGCCAGGCCGGCATGGTCGCTAGCCGTCCCATCAGGACGTTCGTGAGGACATCGAGCCGGCCGACCAGATTGAACTGCTGGAAGATCATCGCTGACCGCGCCCGCCATTGGCGCAACTCTTTGCCGCGCAATGCGGTGACGTCGACGCCATCGAACAGGATGCGTCCCTCGGTCGGCGTCACCAGTCGATTGATGCTCCGCAGCAAGGTCGACTTGCCGGCGCCGGATCGCCCGATCACACCGACGAAGCCGCCGGGGGACACTTGAAACGAGGTGTCGTCCACAGCGGCTTTTGTGCCGAAGCGACACGTCAGACCATCCACCACCAGCATGCCAGGCTCCAGATTTGCTGGGCCCAACCGCTAACGTCGGTGCTTAACACTTGTGTGACAGTACCGTTGCGGTGCGGCGATCCTGTGCGGTTCATCCCCCGTCATCTCGACGTCATGACATTGTCATCAAGCCGCTCGAAGAGGAACGCCCGCCTTCGCACCAGGGATACGACATGGCCAAAATTCTCTCGGTTCAGCCGACCATCGACCCTTCGGCCGTGCTGCATGAGACCCGGCTCGGCGCCTATACCGAGGTCGGCGCACGCACCATCCTGCATGAAGTGGCGATGGGCGATTACTCCTATGTCGTGAACGATTCGCAGATCACCTACACCACTGTCGGAAAGTTCTGCTCGATCGCGGCAATGACGCGCATCAATCCGGGCAACCATCCGATGCACCGCGCGACACAGGCGCATTTCACCTACCGCTCCAGCGCCTATTTCGAGGGCGAGAGCGACGATGCCGAATTCTTCGAGTGGCGGCGCCAGCATCACATCCATATCGGCCACGACGTCTGGATCGGCCACGGCGCCGTCGTGCTGCCGGGTCGCAACATCGGCACCGGCGCTGTGATTGCCGCCGGCGCCATCGTCACCAAGGACGTGCCGGCCTACACCATCGTTGCCGGCAATCCGGCCCGGATCGTGCGGCGGCGCTTCTCGGAGGAGATCGCTGGGCGGCTTGCCAGGCTCGCGTGGTGGGACTGGGATCACGACAAGTTGCGCCGGGCGCTGCCGGATTTTCGCAAGCTCGGGATTGAAGATTTTCTTGCGACATACGAAGCACAGGCGAGCCCTCTCACCAATTCTCCCGCCGGCAAACGAAGCGCGATCGCGTGACAGACATAGTCCTCGAAAGCGGCCGGGCCCTGATCGGCACCGAGTTCGTCGAAACCTCACTTCTGGTATCCGGAACGGATATCGCCCAGGTCGATGCTTCTCGAGGCCGTGCGCGGCTGGCGCTAGATGCCCGCGACCTGCTGGTGCTGCCGGGCATCGTCGATTTGCACGGCGATGCCTTCGAGCGGCAGATGATGCCCCGCGCAGGCGTCAATTTCCCAATCGACGTCGCGCTTGCCGACAGCGATCGCCAGGCGATCAGCAACGGCATCACCACGGTGTTTCACGCCACGACCTGTTCCTGGGAGCCGGGCCTGCGCAGCGCCGACAATGCGCGCGGACTGCTGGAAGCCATCGAGCGGCAGCGCCCGCAATTCGCTGCCGATACCCGCTTCCACCTGCGCCACGAAACCTACAATCTCGACGCCGAGGCCGAGATCAGCCAGTGGCTCGCTGACGGCCGCGTCGACCTGTTCGCCTTCAACGACCACATGGACGGGACCGTCGCCGACATGGCCAAGCCCCGCAAGCGCAACCGCATGGTGGAGCGGACCTGCCTTTCGATCGACGAGTTCGATCGGCTGGTCGAGCGCGTGGTTTCGCGCGCCGACGCTGTGCCGGCCTCGGTATCGCGGCTGGCTGCGGTCGCCCGCGCTGCCGGGGTGCGAATGCTTTCGCATGACGATGCGACGCCGGCGATGCGCCGGCATTTTCGCGAACTCGGCGCTCACATCGCGGAGTTTCCGATCAACGAGGAGACGGCGCGCGCTGCTGCGGATGCCGGTGACGCCATCGTCTACGGCGCGCCCAACGTCGTGCGCGGCGGCAGCCACACCGGCTGGACCAGAGCATCGGACATGATCGCCAAGGGCCTCTGCTCGGTGCTGGCGTCGGACTATTATTATCCCGCGCAGCTGCTCGCCGCGTTCCGGCTCGCTGCCGACGGCGTGCTGCCGCTGGCGAAGGCCTGGGACCTGGTCTCCGCCGGCCCCGCGCGCGCGACCGGCCTTGCCGATCGCGGCATGCTCGCGGAAGGATGCCGCGCCGACATTCTCCTCGTCGACGGCAGCATGGCGCTACGCCCGCGGCTGATCGCGGTGATCTCAGGTGGCAAGCTCGTGCATCTCAGCGATGCAACTCGGCTGCTCACCGCGGCAGCGGCGCCGCGCCAGGCTATCGTGGCCGCCTAAATTGGCTATGCTGAGGCGATGACAGGTCTTCCCCGCTACGCGATCTATTTTGCCGCAGGCCGCAACAGCGCCCTCTCCCGCTTCGGCGCGGAGCTGCTCGGCTATGATGCCTGCACCGGCAACGAACTAGCCTTTCCCGCCGACGCTTTGCAGCTCGCTGCGGACTGGAGCGACGTCACCGCCGACCCCCGCAAGTACGGTTTTCACGCGACGCTGAAAGCGCCGATGGTGCTAGCGTCCGGCAAGACCGAGGTGGAGCTGATGGCCGCCTGCGCGGCATTCGCCGGCAGGTCACGACCGCGCCCCGTGATTCGGCCGATTGTGGATTCCATCAGCGGATTCATTGCCGTCATTCCGGCCGAACCGGTCGATGCACTGCAACAGCTCGCCGCCGATTGCGTGCGCGATTTCGATCCGTTTCGCGCCGCGCTGACGGCGGAGGATCGCGCACGTCGACGGCCCGAGAAGCTGAGCCAGCGGCAGCGCGATTATCTCGACCGCTGGGGCTACCCTTACGTGATGGAGGAGTTCCGCTTCCACATGACGCTGACCGGGCGGCTGGATGTCGAGCGGCGCGGGCCGATCCTCGAGATGCTGCGGGGGCGATTTGCAGGGCTGAAGCTCGAGAGCTTGATGATCGACCGTATCGCGCTGTTCAGGCAAGATGATGCCAAGGCGCGCTTCCGCGTCATTGGCGAGTGGCTGCTGGCCGAGTAACCTCCAAACTGGTCATTGCGAGCGCAGCGAAGCAATCCAGATAGTCCAGATTGTCTCCGCAAGGTGCTCTGGATTACTTCCTCGGTTGCGCTCCTCGCAATGACGGCGGAGAGAGCTACTTTCCCCACCGCAGCGCCAGTGCGTCGCGCTCCTTCGCAAGCTCCAGCAGGCCCGCCCGCATTGCCGGATGCAGCGGCTGGAGCGGATGGCGCACCGCATCCGACTTGATGATCCCGCCGGCCTGCATCATCACCTTGCAGGCGATCAGGCCGCATTGGCGGTTCTCGTAGTTGATCAGCGGCAGCCAGCGCTCGTAGGCGGCCTTGGCCTTTTCGCGATCGCCGGCGAAATAGGGGTCCACGATCTGCCGGATGCCGTCGGCATAGCCGCCGCCAGTCATCGCGCCGGTGGCGCCGGCGTCGAGGTCGGCCAGCAGCGTGATTGCCTCCTCGCCGTCCCATGGGCCTTCGATGTCCTTGCCGCCGGCCTCGATCAGGCTGCGGAGCTTTGCGGCCGCGCCGGCCACCTCGATCTTGAAGTAGCGGATGTTGGAGAAGTCGCGCGCCAGTCGCGCGAGCAGCTCGACCGACAGCGGCGTGCCGGCAACGGGTGCGTCCTGAATCATGATGGGAATGTCGATCGCGCCGGAGAGGACCTTAAAGAATTCGATGATGCCTTTCTCGGGGACCCGGAACGTCGCGCCGTGATAGGGCGGCATCACCATCACCATAGCGGCGCCCGCCGCCTCCGCTTGCTTGCTGCGGGCCGCGCAGACGGCCGAGCTGAAATGCGTGGTGGTGACGATCACGGGAACCCGGCCTGCGACATGCTCCAGCACGGCGTGCATCACGGCCTCTCGTTCCGCATCGGTGAGCACGAATTGCTCGGAGAAATTGGCGAGGATGCAGACGCCGTGGGAGCCGGCATCGATCATGAAATCGATGCAGCGGCGCTGGCCTTCGAGGTCGAGTTCACCGCGCTCGTCGAAAATGGTGGGCGCGACGGGGAACACGCCGCGATAGGGACGCGGGGCCTTGTGTGGGGTGACCGGCATCGAACTCTCCATCCCTGACGTGTCTTCTGTCTGGTGCCGCTAGCGAGCTGTGGCGGCACAGATGTACCTGCCGCGCGGACCGGCGGCAATGCCCGCTCGTCACTCGACGGAGAGATCAATCTTATGCGGTCTTCACCGCTCCCAGGAAGCCCTCGACCGCGACGCGGAGGCGATCCGCGTCGGCCGACATCTTCTTGACGGACTCCGACAGCACCGTGCCGGCGTTGCCGGTCTCCTGATTAAGTCTCGCGACGCTGCCGATGGTGTCGGTGACCTCGCGGGTGCCCTGAGCTGCCTGCTGGAAATTGCGCGAAATCTCGGTGGTCGCCGCGCGTTGCTGCTCGACCGCGGCGGCGATCGCGGTCATCTTCTCGTCGATGCCGCTGATGGCGCCGCCGATCGAGCGGATCGCAGCAACAGCCTGGCCGGTCGCGCCCTGGATCTCCTCGACCTGGCGCGATATCTCTTCGGTCGCTGTCGCCGTCTGCGCAGCGAGGCTCTTGACCTCACCTGCAACCACGGCGAAGCCGCGGCCGGCCTCGCCTGCCCGCGCAGCTTCGATGGTGGCGTTCAGGGCCAGAAGGTTGGTCTGGCCGGCGATGGCGTTGATCATCTTGACGACCTCGCCGATGCGGCTTGCAGTCTGGTCGAGGATCTCCACCGTCGCATTGGTCTGCTCAGCCTGTGCGACAGCTTCGCGGGCCTCCCGTGCGCTCGACTGCACCTGCGCGGAAATCTCGCCGACGGATGCGGAGAGCTCCTCGGTCGCGGCAGCGATAGTCTCGAGATTGTTGGTGGCCTGCTCGGCGGCGGATGAAACCGCGGCGGTCTGGCTGCTCGATTCCGAGACCAGCGAGCGTACGCCGGTTGCGGTGGCATCGAGCTCCTGCGTCGAGGCCACGACGCTCTGGATGACCGCCTGCACCGCATCATCAAAGCTGCGGCAGGCTGCGTCGACGCTGCCGGAGCGGGCGAGCTGCAGCGCCTGTTGCGATTCGCGCTCCCGGCCCAGCCGTTCCGCCGTCGCCGCGCTCTCGCGCAGGCTTTCAAGCGCAGCAGCCATGGTGCCGAACTCGTCGCGATGGCGGGGTTGCGGCACCGGCGTCTCATAGTCACGTGCGCTGATGCGGGCGATGGCGTCGAGGATAGCGCCCACCGGCCGCACGAGACGGTTGCGCACCACGAACACGCCGGTCAGGGTCACGGCCAGCGCGAGCAGGAATGCGAGCGATTGCACGACCAGATTGGTGAGGGCCTTCGCCTGAACCGTGTCGGCGCGCGCGATCGACAGGTCGAGTGCCTTGTTCGCGACCGCGACGATGGAGGCGAACGGAGACTGGCACAACGCGTTCCATTCCGAAGCCGGCATCGCGGGACGGCCGCTGCCGTCCAAGTTCCTGGTGATGTCGCCGATCTGCTTGAGGACACCGTCGGTCCTGGCGCGCGCCTCCTTGGCGGTGTTAACGAGGTCGGTCGTCACGTCAGGCGCCGCCAGCACCTCCTCCATGCCGGTCCAGCCGGCGGTAATGATGCCGTTCCAGCTTGCCACCGTCTGCTTCTGCCTCTCGTCGAGCGGCTTGCTGGCATTGACGTTCGGGCGCAAGGTCGAGCACTGGATGCCGTAGCGATCTCGCACCTGCCAGGCGAGCCGGCGGACCTGGATCATGCGGGCGATGAAGGGATCGTTCATCCAGGCCCGGTTCGACACCGCGGTGGACGCCAGATTGGCCGGCTCGATCACCTTGGTCACCGCATCGTACCAGGGTGCCGTGCGCTCCACTTTGCGGTCGGCGCGCGGCAGCTTGGCCTCGTCATAGAACAGCTGGAATTTCGGCGCGGCCTCGCTCCAGCGCTGCTTCAGCGTGGCCGCGAGTTCGTCGCGCCGGGCGAATTCGACGGTGGAGAGCGCGGCGATGATGGCGTCGAAGCCGGCCTGCTCCGCCTTCTCCGCGGCACCGAGCTTGGCGCGCGGATCGTCCTCGCCTAGCAGCGCGCTCTGCGCGTCGCCGCGATTGTTACGCAACGCGAGCACGCCATGGAATATCGCCTTGTCGGCATTCGCGAGCCGCTCGGTCTCCAGGCTGTCGCTGTAACGGCCGAAGGCCCCGACCATCTGTATGGCCGTGCTGGTCAGCGCACCGGCGGCCAGCAGCGTCATCAGAACCAGGAGGAGCGTGCTTACCGATTTCTTAAAAATTGACATGGACCAAAAGACCTACTCGTCGCGAGCGGTCATCTTGCAGGGGGACATGCCAAAGTTTCGTTAAGGTTTATTCAAATGATGTGTGTCCCGGGAAGTACCGGTCCCAGGAACTTGGGCCTTTACGCCACTTTCGTGAAATCCGGAGGGCGGCGCTCGGCGAATGCCGTGAACGCCTCACGCGCCTCGGCAGTGCGCAGGCGCTGCGCGAACTGCTCGCCTTCGGCCTGCATCTGAGCGACCAGAGCCTCTCCGTTGCGCATCAGCCGCTTGGTCGCTGTGAGGGCACCGGCCGGCTGGCGCGCAAGACGCTGCGCCAGTGCAAGCGCCTCGGCATCGAGCCTCTCGAGCGGAACCACACGGTTGGCAAGCCCCCATTCCAGCGCCGACTTGGCCGGCACGGTCTCGCCGAGCGCAAACATCTCATAGGCGCGCGCATGGCCGATACGCGCCGGCATCAGCAGACTGGAAGCAGCCTCCGGCACGAGCGCGAGGTTGACGAACGGCGTCGATAATTGCGCATTGTCGGCGAGGACGACGAGATCGCAATGCAGCAGCATCGTGGTGCCGACGCCGACGGCGCGGCCCTGCACGGCCGCGACCAGCGGCCGGGTGCAGCGCGCCAGCGACTGGATGAAGCGCACGACGTTGCGGCTGCCTTCCGATTTTCCGGCTGCGACAGCGGCGAACTCCCCGACATCGTTGCCGGCGGTGAACATGTCGCCCTCGCCGCGAATCAGGATCACGCGGGCGGACGGATCGAACTCGGCAGATTCGATTGCATCGCCGAGCTTGCCGTACATCGCATCGGTCAGCGCGTTCTTCTTGTCGGGGCGCGCCAATGTCAACGTGAGAATTCCGCCGCTGTTATCGATCCGGACGTGCTCGGTCATTCGTCTGCTCCTCTTGGAAACTTGTGCGGAATGCTCGTCAGCCAGCGCGCGACGATGTCGATCTCCGCTGCCGTAAATCCTTCCGTCAGCGCCGCGTTGACCTCTGCCGCACCTGCTTTGGCCTGCGCCAGCGCGGCGCGCCCCTTCGGCGTCAACCAGATCCGCCAGGCGCGGCCGTCTTCGCGATCAGCCCGCCGCTCGATCAGCTTTGCGGCTGCGGTGCGGTCGACGAGGCCCGAGATGCCGCCCGGCCCCAGATCAAGCGCCGCGCCCGCCTCGCCCATAAGCACGCCATCCTGCTTGCCGAGAATGAAGAGCAGCCCGGCCTGTGCCGGCGTCACCGCGCTCTCCGGCCGCGCAGCCATCCAGCGCTGCAAGCGCCGGTTCGCGACGCTCAGCAGGTAGATCAGCCGGTGGTGTCCCGCGCCGCTATTATTTCGCATGCGAAATATATAGACAAGCGCGGGGCTTTTGTCAAACGAGGCGTTTCGCTAAACCGCGCAGGTGAAACTCGAAGCCCGGCAGACGACCGCTTTAATGCTCGAACACCAGCCGTGCGCCGACCGTCCCCTCGAGGCTGCGGATCTGCTGGAGCAATTCGCCGGAATCCTGACCACCGAGATCGGCGTCGAGCACGACATAGCCGAGGTCGCCGGCGGCGGCGGCGTTTGCCAGCGATATTGGAGACAAGACAAACGCGCAAAGACCAGACTAGTCGCATTCGTATGTGGCGACGACCCGCGAGAAAGTCGCGTCGAGAAAGCGCGTCGGGATGCACGCAGCCTATCGTCAGCGACACCATACATGATCGCGACAAAGGCGCCCTCGACGCCACCCAGACGCCGCGAGTTGCCTCCGTCACACGCCGCCCTTGTTGCGAGGAGCAGATCTCCGCTGCCGCGCCAGCTCACTTCATGTTCGCGATCGCGTGCAGAGCTGCGATGTACCCGAACGGCCCCAGCCCGCAGATCACGCCGGTCGCCACGAACGAGATCTTCGAGTGGCGGTGATATTCGTCGCGGGCGTGGATGTTGGAGATGTGCACCTCCAGCACCGGACCCTCGAACGTCTTGATCGCGTCCATGATCGAGACCGAGGTGAAGGAGAGACCGGCCGGGTTGATGACGATGGCGTCGGCGTCCTGCCGCGCCGATTGGATCAGGTCGACGAGCACACCCTCATGGTTGGACTGGTGGAAGGCAAGCTTGAGCCCGAGCATGGCGGCAGCCTGCTCGCAGCTTGTGTTGACCTCTGTGAGCGTCGTGGTGCCGTAGATGTGCGGCTCACGGATGCCAAGCATGTTGAGGTTGGGGCCGTTGAGGATCATGACACGTTTCATCGGGGCGTCCTTTCGCGCGAGTGCGCCGCGCTGGCCGACCCTGCGGGAGCTGCGGCGTCGGTGTGGCCGGTCCGCCAATCATGAACGGCGAGCGCACCATAGACAAAATGTCCACGACAGCCCTGACCTCCCCGAAGAAACCCGGTCCTGGGCTGCAGAAGCGCTAGGCGGTTGATCCAAATCAACAATCCCGCGCCATCCGCCGCTATCAATATACCCGCTCGCCTTGCCTCAAATGTGTGCTGGCGCATGGACATTGGAGCTCGAAAAGCTCTAAAAATCGAACGGCCACCTTGGGCCAGGTTCCGCTGCAGGTTTCGCCGATGGATTACAACCAGTTCTTCGATTCCGCCCTCGATCGTCTCCACACCGAGCGGCGCTATCGCGTGTTCGCCGACCTCGAACGCACCGCCGGCCGGTTCCCGCACGCGGTCTGGCACTCGCCCAGGGGCAAGCGCGACGTCGTGATCTGGTGTTCCAACGATTATCTCGGCATGGGCCAGCATCCGAAGGTGGTCGGCGCCATGGTTGAGACAGCCACGCGCGTCGGCACAGGCGCCGGCGGCACCCGCAACATCGCCGGCACGCACCATCCGCTGGTCCAGCTCGAAGCCGAGCTCGCCGACCTCCACGGCAAGGAGGCCGCGCTGCTGTTCACCTCGGGCTACGTCTCGAACCAGACGGGCATCCCGACCATCGCAAAGCTCATCCCGAACTGCCTGATCCTGTCGGACGAGCTCAACCACAATTCGATGATCGAGGGCATCCGCCAGTCCGGCTGCGAGCGGGTCGTGTTCCGCCACAACGATCTGGCGCATCTGGAAGAGCTGTTGAAAGCGGCCGGCCCCGATCGGCCGAAGCTGATCGTCTGCGAGAGCCTCTATTCCATGGATGGCGACGTCGCCCCGCTCGCCAAGATCTGCGATCTCGCCGAGAAGTATGGGGCGATGACCTATGTCGACGAGGTCCACGCCGTCGGCATGTACGGCCCGCGCGGCGGCGGCATCGCCGAGCGCGACGGCGTCATGCATCGCATCGACATCCTCGAGGGCACGCTGGCGAAAGCATTCGGCTGCCTCGGCGGCTACATCGCGGCCAACGGCCAGATCATCGATGCCGTGCGCTCCTACGCGCCGGGCTTCATCTTCACCACCGCTCTGCCGCCCGCGGTCTGCTCGGCGGCCACCGCCGCGATCAGGCACCTGAAGACCTCGAGCTGGGAGCGCGAGCGCCACCAGGACCGCGCCGCCCGCGTCAAGGCGATCCTCAATGCCGCCGGCCTGCCGGTGATGTCGAGTGACACCCACATCGTGCCGCTGTTCGTCGGTGACCCCGAGAAGTGCAAGCAGGCCTCCGACCTGCTGCTCGAAGAGCACGGGATCTACATCCAGCCGATCAACTACCCGACCGTCGCCAAGGGCACCGAGCGGCTGCGCATCACGCCCTCGCCCTACCACGATGACGGCCTGATCGATCAACTCGCCGAAGCGCTGCTTCAAGTGTGGGACCGCCTCGGCCTGCCGCTGCGCGCGAAGTCGCTCGCGGCGGAATAGGCCCTTACCCTCCCCTGGAGGGGCCGGGACGGGCGTAGCTCGCCCGTGGGCCGGCGCACCTTGAGCGCAGCGAATGTGAGACGAGGTTGGATAATGGTCTCTCCACCTCGAACGCTGCCCGCGTGGAGATCACTTCACCCGCTCGCGCTGCGCCCGATCGACCCTCCCCCTCCAGCGGGGAGGCGCCCACGGTGCACGCTTGCACCTTGACGACAAGCCCCGGTTCCTGCCGCCACCCGGCATTTCGCTGTCGCCTCCCCTCGTCCGACGCGCTAGGTTCACGGGGAAAATAAGTTCGGGGCGCTGGCAGCGCCCAGGGGAGAAGCACGCTCACCATGCTGCACGACTGGGGCGTGATCGCCGTCGCCTTCGGCTATATCGGCTTCCTGTTCCTGGTGGCGAGCCATGGCGACCGCCGCTCGCCGGCCAGGCGCGCCTCCGGGCTGATCTATCCGCTGTCGCTGGCGATCTACTGCACCTCGTGGACCTTCTTCGGCTCGGTCGGCTTCGCCACCCGGACCTCGACCGACTTCCTCGCGATCTATGTCGGCCCGATCCTGATGATCGGGCTCGGCGCCGGCGTGCTGCGCCGCATGATCCAGCTGGCCAAAGCCCACAACATCACCTCGATCGCAGACTTCATCGGCGCCCGCTACGGCAAGAGCCAGGCGGTGGCGGCGACCGTCGCCGGAATCGCGATCATCGGCTCGGTGCCCTACATCGCGCTCCAGCTCAAGGCCGTGGCCTCCTCGCTCGAAACGATCCTGACCGAAGACCAGGCCTTCTCCCACATCCCGCTCGTCGGCGACGTGGCGCTGATGGTGACGCTGGCAATGGCGGCGTTCGCCGTGCTGTTCGGCACGCGGCAAACCGACGCCACCGAGCACCAGCACGGCCTGATGCTGGCGGTCGCGACGGAATCCATCATCAAGCTCGTCGCCTTCCTCGCCGCCGGCATCTTCGTCACCTTCTGGATGTTCTCGCCGCACGAACTGATCGAGCGCGCCATGAAGACCCCGGAGGCGGTGCGCACCATCAACTATTCGCCGTCGATCGGCAACTTCCTGACCATGACGCTGCTGTCGCTGTGTGCGATCATGCTGCTGCCGCGCCAGTTTCACGTCAGCGTGGTGGAGAACTCCTCGGACGCCGAGGTCGGGCGCGCGCGGTGGCTGTTCCCGCTTTACCTGGTCGCCATCAACCTGTTCGTGATCCCGATCGCGATTGCCGGCCTCGTCACTTTCCCGTTCGGCGCCGCCGACCCCGACATGTACGTGCTGGCCCTGCCGATGGAGGGGGGCGCGGACCTGCTCAGCGTCGTCATCTTCGTCGGCGGCCTGTCGGCGGCGACCGCGATGGTGATCGTCGAATGTGTCGCGCTCTCCATCATGGTCTCGAACGACCTCGTGGTGCCGCTGGTGCTGCAACGCCGGCCGGAGGGACGCGCCGGCGGTGCCGATTTCAGCGACTTCCTGCTGCGTTCGCGCCGGCTCGCGATCTTCGCCATCATGGTGATGGCCTATTTCTACTATCGCGCGCTCGGCAGTACCCAGCTCGCGGCCATCGGCCTGCTCTCCTTTGCCGCCATCGCCCAGCTTGCACCGAGCTTCTTCGGCGGGCTGCTGTGGCGACGCGCAACCGCGCGCGGCGCCATCGGCGGCATGCTGGTCGGCTTCGCGGTGTGGCTCTATACGCTGTTCATGCCGAGCTTCATGGATTCCTCGACATCAGGCATCATGCTGCTCCAGCACGGCCCGTTCGGCATCGAGGCGCTACGGCCGCAGGCGCTGTTCGGTGCCGACCTGCCGCCGCTGATGCACGGCGTCATCTGGTCGCTGTCGCTCAACATCCTGACCTATGTGCTGCTGTCGCTGGCGCGTCAGCCGTCGTCCATCGAGCTGTTGCAGGCCGATCTGTTCGTGCCCAATACGCTCGCGCCGATCTCCCCGAGCTTCCGCCGCTGGCGCACCAGCGTCACCGTGCAGGACATCCAGACCACTGTGGCGCAATATCTCGGACCCGAGCGCGCGCGGCATTCCTTCGAGGCATTCTCGGCGCGGCGAAACGTGCGGCTGGAGCCTGGAGCGCCTGCTGATTTCGAGCTGCTGCAGCATGCCGAGCACCTGATCGCCTCCTCGATCGGCGCTGCCTCCTCGCGTCTCGTGATGTCGCTGCTGCTGCGCAAGCGGACGGTCTCCGCCAAGGCCGCGCTGAAGCTGCTCGACGACTCCCACGCAGCGCTGCATTTCAACCGCGAGATCCTCCAGACGGCCCTCAACCATGTGCGCCAGGGCATCGCCGTGTTCGATGCCGATCTGCAGCTGATCTGCTCCAACCGGCAGTTCGGAGATCTCCTCAACGTTCCCCCGCATTTGATCCAGTTCGGCACGCCGCTGCGTGAGATTCTGGAGTTTATCGGTGTGGGCGATCCCGAGGATCCGTTCGAGCGCGACGCCGCGCTGGAGCGGCGCCTTGCCGCCTACACCACCGACAGCGAGCCTTATCTCGAACGCCTGCCGGAGCGCCACATGGTGATCGAGGTGCTCACGAACCACATGCCCGGCGGCGGCTTCGTCATCACCTTCACCGACGTCACGCCCAGCTTCGAAGCGGCGGAAGCGCTGGAGCGCGCCAATGCGACGCTGGAAAAGCGCGTGCGCGACCGCACCGAGGAGCTGACCCGGCTGAACTCCGAGCTGGCACTGGCCAAGAGCGCGGCCGAAGACGCCAGCATCTCCAAGACGCGTTTCCTCGCCGCCGCCAGCCACGACATCCTCCAGCCGCTGAATGCGGCCCGGCTCTATGTCACCAGCCTGGTCGAGCGCCAGCACAATGGCGAGGAGACGCGGCTGGTGGAGAACATCGACGAATCGCTGCAGGCGATCGAGGAGATCCTCGGCGCACTGCTCGACATCTCCAGGCTCGACGCCGGCGCGATGACGACCTCGATCTCGAGCTTCAAGATGGCCGACCTGATGCGTTCGCTGGAGATCGAGTTTGCGCCGATTGCCCGCGCCAAGGGCCTGGAGCTCACCTTCGTGCCCTGCTCGCTGCCGGTCGAGTCGGACCGCCTGCTGCTGCGGCGCCTGCTCCAGAACCTGATCTCGAATGCAATCAAGTACACCCCGCGCGGCCGCGTGCTGGTCGGCTGCCGCCGCCGCGGCGCCGCGCTCAAGATCTGCGTCTACGACACCGGGGTCGGCATCCCCCCGGTCAAGCGCGGCGAGATCTTCAAGGAATTCCATCGCCTGGAACAGGGGGCGCGGATCGCGCGCGGCCTGGGGCTGGGGCTCTCGATCGTGGAGCGGCTGGCGCGCGTGCTCAACCATGGCATCGCCATCGACGCCAATGCCAGCGGCGGCTCGGTCTTCTTGGTGACGGTGCCGACGGCGAAGGCGATCACCCACACCGCGGCCGTGACCAGCGCAACGCCGCTGGCGCGCACGCCGATCTCGGGCGCGCTGATCGTCTGCATCGAGAACGATGCGGCGATTCTCGACGGCATGCGCACGCTGCTGATGGCCTGGGACGCCGAAGTGATCGCGGTTGCCGATCCGGAAGGCGCGATCGCCGCGATCGAGGCGGCCGGCAAGCGCGTCACCGGCCTGCTCGTCGACTATCACCTCGATCGCGGCAACGGCATCGCGGCCATCCGCGAGATCCGTCGCCGCTTCGGCGATGGCATCCCCGCGATCCTGATCACTGCCGATCGCAGCCCCGCCGTACAGGTCGCGGCGCGCGAGGAGCGAGTCGCGGTGCTGAACAAGCCGGTGAAGCCGGCCTCGCTTCGCGCCCTGCTCGGCCAGTGGCGCACGCAGCAGATGGTGGCGGCGGAGTGAGGCGCAAGGTCAGTAGTCGGTCGAGCTGCCGCTGATGAACCATGTTTTCAATAACGCGATCTCCAGGTGGCCTAAGGTGCCAGCCGCGTGAACACATAATCGCGGCCCTTGGCGCGCGCTTCATGGCACGCGAAGCAGGTGCGATGCTGAGCCTCGTCGACCGGTTTGCCATCGACGAAGCGGCCAAAGCCCCATCCTCCCGTTGCGGCGTACGTCTTGGAGTCCTTGACCATCACCTGGACCGTGGTGGCGGCACCAGGAATCGTTGCGGACGCAAATTCCGGCGACTTCTTCCGCTTCCAGGCACGCTTGACCAGAATGGTGCCGTCCGGAAACGGGAGCTTGCCGGCTTGATACGCCTCCAATGCGGTCTGGTTGCCGACGACGGCGCGAAGCTCGTCGAGCGGCGCGGCCTCTTCGGCAGGTGCGATCAACTCCCACTGCCTGTAGTCCGACGGAATCGTGACGCCGAAAATCGGCGAGGCCTCGGCCGCATTTTGCGCAGGTTCCGCAGCCAGAGCGATCGAGACCAGACATGGCACGCAAGTCAAGACAATGACGAGGAGGAGCACGGCCAGCGTAATCGCCGTGGCATAGGAGCGCTTCTTGTTTTCGGTTTCGAAGGACGTCATGACTTTTTCTTCAATCTGGATTCGGCATATCCTTGGTCCAGTCACGCTGGACCGAGCATCGCATCGATCACCAGGCACCGTCGACGTCGATGACGGCCTTGGCAAAGGCTTGCGGCGCTTCTTGCGGGAGATTGTGGCCGATGCCCCCGGTGATCAGACGAAACTCGTAACGACCTGAAAACTTCTTCGCATAGGCGCTTGGATCGGGGTGTGGCGCGCCATTGGCGTCGCCTTCCATGGTGATCGTCGGCACGTCGATGACGGGAGCCCCGGCCAACTTCTTTTCGAGATGTTCGTATTTCGCTTCGCCCTGGGCGAGACCCAGCCGCCAGCGGTAATTGTGGATCGTGATCGCGACGTGATCCTTGTTGTCGAGCGCCGCCGCGCTCCGGGCGAACGTGGCGTCGTCGAACTTCCACTGGGGCGAGGCGAGCCTCCAGATCAGCTTGGCAAAATCATGCGTGTACTTCTCGTATCCGGCCCGGCCGCGCTCGGTGGCGAAATAGAACTGGTACCACCATTGCAGCTCAGCCGATGGCGGCAGCGGCGCAT
This sequence comes from Bradyrhizobium sp. Leaf396, assembly GCF_001424605.1. NCBI lineage: Bacteria > Pseudomonadati > Pseudomonadota > Alphaproteobacteria > Hyphomicrobiales > Nitrobacteraceae > Bradyrhizobium > Bradyrhizobium sp. Leaf396. The sequence goes on from NZ_LMQJ01000006.1 coordinate 65,945, forward strand.
TGCCGGCAGCCTGGCTGGAGATCAGATAGCCGCTGACCGACACTAGCGCACGGCAGCGCTCCGGCCACAGCGCGGCGATGATGTCAGCGGTACGCGCGCCCCAATCGAAGCCGGCGACGACGGCCTTCTTGATGTCGAGCTTGTCCATGACCGCGATGATGTCGGCGGCCATTGCGGCAGGCTCGCCGTTGCGCGGCGTCTCTCCCGAGAGGAAGCGCGTCGTGCCATAGCCGCGCAGGTAAGGGATGATCACGCGATAGCCGGCTTTTGCCAGGATCGGCGCGACGTCCACGAACGCGTGAATGTCGTAAGGCCAGCCGTGCAGCAGGATCGCGACGGGGCCGTTCGACGGTCCCACCTCGGCATAACCGACGTTGAGGACGCCCGCATCGACCTGCTTGATCGTGCTGAAGGACGCATTTGATGCAGAGGACGACCTCGCTTCCGTCTCGGCGCGAGCGAACTCAATCACGCCGAGACCGGCGGCGACGGTTCCCGCCGCGATGCCAAGGAAGCTGCGGCGCTGCTGGTTGATGGTTTGCTTCATGATCTTGCTGCCTTGTTGTGATTGGTAGTGCGCCTCAGATCAGGGCGATCGTGACATCGACATTGCCACGAACTGCTTTGGAATAAGGACAGGTCCGATGCGCATCGTCGACGATGCCGCTTGCGATCTCGCGATCTAGGCCCGGCAGGCTGACATTGAGACGCGCCCGGAGCGAATAGGCGCCCTCGTCCAGCATGAGATCGATTTCGGCATCAACAGCGCATTTTCTGGGAAGCTCGATCTTCCGCTTGCGCGCTGCGATCTCCATCGCGCCTTCGAAGCAGGCCGACCAGCCGGCGGCGAACAATTGCTCGGGATTGGTACCGATGCCCGCGCCGCCCGGCGGCGACAGCTTGACGTCCAAGCGACCGTCTGAGCTGCGCGATATGCCGTCGTGGCGCCCGCCGCTGGTGTGGGTCCTGGCCGTGTAGAGTACCTTTGCCGCCTGTGTCATCATGGACTCCTTCGCCGTCACGCCACTGACTAGCAGCGGCCGCCGCAGCGTGCCCGTTTGGACTTGTGAGAAGTTGTGAGATGCGACCTTACGCGCCTCACAAGGCCTGCATCCGCGATCGCGCCGATGCACGGACGGCCTTGCCGGATCGCGATCATCTGGCTATCGAACCTTCTTGAAGGGACGAAGATTTCGCCATGACCGAGCCGGCCGGCACCACGACGGGAACTCTATCGTTCGGGCCATTCTCCGTGAGGCCGCATGAAAGGCTCGTGATGCGCGACGGCGTCGCCGTGCCGCTCGGCGCGAAAGCATTCGACACGCTCCTGGCGCTGATGTCGCGGCCGAACGAGGTCGTCAGCAAATGGGAGCTGATGGCGATAGTTTGGCCCGGCATCACGGTCGAAGAGAGCAACCTACGCTTTCACGTCGCAGCCCTTCGAAAGGCGCTCGGCGACGGCAAGGATGGCGCGCGCTACATCGCCACGCTCTCCGGCCGCGGCTATTGTTTCGTGGCGCCGATTTCGCAAGCGCAGCTTCCGGCCGCGCGTCGCTCCGCACCTCGGGCCGAGTTGCCGCCAGTCAAACTCCCGAACCGGCTGCAGCGGATGGTCGGACGCGACGAGGCGCTCGCCGCCATCTCCGAGAAGCTCCTGACCGCACGTTTCGTCACGGTCGCCGGGCCAGGTGGCGTCGGCAAGACCGCCGTCGCGGTGGCGCTCGCCCATGATCTGCTCACGACTTTCTCCGACGCCGCACATTTCGTGGACCTTGCCGCACTGAGCGATCCCCATCTCGTGATCACATCAATCCTGCTGATGCTTGGCTTGCCGGCCGAGGCCGAGGATCCCCTGCCCGCGCTGCTGGCGCATCTGCGGGACAAGCGGATGCTGCTGATCCTCGACAATTGCGAGCACGTCATTGCCGCTGCGGCGCCGTTGGCGGCTGAGATCTTCCATGCGGCGCCGAACGTCCATATCCTCGCGACCAGCCGTGAAGCCCTGCGCGTTGAGGGCGAGCAGGTCTATCGATTGGCCCCGCTCGCCGTTCCGCCCGACGGCGCCGGAGTGACGATCGCTGCAGCACAAGTCTATCCCGCGCTTCAACTGTTCCTCGAACGTGCCGCAGCCAGCGGCGCGCAGATAACGCTCGATGATGCCAATGCCGTGATCATCGCCGGGATCTGCCGCAAGCTCGACGGCATGGCGTTGGCGATCGAGCTCGCCGCTGGCCGGGTCGAAGCCTACGGCCTGGAGCAAACGGCTGCGCTGCTCGACGAGCGCCTCAATCTACTCTGGCAAGGCCAGCGAACGGCGCCACCACGGCAGAAGACGTTGCAGGCCACGCTCGACTGGAGCTACCGGCTGCTGTCGGATCTTGAGCGCCTCGTGCTGCGCAGACTTGCGGTCTTCGCCGGTCACTTCACCATCGATGCGGCACTCGAGGTCGTGCCGGACGAGCGCGTCGACCGCACCCGCCTGTTCGATGCCGTCGACAGTCTCGTTGCCAAATCGATGGTCGCGCCGCGCCCCATAGGCGCCATGATGCGCTACCGCCTGCTCGACACGACGCGCGCCTATCTGCTCGAGATCGAACCGGCCGACGCCGCCCTCGCCGCCCGCCATGCGACTTTTTACCGGCGATGGCTGGAACAGGCCGGGACGACATGGGCGGCCGTGCCGAGCGCGGACGAGCGAGCGGCTCACTTCTCGGCGCTTCACAATGTGCGTGCCGCGTTGGAATGGTGCTTCGGCGCAGAGGGTGATTTCGACATCGGCATTGCGCTCGCCGCTGCCGCGGCGCCGATCTTCCTGGCAATGTCGCTGCTAATCGAATGCCGACGCTGGTCAGAACGGGCGCTGCTTGCGATTGCCCCCTCCTCGCGTGGCAGCGCCGAGGAAATGCACATCCAGGCCGCTCTCGGACTGACCTTGATGTTCACCCGCGGCGGCAGCGAAGCGGCGCGGAGCGCCCTGAACAGGAGCCTTGCGATTGCCGCGGCGCGCGGCGACGCACCGAACCAGCTCCAGTTGCTCGGTCGGATGCATATCTTCCACGAACGGATCGGGCGGTTCGAGGCCGCGCTTGGCTATGCGCAGCAAAGCCTTGCGGTCGCGCGATCGCTTGGCGATGCCGGCTCAATCGCCCTCTCTCGTTCGCTCATGGGAGTCTCGCTCCACCTGGCCGGCGAGCATCGGGACGCGCTTAAGATGCTGGAGGTCGCCTGGCAAGGTCCGGGCACGGAGCGAATCAGCACCGTCCACGGCTTCGATCATCGCAACCGGGCCGGCATCACGCTGGCCCGCGAGCTCTGGTTGCAGGGCCGGCCCGCGGAAGCGCTGCAGCTGGCGCAGCAGACGATCGCCGAGGCCGCGCAGATGGAGCACCCGATCACGCTCTGTATCGCGCTGATCTGGGCGGTCTCGATCTCACTTTGGGGAGGCGACCTCGACGCCGCGGAAGAGAGCATCGATCTGTTCATCGCACATGCCAGATCTCGGTCGATGGGTCCCTATCTTGTGGTTGGCCGCGGCGTGAAGGGAGAGCTGGCGATCCGGCGAGGAAACGCCGCGCATGGCATCCAGACGATCAATGCTTGCCTGCGCGAGCTCCACGGGGCCGGCTACGAACTGCTCACCACGACATTCAACATCGCGCTCGTTCAGGGCTTGGTGGCGCTTGGACAGTTCGAACAGGGCGCAATCCTGATCGATGACGCGATCCGGCTGGTCAAGCAAAGCGGCGATCATCTCTACATGCCCGAACTGCTTCGAATGAAAGGTATGACCCTCTTGTCGCTGCCACGGCCTGGGGGCGAGCAAGCAGAGGACCAGTTGATGCAATCCCTGGCTTTGAGCCGCCGCAAGGGCGCCACAGCCTGGGAACTGCGCACCGCGATCGATCTCGCCCGACTGTTTGCCGAACGCGGGCAGCGGGAGGAAGCGAAGCGATTGCTCCAATCGTCGCTCAAGGGCTTTGCCGATGGGTCCGAGACGGCGGATATCAGAGCAGCCAACGGCCTTCTGACCACACTCTAGCGGCTCATCCCGTCGGCACTCCCCTGCTTCCACTGGCCGCCGGCGATCTTGGCCGCGGCAATCACGGCCTGGGTGCGGCTCTCGACGCCGAGCTTTTGCAGAATGGCCGATACGTGGGCCTTGATGGTGGCCTCGGAGACGCCGAGTTCATACGCGATCTGCTTGTTGAGAAGGCCCTCCGACAGCATCATCAGGACCCGGACCTGCTGCGGCGTCAGAGTCACCAGACGGTCGCGCAGGCGCGTCATCTCGGGGTCGGCCGCGGCCGACAGATCCGTGTCGGCCGGAACCCAGACGTCGCCCTCCATCACCTTGAGGATGGCATCGCGCAGCGTCTCGACGCCGAATCGCTTCGGAATGAAGCCGGAGGCGCCGAAATCGAGTGAGCGGCGGATTGTCGCGCTGTCGTCGGACGCCGAGACGATCACGACCGGAATCGCCGGATATTGCGCGCGCAGGTAGATCAGGCCGGAAAAGCCGGAGATCCCGGGCATCGAGAGGTCGAGCAGGATCAGGTCGACGTCCGAGGTCTGCTCCAGAAGCTTGGTCAGATCCTCAAACGATCCGGCCTCATCGATCCTTGCCGAGGCCAGAACCCCGGCCACCGCCTGCCGCAGCGCGTCGCGAAACAGGGGATGGTCATCGGCGATGACGAGATGAGTCGAGGGAGCGTTCATCGTTCTCTTGCTATCGTTCGTGCCGACCCGCGCGCATATCCCGGGGTGCGTCAATTCTTCCCCGAGCCGCCGTGGCATGCAAGGGCACATTATCCCTTTGCCGCAATGGGGTTAATCACCTGCCTGATGACCTGCGCGCTAGTCCCAGATACCGCAACGTCAGCTGCGCGACAGTGCGCAAGGCCGAAAGTCGTATTGGGGCGGGTTTCACGCCGATGTTACCTTGTGGCCAAGACCTGGGTTGATCCGGCACGTCCGGACGCCCGGGGCGCGAGGGAAACGCATTTTTGGGGAGCGATTCAACATGTCGACAGTGGCTGTGTCTGATGCACGCGCGGGGGGGATGACGAAGGACGAACGGTTCGTCATTCTCGCCTCCTCGCTCGGTACCGTCTTCGAGTGGTACGACTTCTATCTCTATGGCTCGCTCGCCGGCATCATCGGCGCGCAGTTCTTCTCGGATTATCCGCCGGCCACTCGCGACATCTTCGCGCTGCTGGCGTTTGCCGCGGGCTTCCTGGTTCGTCCGTTCGGCGCCATCGTGTTCGGCCGTGTCGGCGACATCGTCGGCCGCAAATACACCTTCCTGGTCACCATCCTGATCATGGGCCTGTCGACCTTCATCGTCGGCCTGCTCCCCAACGCGGCCACCATCGGCATCGCCGCCCCGATCATCCTGATCGTGCTGCGCCTCGCCCAGGGCCTGGCGCTTGGTGGCGAATATGGCGGTGCGGCGACCTACGTCGCAGAGCACGCGCCGAACGGCAAGCGCGGCTACTACACATCCTTCATTCAGACCACCGCAACGCTCGGCCTGTTCCTGTCGCTGCTGGTGATCCTGTTCACCCGCACCGCAACCGGCGAGGCCGAGTTCGCGAAGTGGGGCTGGCGCATTCCGTTCCTGGTCTCGGTGGTTCTGCTCGGCATCTCCGTCTGGATCCGGCTACGCCTCAACGAATCGCCAATCTTCCAGAAGATGAAGGAAGAAGGTAAGGGCTCGAAGGCGCCGCTGACGGAAGCCTTCGGGAATTGGCAGAACGGCAAGCTCGTGCTGCTCGCTTTGCTCGGCGGCGTAATGGGCCAGGGCGTGGTCTGGTACACCGGCCAGTTCTATGCGCTGTTCTTCCTGCAATCGATCCTGAAGGTCGACGGCTACACCGCCAACCTCCTGGTCGCCTGGTCGCTGCTGCTCGGCACCGGCTTCTTCATCGTGTTCGGCATGCTTTCCGACAAGATCGGCCGCAAGCCGATCATCCTCGGCGGCTGCCTGATCGCGGCACTTACCTTCTTCCCGATCTTCAAGATGATCACCACCAATGCCAACCCGGCGCTGGAGAAGGCCATCGAGCAGGTCAAGGTCGAGGTGGTGGCCGATCAAGCGGGCTGCGGCGATCTGTTCAATCCGGTCGGCACCCGCGTCTTCACCGCGCCGTGCGATACCGCTCGCGCTTTCCTGTCACAGTCGTCGGTCAAGTACTCGACCACGCCAGCCCCGGCTGGCTCCGGCGTGAAGGTGATGGTCAACGGCAAGGAAGTTCCCTACACGAGCGCCAAGGACAGCAACCCGGCCGTCCTCGCCGCCGTGCAGGCAGCTGGCTATCCGAAGGCTGGTGACGCCGGCATCGTGAAGATGTCGCATCCGTTCGACGTCTTCCGCCCGCAGGTGGCAGCTGTCGTCGGGCTGCTGTTCGTCCTGGTGCTGTTCGTCACCATGGTGTACGGCCCGATCGCGGCAATGCTGGTCGAACTGTTCCCGACCCGCATCCGCTACACCTCGATGTCGCTGCCCTACCACATCGGCAACGGCTGGTTCGGCGGCTTGCTGCCGGCAACCGCCTTCGCCATCGTGGCCTCGACGGGCGACATCTATGCGGGCCTCTGGTACCCGATCATCTTCGCCTCGATCACCGTCGTCATCGGCTTCCTGTTCCTGCCGGAGACCAAGGACGTCGACATCAAGGCGAACTGATCGAAATCATCGATCGGCAACACGAACCGGCCGCGGACTCCGCGGCCGGTTTTGTTTTGAGTGCTTACTGCAGGCTACCGATGAATTGCAGGACGATCTCACGGCGGTGCGGGCGGCTGCGATGCTCGATCAGATAGATCGCCTGCCAGGTGCCGAGCGCAAGCCTGCCGTTCAGGACCGGAACATGAAGCGAAGTCTGCGTCAGCATCGCCTTGATATGGGCGGGCATGTCGTCGGGCCCTTCCGCATCGTGCGTCCACCCGCCGTCTTCCGGCGCGAGCCGGGACAGCACGGTGGTGAGATCGACGAGCACGGAAGGATCGGCGTTCTCCTGGATCGTCAGCGAGGCAGAGGTGTGGCGAACGAAAAGGGTCAATGCGCCCTCGCCTGCGTGCACCTCGGCGACGAACTTTGCGGCTTCGCCGGTGAGATCGCTGAATCCGCGGCCCGGCGTCTGTACTGTCAGCAATGACGAAGCGATGGTGGAGGCTTGCACGGACGATGCTGCCGAGCGCGTGACGGATTTGGCTGATGTCATGAAAGGTCTCGATCGTTCGAACAAGCGACGTGCCCGCCATCCCCATTCCGTTGCGTCAGTTGGCGGGCACGTTGCGCCCCCCCAAAAGGCGGCTCGCGACGCGCTAGATTTTCCCCGACACGTCCTTCTGCACGCGGTTGGCCATGTCGATCAGCCGCCGCCAGGCCCTCTCGAGGAACGACATCACGCGATCGACGTCCTGATCGCTCGGCAACGGAATCTCGATCTTGCGCTCGCCCTCGGCGACCTTGGGTTCGGCCTTCTTCAGCGGGTCGGATTTCGGCAGCGCCTCGTCGATTTTGCCCGACACAGTCGGCCCTGCCGCCAGCTGTCCCTTCAGCCGTTCGACCTCGGCCTGGAGCCTTCCAATCTCGGCGTCGAGTGCGGTCCGCTCGTCCGGCACCGCGTAGCAGGCCCAGCCTGCGCCGCTTCTGGTGCAGGTCGCTACCGTGCCAGTGCGCGTGTCGAGCCGCAGCACGCCCTCGGGGATGGGCGTCATGCTGTAGCGGCCATTTTCGCCGTCTGGAGCAGATTGCGCGGCTACGGGGCTGCCGCTGACGACGAACACGGCGGCAACCACCGCTAGCCATGATGTTGTGGATGACGTCGCTGGTCTCATCGCTGTCTCCGCCCCGGCGGCTTTGCAATTCTACACCGGCATCGGGAATCCGTGGCCCAAAACCCACCACTGAAACCAACGAACGCCGTGGCTTCTTTGATCGCGGCAACCCGGCGAAAGCACGGCTACATCGGCCGAACATGAGCAGACCTGCTGCGGTGCGGCGTCACGCTGTGTGCAGCGCTGTCGCACATGCCAATATATTCATATAAATCAGCTACATAACTGAAGTAGACGCAATCGTGACTTGGCTTGACTTGATTATGGGCCATCAGTATGGTCCGCGCGGCTTTTGAGGGTGACGGGCGTAATTTCCATTCAGCCGCAGCGTTTCGGGTCTTCGTTGCATGACACAGGGCACGGGACACGGCGAGGATGGAGATCGCGATCGGTCGTCGGAGGAAGCTGCGCTTTCCGAACGGCTCGGGAGCCTGGATCAACGGTTGTCCGAGTTTCGCGACCGCCGGACCAGGACCGAGCAACCCGCAGGTGACGATGGAGACAGAGCGGCCAGAGCCTCGGCGATGGCGCTTGGTTTTCGGTTATCCTCGGAGTTGATCGCCGGGGTCGCTGTCGGGGCGGGGATTGGCTGGGGCTTCGACCACTTGCTGTCGACGTCGCCTTTCGGGTTCATCGTGTTCCTGTTGCTTGGCTTCGCCGCCGGCGTGGTGAATGTGGTGAGAACGGCAGGCGCCGGTCAGAACAGGCGCGGTGGTTCGTAACTGGCTTGGCCAGATTAACTGACGTGCCGCTCGCCGGCACGGCCGGCCGGCCGACCTTGATAGGTCGGCTCGTCCGGCAGACGAGAGATGCCGCGCGGATGAAAATCGACCCGATCCACCAGTTCAACGTCGAACCGCTCTTTACGATCGGCCGTATCGGCGATCACACGATCGCCTTCACCAATGCCTCTCTCTACATGTTTGTGGCGGTGGGGATCATTGCGCTGCTGCTGCTCACCAGCGGCAAGCAACTCGTTCCGGGGCGCCTGCAGTCGGTGTCGGAACTCTCCTATGAGTTCGTGGCCAGCATGATCCGGAGCACTGCGGGCGCGGACGGCATGCGGTTCTTCCCGCTGATCTTCTCGCTGTTCATGTTCATCTGCGTCTCGAACCTGGTCGGCATCGTTCCCTACACGTTCACTGTTACGAGCCACCTCATCGTCACCGCGGCGCTTGCGCTGCTGGTGTTCTTCACGGTCCTGATCTACGGCCTCTACAAGAACGGCCTGAAGTTCCTGAAAGTGTTCGTGCCCTCGGGCGTTCCGGGTTACATCCTGCCGCTGGTCATGGCGATCGAGGTGCTGTCGTTCTTCCTGCGCCCGGTCTCGCACAGCGTTCGACTGTTCGCGAACATGCTGGCCGGCCACATCGCGCTGAAGGTGTTCGCCGGCTTCGTCGCGATGCTCGGCGCCTCTCTTGGCGTGGTCGGCTGGATCGGCGGAGTGATGCCGCTGGCACTTGCCGTCGCGCTCACCGCGCTCGAATTGCTGGTCGCGTTCCTGCAAGCCTATGTGTTTGCGATCTTGACCTGTATCTACCTCAACGACGCCATTCACCCTGGACACTGAGTGATCCGGGTGCTTTTCCACCCACACCTGTCTTTCTTCGAAGGAGTCAAAAATGGATCCGCAAGCAGCGAAATTTCTCGGCGCGGGCATCGCGTGCATCGGCATGGGCGGCGCCGGCATCGGCGTGGCCTTCATCTTCGGCAATTACCTGTCCGCAGCGATGCGCAACCCGGCAGCTGCCCAGGGCCAGTTCGGCAACCTGATTTTCGGCTTCGCCGTGACCGAAGCGCTCGGCATCTTCTCGCTGCTGATCGCTCTGCTGCTGCTGTTCGTCCCGCTCTGAACGCGTTTCGCGCCGCTTCCTGGTGGGAGGCGGCGCGTCTGACAGCAACAGGAGAACTCCATGGCTGAGAGTCATGGCGGCGCCACGGGTACCGGCGCTCACACGGAGGCCGATGGCGGTCACCACGGCGGTGGCTTTCCGCCGTTCGAGAGCAGCACCTTTGCCTCGCAACTGGTGTCGCTCGCGATCGCCTTCGTCGCGCTGTATCTGATCGTCTCCCGGCTCGCGCTGCCGCGTGTCGGCGGTGCGATCGAGGCGCGTCAGAACAAGATCGAAGGCGATCTCGCCGAAGCGCAGAAGCTGAAGGATCAGTCCGAGGCCGCGCTCAAGGCCTATGAAGGCGAGCTCGCGGCGGCGCGCGCGCGTGCTCAGGCGATCGGCAACGAATCCCGCGAAAAGGCGAATGCGCAGGCGGACGCCGAACGCAAGACGCTGGAGCAGCAGCTGGCCGCCAAGCTCGCCGAGGCGGAGAAGACGATCGCCTCGACCCGCGCGACCGCCATGAGCAACGTGCGCGGCATCGCGGCTGATGCGGCCGGCACCATCGTTCAGCAGCTCACGGGCGTCGTTCCGGATGCAGCGTCGGTCAATGCCGCCGTTGACGCATCCTTGAAGGGTTAGTCGAGATGTTCTTCACACCTGAGTTCTGGGTCGCCGTCGCCTTCGTGATCCTGATGGTGATCTTCGGCTATGTCGGGGTGTTCAAGACTGCGATGTCGGCGCTCGATCATCGTGCCGCTCGCATCAAGGCCGAGCTGGACGAGGCGGCGCGCCTCAAGCAAGAGGCAGCCAAGGTGCTGGCCGATTACAAGGCGCGCACTGCATCGGCTGAACGCGAGGCCGCCGACATTATCGCCAACGCAAACGCCGAAGCAGAGCGAATCGCAGCCGAGGCCAAGGCGAAAATGGAAGACTTCGTTGCACGACGGACCAAGACCGCGGAGGGCAAGATCGCGCTCGCCGAGGCTCAGGCTCTCGCCGACGTCCGTGCCGCTGCCGCGGAAGCCGCCGTGCAGGCCGCTTCCGCGATCCTGTCGCAATCCGTCAGGGGCCAAGTCGCCGACGACCTGCTGGCCAAGGGCATCAACGAGGTTCGACAGAAGCTGAATTGAGGGCGAACGCCTTCCGAACAAAAAGGCCGGCGCGACGAGCGCCGGCTTTTTTGTTTGCTGGGTTGCCCGCCTTCGCCGGCAACGACGGCTGAGATTGCCGCAAGACCTCGCCTACTTCTTCTTCCGTCCCTTCGGCTCGGGCGAAAGCGCCTGCGGGTCGAAGCCGACATAGAAGATATAGTTGTCGGCGACCGCGGGTGACGGCATCGGATAGGCCAGGTCCTCGGCGACGAAAGTGAAGGGTACACTGCCGCCCTCCGACATCGAGACTGTGGTCCGGTAGGCCTTGGAGGCAATGACCTTCTCGCCGATGCCACCCTGCACGACCGCGACGCGCAAGGGGACCTCGACGGTCGCAGGCGCCCCGGCGGGGCCTGCGATGACGCGGCCCTGAATGCCGATCCGAGCGGTGATATCGCCGCCGTTCCGGGCACACTCGCGTGCCATCTTGGTGATCGTGGCCTGGAAGCGGATGTCGTTACCGACGGCCTGCTTGCCGCTCGCACCGACCGCATAGGTGGAGGCGCCGGAGCGCACGGTGACCTGCGGGCAATCCAAGTCATCTTCTTCGGCGGGCTGACCGGGCGCGGGCGCCGGAGTGGGCTGCGCCGACTCGTCGGACTTGCCGCCGAACAGGCTCTTGAAGCGGTCGGTTAAGGACTGGGCCGCCGCCGGGGAGACAGAGGCGAGCGCAGCCGACAGCATCAACGCGACCGCTGTTCCCCGCCGCGATGCATTCCGCGATGACCGAAGCTCCTTCACCATCGACCCCATAACTCCATCCGAACATCCGGCCGATCCACCGGCCGGCCCGCGCCGTTATATCGCCAAAATCGGCGAACCCAAGGCCAACAAACAGGGTGCGCGGACAAGGCAAGCGGACAGGGTAGCAACGAGGCCGGATCGTCGAGAATATGGCCGCACGGGAGATTGCAGCTCAGCCGCGGAAATCCTCGTGCAGCAGGCCGAACAGCAGATGATCCTGCCAGACTCCATTGATGCAGAGATAGCGGCGCGCCAGCCCCTCGCGTGAGAAGCCGCACTTCTCCAGCACCCGGATCGAGGGCGCATTGGTGGGAATGCAGGCGGCCTCGACCCGGTGCAGATTGAGCTCGCCGAACAGCGTCGGCAACAACACCCGCAGAGCCGACGTCATGTAGCCGCGATGGGCATACGGCTGGCCGACCCAGTAACCGATGGTGCCGGCCTGCACGATGCCACGCCGGACATTGGCGAGCGTGATTCCGCCTACTAGTGCGCCGTCGAGCTCACGGAACACCAGAAACGGATAGGAGCGGTCCGCGGCAATGTCCTCGGAATAGCGGCGCAGGCGGCGGCGGAAGCCGGACCGGGTGAGATCGTCGGAGGGCCAGATCGGCTCCCAGGGCGTGAGATAGTCACGGCTGGTTTCGCGCAGATGGGCCCATTGCAGGAAGTCGGACATTTGCGGGGCGCGCAGCAGCAGACCGTTGCCGCGCGGCGCGAGGGCGGCGGGTCCACTGGATGGCAGGCGAAAGAGAGCCATGGTGATGCTTCCGGGGGGCGGGCGCCCTTGGGCGGCTCCTAGTGCAGCCGCGCCTTGGCGCGCGCCCGGGTCAATCCTTCCGCGAAAGATACCGCGGTGTCCAGACCCCTGCCGCTGCCCAGTGCGACAACGGCGGGCCTGCTCCGCGACAGCAGCGCACGTGCCGCGTCCCTGGTCGATTCGATGCTGACGGCATCGATGCGAGTCACCAGTTCCTGCGCCGTCTGCGGCCGCCCGTAGGCGAGCACATGCCGGGCCAGTTGCTCGGCACGGGAGGAGCAGCTCTCCAGCGCCATCAGAAGGCCAGCCTTCATCTGCGCCTTGGCCCGGGCGATCTCGGCCTCGGTCAACGTCTCCACCGAATCGTTCATGATGTCGACCACGACTTCCATCATCTCCGGAGCGTCGGCTGGATCGGTGCCGGTGTAGAGGCCGAAGAAGCCGGTGTCGGTATAGGGCGCGTGGAACGAATAGATGGAGTAGCAGAGAGCGCGCTTCTCACGCACCTCCTGGAACAGGCGCGAGGACATTCCGCCGCCGAGGATATTGGTGAAGACCTGGAGCGAGAACAGCGACGGATCGGTCTGCGGCACGCCTTCCAGCGCCAGCGTCAGATGCGCCTGCTCGAGCTCGCGATGCACCACCTTGGTCCCGCCCTTGCCGAACTGAGCGGTCTGCGGCTTCGGCCCCGGCGTCCCCTCGAAGCTGGCAAAGCGCTTCTCGACCTCGGCGACCACCTCCTTGTGATCGACCGCGCCGGCCGCCGCCACCACCATGTCGGGCCCGCGATAATGCGTCGACAGATAGCCCTGCAGCATGTCGCGGTTGAAGGCGCGCAGCGTCTTGGCCGTGCCAAGCAGGGATCGGCCCATCGGCTGGTCGGGATAGCAGAGCTCGTTCAGGTGCTCGAACACGACATCGTCGGGCGTGTCCTGCGCGGCACCGATCTCCTGCACGATGACGTTCTTCTCGCGCTCCAGCTCGTCGGGCTCGAAGGCGGGATTGGCGAGGATGTCGGCGAGCACGTCGAGCGCGAGCGGCACGTCCGCCTTCAGCACCCGCGCGTAATAGGACGTGGTCTCGGTCGAGGTGCCGGCGTTGAGGTCGCCGCCAACCGCCTCGATCTCCTCGACGATCTCGCGCGAGGAGCGCTTGGTCGTGCCTTTGAATGCCATGTGCTCGAGCAAATGTGAGATGCCGTGCTCGTTCGGCTTTTCGTCGCGTCCCCCGACGCCGGCCCAGACGCCGAGCGCCGCGGTTTCAAGATGGGGCATCTCGTCGGTAACGACGGTCAGGCCGGAGGCAAGCTTGGAAATCTCGACGCTCATCCGGCAACTCCTTGCTTTGCGGCGCGGCTGACCGACAGCACGAACCGCTCGATCTCGGCCTGATCGTTCTTCATCACCCTCATGTGTTCGGATTTGGTCATCAAGCCGTCGAGCCAGGCCGGCAATTGCGGCCGCTGGCCGCAGGCCGCCTCGACAGCGTCGGGGAATTTGGCCGGGTGGGCGGTGGAGAGCACGATGCTCGGCACCCGCGTGTCGGTGGTGTCGCGGTCCGCGACGGCGAGCGCCACCGCCGTATGGGGGTCGACCAGTTCGCCTGCTTCGCGCCAGGCGGCGCGGATCGCGGCAGCCGTCTCGGTCTCGTCGGCGCGCCCTGCGTCGAACTCCTCGCGGATCGCGGCCAGCGTCGCATCGGGCAGCACGAAGCGACCGGACTGCTTGAGCGACTCCATCAAGCGGCGCACGCCAGCCGCATCGCGCCGGCCTGCCTCGAACAGCAGCCGCTCGAAATTCGACGAGATCTGGATGTCCATCGACGGCGACGCCGTCGCATGCACCTCGCGCACTTCGTAGATACCAGTCTTCAGCGTGCGCGCCAGGATGTCGTTGACGTTGGCGGCGATGCGCAGGGTCCGCACCGGCAGTCCCATGCGCTTGGCGACGTAGCCCGCGAAGATGTCGCCGAAATTCCCCGTCGGCACGACGAAATCGACCGCGCGCGCCGGCGCGCCGACGGCAACGGCAGAGGTGAAATAGTAGACCACCTGAGCGACGATACGCGCCCAGTTGATGGAGTTGACGCCTGACAACGAGGTCGCATCGCGGAAGCGATGATTGTTGAACATCGCTTTCACGAGCGCTTGGCAATCGTCAAAGTTGCCCTCGACCGCGAGCGCATGGACGTTGGCGGCACCCGTGGTCGTCATCATCCGCCGCTGCACCTCGGAGATGCGCCCGTGCGGAAACAGCACGATGAGATCGACATTCTCGAGCCCGGCAAAGGCTTCGACCGCGGCCCCGCCGGTATCGCCTGATGTCGCGACCACGATGGTGGTGCGCTGGCCGCGCTTGGCCAGTACATGGTCCATCAGCCGCGAGATCAGCTGCATGGCCACATCCTTGAAGGCGAGCGTTGGGCCGTGGAACAGCTCCAGCACGAACTGATGCGGCGACATCTGGCGCAGCGGCACCACTGCGGGATGGCGGAAGGTGGCATAGGCCTCGTTCGCCATCCGGCCGAGTTCAACGTCGGTGATCTCGCCGCCGGCGAAGGGGCGAATCACATCGACCGCGACCTCCCAATAGGGGCGGCCGAAGAAGGCGGCGATGGTCTCGGTCGGAAGCTGCGGCCATGTCGTCGGCACATAAAGGCCGCCGTCGCGGGCCAGCCCGGTCAGCATCACATCACAGAAGCCGAGTTCAGGGGCCTCGCCCCGGGTCGAGATATAACGAGTCAAACTGCCCTCCAAAGGCCGGCCGGGCCGCAACCCGACGCCTAAGCCTTTGATTTTACGAAGTTACTTGTTCAAAGCCAGAGGCTCGCCCACCATAAAGCGTTTTGCGGCATCGGCAAACCGCTTCTGGCCCACCCTCGCCCAGCGAAAAAGGGCTGCGGCATTGCCGCAGCCCTTCTCTTGGAAGGTCTGTCGTTGTGTGCAGACCGGTTGCCTGTCCGGGGTCGATGACCGCCGACCGTTTCGGCGAGCTTTCCTCGCCTGTCACGAAATCGTCAAGAGCCAAATCGCGCGCGCCGAAGAATGTTCCTATTTTTCCCGAGGCATCCCAAGGCACAAGGACTTCACACGCGGCGAGGCTCGACAGGAAATACCATTTTTTCCCGAAAAGTTTTCCTCTCGCAGGAACGAATGCAGCCTCGGCCCATTGTGTTTGCGGATGGGTGTCAGCCCGTTGCCCATGCATTGCCCGGCCAACGGCGGCGTCGATCCGTCGACCGAACCGCTGCATCCTGGAGCAGCCGGTTCGGTCGCTGGGCGGAAGCTCAGTTCATCCCGATTTCCACGGCAATCCGAATCAGGTCGGAGTGATTTTTGGCGCCCAGCTTCTGCTTGAGCAGAGACGTGGTGTTGGCGACGGTCTTGTAGGAGATGCCGAGCGCCTCGGCGACCTCGACGATCTTGTCGCCGCGTCCGAGCAGGCGGAGAATTTCGAGCTCCCGCGGCGTCATCTGCGAGGCCGGATTGGCCTTGATTGCCGCGCCGGAAAACGTGACGGCTTCCGCAAGCTGCGGCGAGATGAAATTGTCCCCCGCGACCACCTTGCGCACCGCTTTTAGCAGGAGCCTGGGATCATCGCCCTTGGAGACGTAGCCCTGGGCCCCAAGCTCCACGGCGCGCACCACGAAGGCGGGATCGTCGTTCATGCTGAACATGATGATCTTGGCGGCGGGATCGTCCTTGCGGATCCGTCGCATCAGCTCGAAGCCGGAGACATCGGGCAGGCTGATGTCGATCACGGTGACGTCGGGCCGCTTGCTGACATAGGCGCGATGCCCGGATTTGGCATCGGTCGCTTCGTCAATGCGTATCGACTGGTCGGAAGCGAACAAGGTCCGGCAACCGGACAGCACCACGGGATGGTCGTCGACGATCAGGACCCTGGTCGCCAGCTTGGCGGTATCTTGCATCGCGCACTCTCTCGTTTTTCGACTCATAGACCGACGGGAAGAAATGGAAAGAGTAAATTCCGCCGATGCGCGTTAGAATTGACCTAATGTGGCAGCGACTCTCGTTCAGGACGCAACTGTTTCTTCCGCTCGGCGCGAGCTTCCTGGCGGTGCTGATCCTGGGCGGCGTGCTGCTCCAGATATTCGCAACGGGCCAGCTGGCCGAGGAACGCGAGCCGGGAAGGCGATCGATCCAGGCCATCGCCACCGCGCTCAACAACACCTTGCGTGCATCGGACAATCCGCGGCAGACGCTCGACGCCTTTGTCCATTCCTTGGACACCTCCTCGGATATTCAATTCCGTGCCCTGGGAGCAGGTCCCACGCCGTCACCGAAGGACGACTCGCGCAAGTCGCATGGCGTGCCGCAATGGTTCATCCGCCTTCTCGCCATTCCCGAAATCGACGCGGCATCCCCGGTCATGATCGATGGCCAACGTGTCGGCGACATCGTCTTCCTGTCGGACATGTCGGCCGATCTGTTCGAGAAGTGGATCGGCTTTCTGGCGTTCACCGGCCTGGTGGCCGTGCTGATGGCTCTTACCGGCACGATCGCCTACGTCTTGTCGGGATCTGCCCTGCGCCCCATGCAGGATCTCGGCGAAGGTCTCACGCGAATACGACAGGGCGACTACACCAGGCCGATTCCGGTCAGGGGGCCGCCGGAGATCCGGCAGGGCTGCGAAGAGGCGAATGCGCTCGCTGCAACGCTGGCGCAATTGAGCCGGGACAATCGCGATCTGATGCACCGCCTGGTGTCGCTCCAGGACGACGAGCGACGCGATCTCGCCCGCGAATTGCACGACGAACTCGGGCCGCTGCTGTTCAGCATCCGCGCGGGCACGATCGCGCTCGTCGAGGCCTCACCGCCCGTGGGAAATCTCGGCAACCCGGCGCAGGATCTGCTGCAATCGGTCGAGGCACTCCAGCAAACCAACCGCCGTATCCTCGACCGGCTCCGACCGCTCTACATCGAGGAACTGGGCCTTTCGACCAGCGTGCAGACGCTGCTTCGGAACTTTCGCAAGCAGGCGCCGCATATCGTCCTGACGGACACGATCGACCCGGACCTGAACGTGATCGAGGGGCCGTCGGCACAGACCGTCTATCGGGTGACACAGGAGGCACTGACCAATGTGCTACGCCACGCCAAGGCAGGCAGCGCCCATGTGCAGGCGATCGTCACCGGTGAGACGGTCGTCATCGAGATTTCCGACGATGGCGCCGGTTTTCCGGCCGGCAACGTCTTCGGCCGGGGCCTGACCGGCATGCAAGAGCGCGTGCGCGCGCTCAGCGGATCGCTGTCCCTGCTGCGCATGAACGAACGGACTTATGTGCGCTGCCGCCTTCCGGCTAAGGCAAGTCGGGACCCGGCGTCATGAGGCCAGCCGGCACCAGCAGCCATCTCGCACGTTCTGCAGCGCCGGTTCGCACAGCGTGCTGCGGATCTTGCCTTCCGGGCTGAAGCGGAACGAGACGTGAATGCGCAACGCGCCGGCAACGGAGTATTCGAGGTCGACGCCGTCGGGTGCCGGATGAATCTCCTCAAGCCCGAAACCCGCCGCCGAGAAAGTGCTGAGCCGCGGCTGCCAATACGCCTCGAGCTCGCTTCGACCGCTATAGCGCTGGGTGCCGTTACACGTACATTCGGCCTGGGCGTCATCCGCGTAGAGGCCGAGCAACGTCATGAGGTCGCCCTTCCGGCAGGCGTCCACCCAGTCGACGACAATTCCCATCTGATCGAAGTCGCTCACGCCGCAATCCTGTCTGCCGCGGAGAATCGGCGGCGGCTTGGGACCACACTCGTGAATGTGCGCTGAATAATAAACCCCGGGCGATACCGGGTTCCACGGAAAATCTTCGGATGAGCTCAGCTCCGCCGGCGGCCTCTTGCCCACACGGCGAAGGCGATCAGCACGGCGCCCGCAAGCGTGAACCAGGTGATGGCGTATTGCAGGTGATCGTCCTTCAGATTCACGACGAGCGGCCCCGGACGCGGAATGCCATTCGCAGGTGCTGGCTGCTCGAGGTCAACATAGAACGGCGCAACAGCGCCCCAGCCGAGCGCGCTTGCCATTGCCAGATGATCGCGCACGAACCAGAGCCGCTTGGCGCGATTCTCCCCCGGCGTCAGCCAGCCTGGCGCCTCGGGAAAGCGCAGGTAGCCGGTGAGCGTGACCGGCTCACCCGTGACGAGCTTCTTCACCGCACGATCCTCGACATCGCGATCCTGCATCGTGTTCTCGATAAAGCCCGCATCGATCACGACGGTCTCGCCGCTCGGAAGCCGCGCCGGCAGGAACGCCCAGGTGCCGGGGCCGGAGGCGTCCTTGCGCACCGCGGAGCCCGCGGAATAGACCATCGCATCGGGCAGCGGCGCATACGTCGCCGTGAAGCTGACGCGCCGGAATTCGTCGCGGGCGGGATTGAGACCAGACCATAGCACCGGCAAAGGCAGCGCGACGGGTGCCGCCGCAAGCCGCTCGGTGAGGGCCGCAATCAGCTCGTGCTTGGCTGTCCGACGCTGCAACTGCCAGACACCGAGCGCGACGCACACGGCTGTCAGGAACAGCGTGAACAGCGCGAAGCCGGCCACGCGGCCCTTGCGCGCGGCCTCGTTCATTTCGCGCGATCAACCAGCCGGCCGGGCGCCGCCTTGTGGTGGAATTGCAGCGCGATCAGCAGCGATTTCATCGCACGCAGCGGCAGCAGCGTGGTGGCGAGGATCAGCGGCAGCCAGAGCGCCGCATGGAGCCAGAACGGCGGCTGGTACTTGACCTCGACGACGAGCGCGCAGCCGACGACGATGGCGCCGGCGAGCATGATAATGAAGATTGCCGGGCCATCTCCGGTATCGATGAAGGCGTAGTCGAGACCGCAACGGTCGCAAGCGGGGGCGAGCGTCAGGAAGCCCGCATAAAGCTTGCCCTGGCCACAGCGCGGGCACTTGCAGGCAAGCCCGCGCATCGCGCTCTGCAGGACGGTGGTTTCGGACGGGGAGGTGCCGGCGGTGTCGTTCATGATGGCGGACTCTATCACACTTTCGGCCGAAACTTCCGGCGGCCGGAACGCGAAAGGGCGGCCCTGCGGCCGCCCTTTCTGGTCGTTCAATCTGGCTTAGTGGGCAGCGTGAGCCATGGTCTCGGCGCCGCGTCCCCAGACGTAGATGCAAAGGAACAGGAACAGCCAGACCACGTCAACGAAGTGCCAGTACCAGGCGGCGAATTCGAAGCCGAGATGCTGCTTCGGCGTGAAATGGCCGGCATAGGCGCGGAACAGGCAGACCAGCAGGAATATGGTGCCGACCAGCACATGGAAACCGTGGAAGCCCGTCGCCATGAAGAAGGTCGCACCGTAGACGTTGCCGGCGAAGGAGAACGCCGCATGGCTGTACTCGTAGGCCTGCACGCAGGTGAAGAGGGCTCCAAGTACGACCGTGAGGATCAGGCCGTATTTCAGGCCCTGGCGGTCGTTCTCGAGCAGCGCATGGTGCGCCCAGGTCACAGTGGTGCCTGAGGTGAGCAGGATCAGCGTGTTCAGGAGCGGCAGATGCCAGGGATCGAAAGTCTCGATGCCCTTCGGCGGCCAAGTGCCGGGGACCGAGCAGGCGCCAGCCTGGGTCCCGAGACCGCAGCCGAACACGGCGTCGCGGGTCGCCTGCACCGCGTCGGCCGGGAACAGCGCGGCGTTGAAATAGGCCCAGAACCAAGCGACGAAGAACATCACCTCGGAGGCGATGAAGAGGATCATGCCGTAGCGATGATGCAGCTGCACGACGCGGGTGTGGTCGCCCTTGTACTGGGCCTCCTTCATCACGTCCCCCCACCAGCTCGCCATGGTGTAGAGCACGCCGACGGTACCGACGCCGAACACGATCGGCGCCGCAGAGAACATGTGGTGCATCCAGGCGACCGCGCCGACGGCCATGATGAACGCCGAGAGCGAGCCGACCGCCGGCCAGGGAGAGGGATCGACCAGATGATAGTCGTGATGCTTGGTGTGCGCCGTAGCCATTCCGTCTCTCTCCTCAATCCCGTGCCTGGCAGGCACTTATCCCCTTGCTTCCGACATCCCGAGCGCGCGCCCGGCGGTCAGAGATTTCCCTTGCGCTTGTCGCCTTCGCCCGAAGCCAGCGGCTTCACCACCGGATCCCTCACCGGATAAAACGTGTAGGACAGCGTGATGGTGTTCAACGCATCATTCTCGCGGTCGTCGGCGATCGATGGATCGACGTAGAACACGACCGGCATCTCGCGCTTCTCGCCCGGAGCCAGGGTCTGCTCGGTGAAGCAGAAGCAGTTGATCTTCTGGAAATATGAGCCGACCGTCAGCGGCGCGACATTGTACGCGGCCTGCGCGGCCGTTGTGCGCGCGGCCTGGTTGGTCACGGTGTAGAAGACGGTCACGACCTGGCCGATATTGACCTCGATCTCGCTCTGCTCCGGCTCGAACTTCCAGGGCAGGCCGGGCGCGACGTTGGAATCGAAGCGCACCGATATCTTCCGCGCGATCGGGCCGGAGGCCGGCGCAGAGGTCGCAACCTGCGTCGTGCCGTTGAAGCCGGTGGCACGGCAGAACCAGTTGTAGAACGGCACCGCCGCGTAGGAAGCACCGACCATCAGCGCGACCACGCCGCCGCAGATGGAAGCCACCACCACATCGCGCCGCAGCGCACGGCTCCCGGCCGGCTTACGATCGGCCGGCTTGGCGCTGACGTCCCGTGATATGATCGGCTCGTGATTCATGTTTCCTACATCGGCCGCACGAGTACCGCCGGTCCCTTGACCATGGTGACGGCGAAGAACAGCACCACGAGCACGCCGAGCGCGAGCGCGATTGCGATCGAACGCTGACGACGGCTCTTCCGCTGCGCCTCGGTGAGGACGATTCCGTCTGGCTCGGGTTTGTCGGCCATCGCTGTGATCATGCGCCCCCTGCCATCGGCACGAGCGCCCGGTACACGACCTCGGCCAGCAAGGTCGCGAACAGCGCGAACAGATACAGGATCGAGAATGCAAACAGCTTGCGGGTCGCGCGCAGCGACTGGCTGCGTTCGCGACGCAGGTAGACGTTGATCGCGAGCACCAGCATGCCAGCCCCCAGGATCAGCGAGACGATGCCGTAGACGGCGTCGAAATAGCCAAGCGCCCATGGCGCCGCGGCGACCGCGATCAGCACGACGGTGTAGAGCAGGATCTGGAGCCGCGTCGCGTCGGGACCGGCGACGTTGGGCAGCATCGGAATGCCGGCGCGCGCGTAGTCGTCGGAACGAAACAGCGCCAGCGCCCAGAAATGCGGCGGGGTCCAGAAGAAGATGATGGCGAACAGCAGCAGCGGTTCGACATCGACCGTGCCCGTGACCGAAGCCCAGGCCACCACCGGCGGCAGCGCGCCGGCGGCGCCGCCGATCACGATGTTCTGCGCGGTCCAGCGTTTCAAGCCGATCGTGTAGATCACGACGTAGAAGAAGATGGTGAAGGCGAGCAGCGCGCCCGCGACCCAATTGACGAGGATGCCGAGCGTCATCACCGAGAAGAAGGCGAGCGTCGTGCCGAACGCCATGGCTTCGGGACGTGTGATGCGGCCGCGCGGGATCGGGCGGTTTGCCGTGCGCGACATCTTGGCGTCGATGTCGCCCTCCAGCGCCATGTTGAGCGCCCCGGAGGCGCCGGCACCGACCGCGATGCAGAGCAGAGAGGTGATCGCCAGCACCGGGTGAAAGTGCCCTGGCGCCATCGCCATCCCGACCAGCGCGGTGAAGATCACCAGGGACATCACCCGCGGCTTGAGCAGCGCGATATAATCGCCAACCTCCGCTTCGGAGATGCGGGGATTGATGTCGATGGCGTTCTGGTCGAGGACGGACACTTAGATCTACTCGCTTCGTTATAGCGCCGCGGCGCCCGTCACGGGCGCCGCGGGAGATGGCTTACTGCACGCGGGGCAGCACTTCGAACTGGTGGAACGGCGGCGGCGAGGTCAGCGTCCATTCCAGCGTGGTCGCGCCCGCACCCCAGGGGTTGTCGGCAGCCGGCACCTTGCGGGCGAAAGCGTCGAACACGCAGTACAGGAAGATCAGCACGCCGAAACCGGAGATGTAGGAGCCGATCGACGAGACCAGATTCCAGCCCGCGAAGGCATCGGGATAGTCGATATAGCGGCGCGGCATGCCCGACAGACCGAGGAAGTGCTGCGGGAAAAACACCATATTGACGCCGACGAAGGTGACCCAGAAGTGCGCCTTGGCCAAAGTCTCGTTGTACATGTAGCCCGACATCTTCGGGAACCAGTAGTACCAGCCGGCGAAGATCGCGAACACCGCGCCGAGCGACAGCACGTAGTGGAAGTGCGCAACGACGTAGTAGGTGTCCTGGAGCACGCGGTCGACGCCCGCGTTCGCCAGCACGACGCCGGTGACACCGCCGATCGTGAACAGGAAGATGAAGCCCACCGCCCAAATCATCGGGGCGCGGAACTCGATCGAGCCGCCCCACATCGTTGCGACCCACGAGAAGATCTTCACGCCGGTCGGAACGGCGATGACCATCGTGGCCGCGACGAAGTAGGCCTGCGTCGCCGAGGACATGCCGACCGTGTACATGTGGTGCGCCCACACCACGAAGCCGATGCCGCCGATCGCGACCATCGCGTAGGCCATGCCGAGATAGCCGAACACGGGCTTGCGCGAGAAGGTGGAGACGATCTGGCTGATCATGCCGAAGCCCGGCAGGATCAGGATGTACACTTCGGGATGACCGAAGAACCAGAACAGATGCTGGAACAGCACCGGGTCGCCGCCGCCGTCAGGCGCGAAGAACGTCGTGCCGAAATTGCGGTCGGTGAGCAGCATGGTGATCGCGCCGGCGAGCACCGGAAGCGACAACAGCAGCAGGAACACCGTCACCAGGATAGACCACACGAACAGCGGCATCTTGTGCAGGGTCATGCCCGGCGCACGCATGTTGAAGATGGTGGTGATGAAGTTGATGGCGCCGAGAATCGACGAGGCGCCCGCAAGATGCAGCGCCAGGATCGCGAAATCGACGGCGGGCCCCGGATGGCCAGAGCTCGACAGCGGCACGTACATGGTCCAGCCGGCGCCGACACCGTTGGAGCCCGGCTCGCCCTCGACGAAGGTCGACATCAGCAGCAGCGCGAAGGACGCCGGCAGCAGCCAGAACGAGATGTTGTTCATGCGCGGGAAAGCCATGTCGGGCGCGCCGATCATCAGCGGCACGAACCAGTTGCCAAAGCCGCCGATCATCGCAGGCATGACCATGAAGAAGATCATGATCAGGCCGTGAGAGGTCACGAACACGTTGTAGGTGTGGGCCTCGTGGAAGATCTGCACGCCCGGATACATCAGCTCGACCCGGATCGCGATCGACATCGCGGCACCGATGATGCCGGCAATGACCGCGAAGATCAGGTACATCGTGCCGATGTCCTTGTGGTTGGTCGAATAGACGTAGCGCCGCCATCCGGTCGGATGGGCGTGCTCGTCATGTCCGTGGGCCTGCGCGTGATCGCCGTGTGCCGCTGCGCTCGTTGCCATTTTCAAATCCTGCCTTGCGTCCCGTTCGGACCTCTGGAGGTCCCGCCCTTTTGTCGCTTTCAGTCCCTCAAGCCGTCACCCGACGCCTACTGCGTCGGGCCAGCAGCGGAGGCGTAGGTGCTGGTGCCGCCGCTCGCATATTTCTTCTTCGCCGCTTCGACCCAGGAGGCGAACTCCTGATCGCTCACCACTCGCACGGCGATCGGCATGAAGGCGTGGTCCTTGCCGCAAAGCTCCGAGCACTGACCGTAGTACATGCCGGTCTTGGTGGCCTTGAACCAGGTCTCGTTCAGGCGGCCGGGAATGGCATCGATCTTGACGCCGAAAGCCGGCACCGCAAAGGCGTGGATGACATCGGCGCCGGTCGTCTGGACCCGAATCACCTTGTTGACCGGCACCACCATCTCGTTGTCGACGCCGAGCAGGCGGGGTTGCTTGTCCTGCGCCATCAGCGAGTCGAACTCGAATTTGCCGTTATCAGGATAGGCATAGGACCAGTACCACTGCTTGCCGGTCGCCTTGATGGTCAGGTCGGCCTTCGGCACGTCGAGCTCCAGGAACAGAAGCCGGAACGACGGCACCGAGATGCCGACCAAGATGAGCACCGGAACCAGTGTCCAGGCCACCTCGATCAGCGTGTTATGGGTGGTCCGCGACGGCACCGGATTGGCCCGCGCGTTGAACTTGACCACCACGATGACGAGCAGCGCCAGGACAAACAGTGTGATCAGGGTGATCAGCACGAACAGGAAGTTGTGGAACCAGATGATGTTGTCCATCACCGGGGAACCGGACTGCTGCAGCGTCCACTCCCACGGCGCCGGCTGCCCGAGCTCGGCGAATGCCGCACCACCCGTCGCCAGCATGATGCCAGCCACCGCCACGAAGATGGTGGCCAATCCCAGCAATTGCCGGCCCACCCGACCCATCGACATCCTCATGCCGTTCGCGCTCCCCTTACGAAATCACCCCAGATGCATCCCCCTGTTTGCGGGAAGCACTTATTCGATCCGCCGGTCTGACAAACCGCCACGCAAGAATACCTCTAAGAGGAACTGGGGCCAGATCGCTAGAACGCGAAATCAAGCCTCTCAAACCATAATTCTTGATCTATCGCAATGCAGTCTTGAGCTTCGTCTGTCAGCCATCACCCGCAAGATATTTCCTAGTAACATCAGACAAAAATACCGTTGGCCGGGATGCTGCGGCTTGACAGCGGAATTGCTCGCGGTAGGCACAGGCGAATGGCCGCGCAGCAGCCTGATTCGTGCGGGCGATGGCGGCGTGGGCGGCGCGGATTTTGCTTGGGAATCGCCTTCAAGACGCCGTCATTCCCGTATCAGTGCGCCGGATTGGTCCGCCAAGCACGAGCGAGCCAGGCGAGCAGAGGGACCGACCCGATGGGGCTTTCGAGATCGATGGCAAGGCCGGCCAACGGCCTCCCGGCGCTGGCCCTGCTGGCTTCGATCGTCCTGCCGGCGCTCCCGGGCCTCGCTCATGCGCAAGGCGCGGTCCGCTCCGTCCATGGCGACTGGCAGATCCGCTGCGACACCCCGCCCGGCGCCCAGACCGAGCAATGCGCCCTGATCCAGAGCGTGGTGGCGGAGGACCGTTCCAATGCCGGCCTGACCGTGATCGTGCTCAAGACCGCCGACCAGAAGAGCCGCTTGATGCGCGTGGTCGCCCCGCTCGGCGTGCTCCTGCCCTCCGGCCTCGGCCTCAAGCTCGACAACCAGGATGTCGGCCGCGCCGGCTTCGTCCGCTGCCTGCCCAATGGCTGCGTCGCCGAGGTCGTCCTGGAAGACAAGCTGCTGGGCCAGCTGCGCAGCGCCAAGACCGCGACCTTCATCATCTTCGAGACCCCCGAAGAAGGCATCGGCTTTCCGCTCAGTCTGAACGGGCTGGGTGAGGGATATGACAAGCTGCCGTAGCGTCGCGGGCAATCCTATTGTTTCCGTAATGTGAGGCTTCGCGCCCTCGCGGAACCGGCGCGAAATCATTATCTTGCCGTACATACCCCGGCTAATGGACGGACGCATGACCAACCCTGCCACAACCTCCCTGCTCGACCGCGCCAATCTCGACCGCGACCAGGTTCGCCACGAGATCGCGCGGGGGCTTTCGGGCGCCGACGACGGCGAGCTGTTCCTGGAGTACAGCCAGACCGAAGCCCTGATGTTCGACAATGGGCGGCTCAAGCAGGCGACCTACGACACCTCGCAGGGCTTCGGCTTGCGCGCCGTCAAGGACGATGCGGTCGGATATGCGCACTCCTCCGACGTGTCCCTGCCGGCGCTGATGCGCGCGGCGGATGCAGTTTCGGCCGTGCGCGGCGGCTATTCCGGCAGCTTCGCCGCGCCGCCCCCGCACACCAATGTGCGGCTCTATGGCGACGACAATCCGCTGGATGCGCCGGGCTTCGAGACCAAGGTCAAGCTGCTCGCCGAGATCGACGCCTATTTGCGCGACAAGGATCCGCGGGTGCGGCAGGTCAGCGTCAGCCTGGGCGCGACCTGGCAGGTCGTCGAGATCCTTCGCCCCGATGGCGAAAGCTATCGCGACATCCGTCCGCTGGTGCGCGTGAACATTTCCGTCGTCGCGGGCCAAGGCGACCGCCAGGAGAGCGGCAGCAAGGGTTATGGCGGCCGCGCCGGCTATGCCGAATTCATCGAGACGAAATCCTGGCGCGAGGCTGCCGATGGCGCGTTGCGCGAGGCGCTGGTCAATCTGGAATCGATCCCGGCCCCCGCGGGGGAAATGGACGTCGTGCTCGGTGCCGGCTGGCCCGGCGTGATGCTGCATGAAGCGGTCGGTCATGGACTCGAGGGCGACTTCAACCGCAAGAAGACGTCCGCCTTCGCAGGCCTGATGGGCCAGCAGGTTGCCGCGAAGGGCGTCACCGTGGTCGACGACGGCACGATCGCCTCGCGGCGCGGCTCGCTGTCGATCGACGACGAGGGCACGCCGACCAATCGTACCGTGCTGATCGAGGACGGCATCCTCGTCGGCTACATGCAGGACCGCCAGAACGCGCGGCTGATGAACATGAAGCCGACCGGCAACGGCCGCCGCCAGGGTTACGCCCACGTGCCGATGCCGCGCATGACCAACACCTACATGCTCGCCGGCGACCGCGATCCGGCCGAAATCCTTGCCTCCGTGAAGAACGGCGTGTTCGCCGCGAATTTCGGCGGCGGCCAGGTCGACATCACCTCGGGCAAGTACGTGTTCCAGTGCACGGAAGCCTACAAGATCGAGAACGGCAAGATCGGCGCCCCGTTGAAGGGCGCCATGCTGATCGGCAACGGCCCGACCGACCTGCATCGCATCCGCATGATCGGCAACGACCTTGCGCTCGACACCGGAATCGGAACCTGCGGCAAGAACGGCCAGGGCGTGCCCGTCGGCGTTGGCCAGCCGTCGCTGCTGATGGAACGCATTACCGTGGGTGGGACGGGCGCATGAGCGTTGAAGAGAAGGTCACTGCCACCCCCAAGCGGAAGAGCAGCGGCTGGGCCGGGCAACTTGCTCAGCTCGCCGGCATCGTCGCCGCGGTCTTCATCGCCAAGGGCGCGCTCGCCGAACCGTTCTATGTGCCGTCAGGCTCCATGGAGCCGACGCTCTTGATCGGCGATGCGCTGCTCGCCTCGAAATTCCCCTATGGTTACGGCACCTCGTCACTGCCGATCCAGATCAGCCTGCCCGAAAGCGGCCGCGTCTTCGCGGAAACACCGAAACTCGGTGACGTCGTGGTCTTCCGCTGGCCCGGCGATCGCTCGCAGGCCTGGGTCAAGCGCGTCGTGGGCTTGCCGGGCGATCGCATCCAGATGCGGCAGGGCCAGCTCTTCATCAACGACCGTCCGGCCGAGCTGAAGCCCGATGGCATCGGCACCGCCGAGGACGACCGTGGCCGAAGCGAACCCGCCTACCGCTATGTCGAGACGCTGCCGAACGGTGTTTCGCATTTGATCTTCAAGATGCGCGACAGCGGTCCGCTGGACAACACGCCTGAAGTGACCGTGCCGGCCGGCCATCTCTTCGTGCTGGGCGACAACCGCGACAATTCCGCCGACAGCCGTGTGCCGCTGCGGTCGGGCGGCGTCGGCCTGCTGCCGATCGACAACCTGATCGGTCGTGCGGACGCTGTGGTCGGCTCCTGGGATCTCGGCATGCGCAGCCAACCGGTGTGGACTTGGCTGTCCGGTTTCAGGCTGGCGCGGTTCTTCACCGCCGTGCATTGATCGAAGCGTCGATCATGGGATGGCAAGGCCCGAAGCGTACCCACTGCTTCTGTCGCAACGTTGAGAGATGGTGGCACGACGCCGGGCGCGCATCTTAGCCTACCCTGCGATTTCCAATGACCCGCGACGAATTCCTCGCGTTGGCGCTGCAGAATCCGGTCAACGCCGCGATCGTCGATGAACTCGATCGGCTCGCGCTGCCCGATGCGTGGCTTGTCGCAGGTTGCCTCGTGCAGACGGTTTGGAACGCGCTTACCGGCCGTGCGATCAGCCACGGCATCGCCGACTACGACGTGTTCTATTTTGACCCCGATACCTCGTGGGAAGCGGAAGACACTGTGATCCGCGGGCTGCATGCGCGTCTTGCGCATCTCGGCGCCAAGGTCGAGATCCGCAACCAGGCGCGAGTGCATTTATGGTACCCCGACAAGCATGGCCTGCCCTATCCGCCGCTGGCGCGCTCGACTGACGGTATCGACCGGTTCCTCACGGAGAATACGCAACTGGGGATCCGGCCCTCAGGTGGAGAGTTCGACGTCTATGCGCCCCACGGATTCGACGACATCGCAAAGCTGATCGTACGACCCAACCGGGCGCTGAATTTTTCCGCCGCCAATTACGCGGCGAAGGTCGCGCGATGGAAGGCGCTATGGCCGGAGCTGACGGTGATTGAGGCGGACGCATGAGCCGGGATCCATGACGCATCGAATCCGGCGCCGGGTGGACCGCGCTCTGCAACGCAGCTCGAAAAGCGCCGCGGCACGTACGGGGGACGAGACGACTAACGAACCACGCCCGACGTGAATCCCGCCTTGCGGCGCGGGGGCTTGATTTCCTTCTTCAGGAAACAGCGCGCTTCGCGCCCGGTGTAGCCGGGGCGGGCATAGGTGAAGGCGCGGCATTTGTTGTCGGCGGTGCATGCAGCCTTGCAGACCTCCACACCCTCCCCGTCCTTCAAGTCGAAGTTGCGCAGATCGCCGCCAGGGCGGTCGATCGAGGTTTCGACGCCCTCGATCCGCGGCTCAATCACGCCCGCACCGCGCACTCCGGAGATACAGCAACTCCCCGGCACGCGTGCGGGCACGGTGTTCTTGAGCCAGCAAACGGCAGACCCGCCTTCGACGTCGGGATAGCTGAAGCTCCAGGCGCGGCAGCGGCGGTCGCGCTCGCACAGCAGCGCGCAATCTTCGGGATCGCCCGAGGCGACCGGTGTGCTGAAGTAGTCGCCACCGGGCCGATCGAACGCCGTCTGGGCAAGCGCCGGCACGCCCGCAAATGCGAGCGAAAGCAGCGCGGCAGATGCCACGACGCTGGCCATGACGGCCCCGGATAGGCGGCCCTTCCGCATCGAAACAGCTTTCGAGTTATTGACGAAGCTCAGGTTTTTCGGCCGGTCATTTGATCGCCGCAAACCTGTACGGGCGATGAACGGCTCAAGTCCCGCTCGTTGGCCTATAGGTTGAGAGCATGATGCCGAGAAGTGTGCAGCGAGTTTCGGAGAAGATCATGCTCAAACAATAACCTGAGCCGCGATCACGATCCAATTCAGCGCCCTAGAACGCGTACTCCACATAGGCTGGTTCCACCGAACCCTTCCAGGGACCGTTGAATTTCTCCAGCATTTCCTCCGCGGGAGTTTTGCCGGAATCGACGATGCGATCGAGTGGCTCGAGGTGCCGGGTCTCGTCGCGGCCGAGCTGGTCGATCCGGCTGCGCCGCCGCAGGCCGGCATGAGCCAGAACGAGGCACTCCTTGGCGATCTCGAAGAGATAACGGTCCTTGATCCGCGCCTTGAAGCCGAGACGCGGCACGTCATCGCGCAGAGCCTGACGTTCATGTGCGGTCCAGTGCTTCACCAGGTCCCAGGCGGCATCGAGCGAAGCGTCGTCGTACAGGATTCCGACCCAGAAGGCGGGCAGCGCCGGCAAGCGGCCCCATGGCCCCCCGTCGGAGCCGCGCATCTCCAGATAGCGCTTGAGCCGCACTTCCGGGAAGATCGTCGAGAGATGATTGGCCCAGTCGGACAGCGTCGGACGCTCGCCGGGAAGATTGTTGTTGCGGCCCTCGAAGAACGCGCGGAACGAGGAGCCCGACACGTCGATGTACTCCTCGCCGCGCTTGACGAAATACATCGGCACGTCGAGCGCGTAGTCGACATAGCGCTCGAACCCCATGCCGTCCTCGAAAGCCCACGGCATCATGCCCGCGCGGGCGTTGTCGGTGTCGCGCCAGATCTCGGACCGGAAAGAGAGAAAGCCGTTCGGCTTGCCTTCGGTGAATGGCGAATTGGCGAACAGCGCAGTCGCGACCGGCTGGAGCGCGAGCGAGACGCGCAGCTTCTTGACCATGTCGGCTTCGGAGGAGAAGTCGAGATTGGTCTGCACGGTGCAGGTCCGGTACATCATGTCGAGGCCGTACTGACCGACCTTCGGCATGTAGTTGGTCATGATCTTGTAGCGGCCCTTGGGCATCACCGGGATGTCGGCGCGCGACCAGGTCGGCGTCATGCCAAGCCCGAGGAAGCCGATGCCGAGCGGCGTTGCGATCTCGCGCACCTGTGCAAGATGCGCCATCAACTCGCTCTGGGTCTGGTGCACGTTCTCGACCGGCGCGCCGGACAGCTCGAACTGTCCGCCGGGCTCGAGCGAGATCGCGCCACCGCCGGTGACGTCGTAGAGACCGATGATGTTGCCCTTCTCCATGATCGGCTCCCAACCGAGCAGGAGCTTCATGCCTTCGAGCAGCGCGCCGATTCCGCGTGCGCCTTCGTAAGGCACGGGACGGTGGCCTTCGAGCGTGAACGGCGTCTTCTCGTGCTCGGTGCCCATGCGGAATTCCGACGGGTCCTTGCAGCCGGCCTCGAACCACGCGACGAGTTCGTCGCGCGATTGCAGAGGCGTCATATCGATCTGGTCTCGCGCCATCTCAAACTCTATTCAAACGGCGCTTCGACCGAACGCGCGCGGGTGACAGGGATCGTCCGCGAACCCACCGGGTGCGCGGGCGAGCGGGTTTGCCGCGCGATCATCGCGACGGCATGCTTTCGTTGGCGCCCGCGGGCGGCAGTTTCATCTCGCCGCACGAGCAGCCCAGGCGGTCGAGCAGACCGCTGAGCTTGACGGCGTCGGCATCTGACAGTTTCGAACCGACATATTTTTCGATCGCAGCGGAATAGGCGCCCCACATCCGCTTCTGCAGCTCGCGGCCGGCTTCCGTGATCTCCACGAACTGGCCGCGCTTGTCGATCTTGCATTCGCGCCGCGAGGCAAGGCCCTCATCGACCAGGCGGTCGATCAGCCGCGATGTGGAATATTGGGGGATCAGCATCTGCCGCTCGAGTTCGACCGGGCGCAGTTCGCCCGAGGGCGCCCGCGACAATTCGAGCAGCGCGTCATACCAGGCCAGTGGTGGAAAGCCGGCTTTCTTCAAGTCCTGCTCGACGCAATCGAGCACGCGGCTCTGCACCCGCATCAGGCGGATCCAGGCGGCCGTTGCCTCGGTCGATGGTCTGCGTTTCATGGTCCCGCTCAAGCTCGTCGTCCGACTCTTACCTCATTTGATGCAGCTGCATCAATCTTGACTATCAAAGCAGGTGCATGTAGTTGCTCTTTCGGCCGAGAAAAGCCTCGGGCGCAAATACCGCGAACTCTCCCGTTCGCCCGGTGCCTGCTCGCTGTCCCCCACATTGCTGCTCTGGAAGCAGCATTGTCATATGAGCGGGGCGAGGTCGACAGAGGCGCATGAAGCTCGAAATCGCGGGGACGATCTGAAGCTGAAGTCCAGCGACCTGCTCCCGGCGCTGGGACTCGACAACGATCAAATCGTGACCGAAGGTCCGGTGATTGTCCAGATGAACGCCGATAGACCGCCCGTGACAGCGTGGGGCACAAGTTCCGGCCACGGCGACCTCATGGACCAGCAGTTGCGGCGGCCGACAGTTCATCAAGATACCGGCTTGAAAGATACCGACTTGAAGACCCGCGTCTCGGCGTGGCGATGTCAATTTGATACGCATTGTCCCGGTTAACAATAACCCCGCCTTGTCCGCTCCGCAGTCGTCACCATCCTTGTGAGAGCAATCTCGTTGGCTCAACTTCAGCTAGGAACCGCAACGCGGACTGCTGAATTGGGATTCTATCGTGACGATCGTACTACTTCTCTTGGTCGCGAGCGGAATCGCGGGACTTGCGACGGGACTGTTCTTTCGGGTCTGGGCTCTGTTGCTCGTTTCACCGGCGACTGCGATTGTTGCAGCAACCGTGCTCCAGAGCTCGGAGTTCGGATTTTGGGCGGGTATTCCGATCGTGACCGCTTGCCTCATGATGGGCCAGTTCGCCTACCTCGCAGCGACGTTTCATCTGTACAGAGGAGAACTCTCAATGCAGGACGAAACCAACGGCGAACCAGGCAAGCAAAGCCATAACCACATCGGCGGTCAAAACGAGTAAGGCCCAACCGATCCAGGACGGTATTTTTCTGCGCCGCCGCATGATTCTGGGACCTGCGCGCGGCCGATCGAGGACCAACATCGGAGAATATCTTGCGCGCACGCCGGCCGCACCATCCTGAAACGGTGTGAGGCTCATTGCGGGACACTTCCAATGCGAATGGTCATCTTGTGAATGCGTTAGCAAGCGGGATGCCAGTGCGGAGCGCCTGACGGCAGCGAGGATCTGCAGCGGCGCTGGTGCGGCAGGGAACCGGTTAGCAGGCGAAGGCCGGCACAACAGAAAGGCCGGATCGATGATCCGGCCTGCCTGTCGTTCCTGCGCCACCATGAAAGCGTGCAGCGCAATCCCCGCTACACGTGCTACTCAAGCCGCTGCCTTCTTCGGCGCGAAGCGACCATAGAAGGTCTCGCCCTTGGCTGCCATCTCCTCCAGCAGCTTCGGCGGCGTGAAGCGCGAGCCGTACTTGGCCTCGAGCTTGCGGCAGAGCTCGACGAACTTCTTCGTGCCCATGAAGTCGATATAGGACAGCGTGCCGCCGGTGAACGGCGCGAAGCCGAAGCCGAGGATCGAGCCGACATCCGCCTCGCGCGGATCGGTGATGACGTGGTCCTCCACCGTGCGCGCGGCTTCCACCGCCTGTACCACCAAAAAGCGCTGCTTCAGCTCCTCGACGTCGAGCGTGTCAGGGTCGAGTTGCTTCGGCTGCAGCGCTGACAAGCCCGGCCACAGGCTCTTCTGGCCCTTGCCCTTCTCAGGGTAATCGTAGAAGCCCTTGCCGTTCTTGCGGCCGAGGCGGCCCTGCTTCTCGACCATCTCCACCATCAGCTTCTTCTGGTCGGGATTGATGGCATTGGGGCCAAGATCGGCTTCCGTCGCCTTCATGATCTTGAGGCCGAGGTCGAGCGCGACCTCGTCCGAGAGCGAGAGCGGGCCGACAGGCATGCCGGCCATCTTGGCGCAGTTCTCGATCATCGCCGGCGGCACGCCTTCCAGGAACATCTCGTTGCCTTCGGCGACGTAGCGGCCGACGCAGCGGTTGGCGAAGAAGCCTCTGGAGTCGTTGACCACGATCGGCGTCTTGCCGATCTGGCGGACGTAATCGAGCGCGGTCGCGAGTGCGACGTCACCGGTGTTCTTGCCGAGGATGATCTCGACCAGCATCATCTTCTCGACGGGCGAGAAGAAGTGGATGCCGATGAACTTGCCCTGGTCCTTGAAGCTCTCGGCCAGCGAGGTGATCGGCAGCGTCGAGGTGTTGGAGGCGAAGATCACGTCGGGCTTGAGATATTGCTGCGCCTTGGCAAAGGTGTCCGCCTTGACCTTGCGGTCCTCGAACACGGCCTCGATGACGAGATCGACGTCCTTCAGCGCGGCGTAGTCCGCGGTCGGCGTGATCCGCGCGAGCAGTGCTTCGGCATCCGCAGGCTTGGCGCGGCCCTTCTTGATCTGCTCCTCGATCACCTTCTGCGCATGCGCCTTACCCTTGTCGGCGCTCTCCTGGTCGCGGTCGATCAGGACGACGTCGAGGCCGGCGCGGGCCGAGACGTAGCCGACGCTCGCGCCCATGAAGCCGGCGCCGATCACGGCGATCTTCTTCACCTTGGTCGGGGCCACGTCCTTCGGACGGCGCGCGCCCTTATTGAGCTCCTGCATCGACAGGAACAGGCTGCGGATCATCGCCGCCGCTTCCTTGGATCGCAGCACCGAAGTGAAGTAGCGCGACTCCACACGCAGTGCGGCATCGATCGGCAGCTGCAGGCCCTCATAGACGCAGCTCATGATCGCGCGAGCGGCCGGGTAATTGTCGTAAGTCTCGCGGCGATAGATGGCGTTGCCAGCCGGGAACATCATCATGCCGGCCTTGGAGAACACCGGACCGCCCGGAAGCTTGAAGCCTTTCTCGTCCCAGGGCGCGACGGCCTTGCCGCCACCCTTGATCCAGTCCTTCGCGGCCTTGACGAGATCGGCGGCGGGAACGACGGCGTGAATCAAATTCAGCGCCTTGGCCTTCTCCACCGTCACAGGATCGCCCTTGAGCAGGATCGTCATGGCGTCCTGCGGCGGCACAAGACGCGGCACCCGCTGCGTGCCGCCGGCGCCGGGGAACAAGCCGACCTTGACCTCGGGCAGGCCGAGGCGGGTCTTGGGATTCTCCGCCGCGACCCGATAGTGGCAGCACAGCGTGATCTCGAAGCCGCCACCGAGCGCGAGGCCGTTGATCGCGGCCGCCCAGGGCTTGCCTGAGGTTTCGATCGAGCGCAGCACCTGCGAGAAGCGCCGGCTCTGGTCGAACAGCATCTGGTTCGCCGCGGTCTCGCCCTGCTCCTTGAAGACTTTTGCGTAGGCCTGGTTCATGCCTTCGAGCATGGAGAGGTCCGCCCCGGCGCAGAAGGCCTCCTTGGCCGAGGTGATGACGACGCCCTTCACCGCAGCATCCGCCGTGGTCGCCTTGACGATCGCCTCGAGTTCGTTGGTGGAGGTCTCGTCGAGCACGTTCATCGAACGGCCCGGGATATCCCAGGTGACGAGCGCGATGCCGTCGGAATCGGTCTCAACCTTGAAGTTCTTGTACGACATGTTGGTTGCTCCCTGCCCTTACACGCGCTCGATGATGGTCGCGGTGCCCATGCCGCCGCCGATGCACAGCGTGACGAGGGCGGTGGACTTGTTGGTACGCTCGAGCTCGTCGAGCACGGTGCCGAGGATCATCGCGCCGGTTGCGCCGAGCGGATGGCCGAGGGCGATGGCGCCGCCATTGACGTTGATCTTGGCGTTGTCGATGTCGAAGGCCTGGATGTAGCGGAGCACGACGGATGCGAAAGCCTCGTTGAGCTCGAACAGATCGATGTCCGTCTTCTTCATGCCCGAACGCGCGAAGAGCTTCTCGGTGACGTCGACCGGACCGGTCAGCATCATCGCGGGCTCCGAGCCGATGTTGGCGAACGCACGGATCTTTGCGCGCGGCTTCAGGCCGTACTTGCTGCCGGCTTCCTTGCTGCCGAGCAGCACGGCGCCGGCGCCGTCGACGATGCCCGAGGAGTTGCCGGCATGGTGCACGTAATTGACGCGCTCGATCTCCGGGTGCGACTGCACTGCGACGCCGTCGAAGCCGCCCATCTGCGCCATCATCGTGAACGACGGCTGCAGCTGTGCCAGCGACTGCATCGTCGTCGAGGGACGCATGTGCTCGTCCTTGGCGAGGATGGTGAGGCCGTTGATGTCCTTCACCGGCACGACCGACTTGTCGAAGCGTCCCTCGTCCCAGGCCTTGGCCGCGCGCTGCTGGCTCTGCACGGCATAGGCGTCGACGTCGTCGCGCGAGAAGCCGTACTTGGTCGCGATCAGATCGGCCGAGACGCCCTGCGGCATGAAATATGCCGGCACCGCGATCGACGGGTCCATCGGCCAGGCGCCGCCTGAGGCGCCGATGCCGACGCGACTCATCGATTCGGCGCCGCCGCCGATCACGAGCTCATGCTGGCCGCTCATGATCTGTGCGGCAGCAAAGTTCACGGCGTCGAGGCCGGAGGCGCAGAAGCGGCTGATCTGCACGCCGGGCACGGCTTCGCCGAGACCGGCCTTCAGCGCGGCGAAGCGCGCGATGTCGGAACCCGCCTCGCCGACGGGATCGACCACGCCGAGCACGACGTCGTCGACCGAATCTTCCGGCAGGTTGTTACGGTCCTTCAGCGCCTTCAGCGGCACCGTGGCAAGTGCCAGCGCAGTGACTTCGTGCAGCGCGCCGTCCGCCTTGCCGCGGCCACGGGGGGTGCGAACGTGATCGTAGATGAATGCCTCAGGCATGACGCCCTCCTGATGTGATTTTCGAGACGATTGGGAGCAGGCAGCGGAAGCAGGCTCAGAACGCTTCCGCCGGCAATTCCATGATGGTGGCGCAGCCGGCCTGGATGCGCGCGAGATTGGCCGCGGTCTCCGGAAGCATCCGCTCCATGAAGAAACGGCCGGTGACGAGTTTCGTGGAGAGATAGGGCGTCGCCCCGCTCTCGGCAATCTTCGCATTCGTCACCTTCGCCATCTTCGCCCACATGTAGCCGAGCGCGACGAAGCCGAAGAGATGCAGGTAATCGGTTGCAGCGGCACCGGCATTATCCGGCTTCGCCATCGCGTTCTGCATCAGCCAGGTCGTCGCCTGCTGGAGATGGCCGAGCGAGGTCGACAGCGGGGCGATGAAGGGCTTGAGCGCCTCGTCGCCGCCGTTCTCCTTGGCAAAGGCCATGACCTCGCCGAAGAAGGCCATGATGGCGCGGCCGCCGTCGCGCGGCAGCTTGCGGCCGACGAGGTCCAGCGCCTGGATGCCGTTGGCGCCCTCATAGATCATCGCAATGCGGGCATCGCGCACGAACTGCTCCATGCCCTGCTCGGCGATGTAGCCGTGACCGCCATACATCTGCTGCGCCTGCACCGCGTTGGCGAAGCCGTAATCGGTGAGGAAGCCCTTCAGCACCGGCGTCATCAGGCCCATGTGGTCGTCGGCGGCCTGGCGGTCCTTCGGATCCTCGGAGCGATGGGCGACGTCGCTCTTCAGCGCGGTCCAGATCACGAAGGCCCGCGCGGCCTCGTTGAAGGCGCGGATCGAGAGCAGCGTGCGGCGCACGTCCGGATGCACGATGATCGGATCGGCCGGCTTGTCCGGCGCCTTCGCACCGGTCAGCGAACGGCCCTGGATGCGCTCGCGGGCATAGGCGACCGCGTTCTGATAGGCGACCTCGGACTGCGCGAGCCCCTGCACGCCGACGCCGAGGCGGGCCTCGTTCATCATCACGAACATGCCCTGCATGCCCTTGTTCTCTTCGCCGATCAGCCAGCCCGTGGCGTTGTCGTAGTTCATCACGCAGGTGGAATTGCCGTGGATGCCCATCTTGTGCTCGATCGAGCCGCAGACGACGCCGTTGCGTTGCCCCAGCGAACCGTCGGCATTGACCAGGAATTTCGGCACCACGAACAGCGAGACGCCCTTGATGCCGGCGGGCGCGCCCTCGATGCGGGCAAGCACGAGGTGGATGATGTTGTCGGCGAGATCATGCTCGCCGGCCGAGATGAAGATCTTGGTGCCCGTGATCTTGAAGCTGCCGTCCGCCTGCCGCACCGCCTTGGTGCGGAGCATGCCGAGATCGGTGCCGCAATGCGGCTCGGTCAGGTTCATGGTGCCGGTCCACTCACCCGCAATCATCTTCGGCACATAGGTCTTCTTCTGCTCCGGAGAGCCATGCACCAGCAGCGCCGCGGTCGCCCCCATGGTGAGGCCGCCATACATCGAGAACGCCATGTTGGCGGAGATCTGGAACTCGTTGACCGCCTGGGAGAGCGTCACCGGCAGGCCCTGCCCGCCATATTCGGTCGGCGCCGAGAGGCCGAGCCAGCCGCCCTCGGCGACCTGCTTGAACGCCTCCTTGAAGCCTTTCGGCGTGGTGACGCTGCCGTCCTCGGCGCGCTTGCAGCCTTCGAGATCGCCGACGCGATTGAGCGGCTGCAGCACCTCTTCGGCGAGCTTGGCGGCTTCGCCGAGAATGGCTTCGCGCACGTCGCTCGACGCGTCGGAGAAGCCCGGCAGATTGTCGTAGCGGTCGATCTGGAAGACGTCGTTGAGCAGGAAGTTCACGTCTTCGACGGGGGCTTTATAGGTCGGCATGGCGTTCTCCCGGCATGGGCCTTGTGGGGATGATGTTGGGCTTATGGTTGGGCGGCGGCAAGCTGCTCCGCCATCAGGCGGTGCAGCATGTTGATCGCCTTGAGCGGGCGCACCATCACCTTGAAATGGGTGATGCGTCCCTCGCTGTCGAAGCTGATGATGTCGACCCCGTTGATCTCGATGCCGTCGATCATGGTCTTGAATTCAAGCACGGCACCGCGCTCGTTCTTCCACTCGCCGACATAGGTGAAGCCGGGGCCGCCGAGCACCTTCTCGGCGCTGGAGAGATATTTGAAGGTGATGTCGCGCCCGCGCTGCGGTGAATGCACGACGGGGCTCTCGAACACGGCATCGGGATGCAGCAGGTCCCGGAGCGCGGCGCGGTCGTGGGACTTCATGTAGGCGTACCAGGAATCGAGGCCGGTCATTCTCAGGTGCCTCCCTAGGCCAAGGGCAAAGTGCGAAAACAACCCCATGCACAGTAGCGGGGGAGTTGATTGCGCTGGATTTTTCAGCCGGGCCTTCGGCCCGCCTGCATGCTGCCTCATATGCATATTGACGCATATGCGCCGATGCGCATAAAGTCAAGCAACTTGGTCGAACCGAAGAAGGAGGCCGATCATGGCACTGGGCGACGCAATCCTCGCATGCCTGACGGAACGTCCGATGACTGGCTACGAGCTCGCCAAGACCTTCGATTCCTCGATCGGCTTCTTCTGGAAGGCCGACCACCAGCAGATCTACCGCGAGCTCTCCAAGCTGCGCGACCGCGGCTACATCCAGGGCCGCGAGGTCGTGCAAACAGGCAAGCCCAACAAGCTCGTTTATACGCTGACGCCCGAGGGTAGAACAGCGCTGCGGCACTGGGCCGCGCGGCCAAGCACGCCAGCCTCGACCAAGGACGACCTGCTGGTGCGCCTGCACGCGCTCGACAGCATCGACATCGAGCCCCTGCGGACCGACCTGATGGCCCGCCTGGAGCACCATCGCGACCGCCATGCCAACTACGAGCGGATCCTGAAGAAGCGCTTTCCCGACGGCAGGGCAGAAGGCCGGCTCGACCTTGGCAACCTCTTGCTGCTCCGTCTCGGGGCCCGCCACGAGCAGATGGTGGCCGATTTCTGCGAGGAGGCGCTGGAGGCGCTGTCGGCGGAGAGTGGCAAGGGCACGGTGGTGCCGCTGGAGGATGGCAAGCGCGAGGGGAAGGGGTAGACCGGCGCCGGCGGTGCTGGTCAGCTCTCCCGCTTGCGGGAGAGATCGGCGCGAAGCGCCGACTGAGGGGGCTTGTCCTCTTGCGGATTGCCGGGGCCGAAGCACCCTCTTCCCAGCCCCAGCCCTCCCCGCATGCAGGGCAGGCAGCGCACCGACCACTGGGCGAAGGCCGAACGCCAGGCCCCAAGTTCCCGCGGCCAACTTTAAGACACCGGGCCTGCATTCCTTAACCCGTTATTTACCGTAACAGGAAAAAGTCGGTTTTCGAGGCAGACGACCCGCGCCAAATTCGATTGTGTTTGCAACCGGCACGCGTGGGGAGGCTGGAGGCGCCGGGTGGGGCGCCGGAGTCGGAACCGGACAGAGTCATGAATTCGCGCGTATCGTGGAGTGCTGACGGCATCGATCCATCCGTCCGGGAGCGGGCCGAAGCTGCTGCGCGCAGGGCCGGCATGTCGCTCAACGACTGGCTGAACTCCACGCTCGGCGAGACTGCCCCGCCGAACTTTCGCGCGGCCTACGACCAGCGTCCGCAGCACATGCCGAGTCAGGAGAGCCGCGAAGTCGCCGACATTCACCAGCGGCTCGACGCGATTACCCAGCAGATCGAACGGATTTCGAAGCCCACGCCGCGCCAGGAGATCTCGCGCGAGCAGGGCGTCGCGCGCCAGCTCAACGACGCGATCTCGCGGCTCGACGCACGCCTGTCGCAAATCTCCCGTCCGCAACAGCCTCAGGCGCCGCGTCCGGCTCCTGCGGCCTCGCCCATCGAGGCGCGCCAGCGCCAGGCCGATGCGGTCGAGCGCGCGGCGGCTCAAGTCTATCGCAACTCCCCTCCCCTTAGTCCGGCTTCATTCGACGTCGCGGTCGCCGAGATCACCGCGCGCCAGAGCGAGCTCGATGGCTTTACGCCGAGGCAGATGCCGCCGCGCGCCGCGCCGCCGATTGCACCCACGGCGGCTCCTTACGCGCCTCCAGTGGCGCCGCCCGGCCCTGCCTACGCGCCGCCGCCGCCTCCGCAGCCGGGGCCGGATTTCTCCTCGCTCGAGCGCCATCTGCTCAAGATCACGAGCCAGATCGAGTCGCTGCAGCGTCCCGACAATACCGAGCAGGCGATCAACGCCTTCCGCAGCGAGCTTGCCGAAATCCGTGCCGCCATCACCGAGGCGATGCCGCGGCGCGCGATCGAATCGATCGAGAACGAGATCCGCTCGCTGCACCGTCGGATCGACGAGACGCGGTCCAACGGCACCGACGGCCAGGTGCTGTCGGGGATCGAGCACGCGCTGTCCGAGATCAAGCAGGTGCTGCGCACGCTGACGCCTGCCGAGCAGCTCACCGGCTATGACGAGGCGATCCGCAATCTCGGAGCCAAGCTCGACCTGATCCTGCGCGCGAATGACGATCCTTCGACCGTTCAGCAGCTCGAAGGCGCGATCTCCGCGCTGCGCGCCATCGTCTCCAATGTCGCCTCCAACGAAGCGCTCGCGCGGCTGTCCGAAGACGTGCAGCTGCTGTCGTCCAAGGTCGACCAGATCACCCGCGCCTCCGGCCAGGGTGACAGCTTTACGGTGCTGGAACAGCGCATTGCCGCGCTCACCGCCGCGCTCGAAACCCGCGAGCGGCCTCAGCCGTCCGAAAGCACCGAGCATCTCGAAGCCGCAATCCGCGCGCTGTCGGACCGCTTCGACCGCATGCAGGTCGGCAACGACTCGGCCTCCACCTTCGCCCATCTCGAGCAGCGCGTCTCGTATCTGCTGGAACGGATCGAGGCCGCCTC
Organism: Bradyrhizobium sp. Leaf396; assembly: GCF_001424605.1. NCBI lineage: Bacteria > Pseudomonadati > Pseudomonadota > Alphaproteobacteria > Hyphomicrobiales > Nitrobacteraceae > Bradyrhizobium > Bradyrhizobium sp. Leaf396. The sequence continues at coordinate 107,135 of NZ_LMQJ01000006.1, forward strand.
CGATCCGCGCAACGGCAACCTGAGCCGCGTCGAGGACGGGCTGCACGACATCCTCAGGCACCTGGAGCGGCAGCAGGCGACCTATGCCGCGCTGGCCGAAAGCCGCAACTCCGCGCCGGCCGCCGATCCCGACATGGTCGATCTCGTCAAGCGCGAGCTCTCCGACATCCGTTTCAGCCAGGCCGAGACCAACCGGCACACCCAGGATTCGCTCGAAGCCGTCCACAGCGCGCTGGGCCACGTCGTCGATCGCCTCTCGATGATCGAGGGCGATCTTCGCGGGGTGCGCACTGCGCCGCAGCCCGCCGCTCCGCAGCCGATGCCGTCCGCGGCTCCGATGGAGCCCGCGCCGATGGCGCGCGAGCCGCGGCCGCAAGCACAGCCGCCGAAATACGATCCGAAGCCAGAGCTGCCCAACCCCGCCGCCGCGCAAGCCGCACAGGCCGCCGCCTTCGTCGCCGCGCCGCGCGAATTCCATGCCGCCGCTCCCGCCGCGCCGCCCCCGGTACCGGCGATGCCCCCCATTCCGCCGCGCGCGATCAGCGAGATCCTGGAGCCGCATACGGCCCCGCCACGCGCCGCCCTGGCGCCGGAATTGCCGCCGGATCATCCGCTCGAGCCAGGCACACGGCCAGGCGGACGCGTCGCCACGCCATCGGAGCGCATCGCGGCGTCCGAGAGCGCGATCAGCGAAATTCCCGCCGGGCCGAAAGAGCCGGTGTCGTCATCGAGCTTCATCGCCGCCGCGCGCCGTGCCGCCCAGGCTGCCGCAGCCCAGCCGGAAAAGACCGGCCGCGCCGCCAAGGCGGGGACCGACCGTTCGAAGGAAACGGGCAAGGACGGCGGTTCGACCATCACCTCGAAGATCCGTTCGCTGCTGGTCGGCGCGAGCGTGGTCGTGATCGTGCTCGGTACCTTCAAAATGGCGATGAACCTGCTCGACGGCGACGGCCCGCCGCCGGCGCCGCAGGCGATGCAGAACATTCCGAGCGAGCCGGCGGCGCCCGCCCCGCCGCCTCCAGTCGAAACAAAGCCGGCAACACCGGAGCAGGTGACGCCGTCGATGACATCGCCGACGCCGATCGGACGGCAGTCCCAGAACAATGCCGCGCCGGCGCAAGCGGCCAATCCGGGCAGCGCGGCCTCGGTCGAAATCCCGCCCGCACCCGCCGCGGCTCCGCTGCCGCCGGCCGCCGGCGAAATCACCGGCGCGTTGTCGGGGACGAGCCGCGCCAAGCTCGGCCTGGTCCAGGTGCCGCCGAGCGAGAGATTGCCCGACGGAATCGGCGGCCCGGCCTTGCGCACCGCCGCGATGAAGGGCGATGCGACCGCGGCCTACGAAATCGGCCTGCGCTTCGCCGAAGGCAAGGGCGTCGCCACGAACTACGACGAAGCCGCCAAATGGTACGACCGCGCGGCGCAGGCCGGCGTGGTGCCCGCGATCTTCCGGCTCGGAACGCTGTACGAAAAGGGCCTCGGCGTGAAGAAGGACGCCGACATCGCCCGACGCTACTACACGCAGGCTGCGGAGCGCGGCAACGCGAAGGCGATGCACAACCTCGCGGTGCTCGATGCCGACGGCGGCGGACGCGGCGCGAACTACAAGAGCGCGGCCCAGTGGTTCCGCAAGGCGGCCGATCGCGGCGTCGCCGACAGCCAGTTCAACCTCGGCATTCTCTATGCCCGCGGCATCGGCGTCGAACAGAACCTCGCCGAGTCCTACAAATGGTTCAGCCTGGCGGCCGCGCAGGGCGATGCGGACGCCGCCGGCAAGCGCGACGACGTCGCCAAGCGCCTCGACCCGCAATCGCTCGCTGCGGCCAAGCTCGCGATCCAGACCTTCAGCGCCGAGCCCCAGCCCGACGACGCCGTCAACGTTGCGACGCCCGCCGGAGGCTGGGACAGCGCGCCGCAGGCGAACGCCAAGCCGGCGCCGAAGCAAGTCGCAACCAAGCGCTCGGCATCCGCGGCGCATTGAAATCTCTCCCCTCATGGTGAGGAGCGCGCCCTCGCGCGCGTCTCGAACCATGCAGGCCCGCCTCTCGGTCCGGGCCTCGCCCTTCGAGACGCCTGCTGCGCCGGCTCCTCGGGGTGAGGAGCAAAAGCGTCGATGCCGCCGTCGCGCCCATTCACCACGCCCGAAATTCCCGGTCCCGCCGGCCGGCAAATTCCGCTATTGAAGGGCGCGGCAATCGTTCCGACCGTCCGGCGGGCATTCCGCGCAATCGATCCGTCTCGCCGGAGCGTGGTCCTTCGATGCAGCTCTACCTTCCGATCGCCGACCTCCCGGTCAACGTCTTCCTGGTGCTCGCCATGGGCGCGGCGGTCGGCTTCGTCTCGGGCATGTTCGGGATCGGCGGCGGTTTTCTGATGACGCCGCTGCTGATCTTCATCGGCATCACGCCGGCCGTCGCGGTCGCCTCCGTCGCCAGCCACATCGCGGCCTCGTCCTTTTCCGGCGCGCTCTCTTACTGGCGGCGGCGCGCGATCGATCCGGCGCTGGCGACCGTGCTGCTCTGCGGCGGGGTGACCGGCACGGCGCTCGGGGTTTGGGCGTTCACGCAGCTGCGCGCGCTCGGCCAGCTCGATCTGATGATTGCGCTGTCCTACGTCGTGCTGCTCACCACGGTCGGCGGCCTGATGTTCTACGAGGGCCTGCGCGCCTTGATGCGCACCCGACGCGGCGCGCTGCCGCCACGCCGCACGCACAACTGGATCCACGGCCTGCCGCTGAAGATGCGGTTCAAGCGCTCGAAGATCTATCTCTCGGTAATTCCGGTCGTGGTCGTCGGCATCGCGATCGGCTTCATCGGCGCCATCATGGGCATCGGCGGCGGCTTCATCCTGGTGCCGGTCATGATCTATCTGCTCAGAGTCCCGACCTCGACGGTGATCGGAACCTCGATGGTGCTGACGCTGGTCACGATGCTGTTCGCGACCATGCTGCACGCCGTGACCAATCACCTGGTCGACGCCGTGCTGGCGCTGATCCTGATGGTGGGCGGCGTTACCGGTGCGCAGTTCGGTGCCCGCGCCGGCCAGAAGATCCGCGGCGAGCAGCTGCGGCTGCTGCTCGGCCTCTTGATCCTCTCGGTCGGAATCCGCTTTGCGATCGAGCTGGTGATCCAGCCCTCGGACCTCTTCACCATCCGCGAGCTCGGAGTGAGCGGATGATTCGCGTGCTTCTCGCCATCGCTCTCGTCCTGCTGCTCGGCGGCGCCGCGCGGGCCGAGCGGCTGATCGTGTCAGTCTCCAACCATCGGGTCACGGTGACGCCGAACTATTCGGGCGAGGAGCTGGTGCTGTTCGGCTCGGTGGAAAAGGACGCCACGACGCCGGCCGACCGCACGGCCTACGATCTCGTGGTCACCGTGATGGGCCCGCGCGCGGACATGGTGACGCGGCGCAAGGAGCGCACCTTCGGGATCTGGATCAACACCGACTACCGGCAGTTCCTGCAGGTGCCGAGCTATCTCGCGCTGTTCGCCAACCGCCCCTTCGATGCGATCACCTCGCCCGAGATCGCGCGGCGACAGCAGATCGGGCTCAACAACGTGCTGCTGACGCAGCGAGTCGGCGGCGATTACGCCGACGTGGTGCCCCACGATGTGTTCCGCTCGGCCTTCATTCGCCTGCGCACCCAGCGCGGCCTCTACCGCGAGGATTCGAGCGCGGTGACGTTCCTGACGCCGACCCTGTTCCGGACCGGCATTCCACTGCCGGGAGAGGTCCCGATCGGCACCTATCAGGTCGAGATCAAGCTGTTTGCGAACGGGGCGTTCATCGGCAAGACCGACACCGCCTTCGAGATCGTCAAGGTCGGCTTCGAGCAGTTCGTCGCCAACAGTGCGCGGCACAACGGGTTGCTCTACGGCCTTGCAACAGTGGCGATGGCGCTGATGACGGGATGGATGGCGTCGATCGTGTTCCGGAAAGACTAGCCGGACGTTGGGGAGACAGCAGGGCTTTCTCAGCTTGCAGACGCCGCCGCCTTCGCCGGTCGCGTCACCAGATAGATGCCGAGCGCCACCGGGATGATTCCCAAGAGATCGCGCGCCTCGACATGCTCTCCGAGCACGACAAACGCGAACAGCATGCCGAGCGGTGGCATCAGGAAATGATAGGCGCTGGCAGCGGAGGCCCCACACACCTTCAGCAGATGAAACCAGAGCCAGTAGGCGAGGATCGAGCCGCCGAGCACGAGGAAGGCGAACGCGCCGATCAGACTCGGCGTGTAGTCGATCGCGTGGATATCGGCGAAGGTGAACGCGACCGGCGTCAGCACGATGCCGGCGGCGAGGTTCTGGACGCCGTTGCCGATCCACAACGACCCCTTCGGCGCGAGCAGCTTGAACAGGATGGTGCCGGCGACGATCGAAGCCAGCGAGGCCAGCGTGAAGAGGATGCCGTGCAGCGAGTCCGTGCCGACCGAGAGACGGTGCCAGACAATCGCCGTCACGCCGATCACGCCAAGCATGAGGCCGCCCGCCTTGCGCCAGGTCATGCCCTCGCCGAGGAGAAGCGCGGCGAGCGCGGCCGTGAACACCGGGTTCGCCGAGACGATCAGGCCACCAAGACCGGCGGAAACCGATTGCAGGCCGGTGTAGCCGAGCCCGAGATAGAGCGCGTTGTTGGCGATGCCGAGCACTGCGAAGACCGCAGCGTCGCGCCAGGACAGGGACCAATCATCGCCCCGTATCAGCGTGGCGCCCAGGATCAGAATGCCTGCGAGCGAGAAGCGGGCGGCGAGCAGAATCAGCGGCGGGCGATGGGTGACGCCGATCTTGCCGGCGATGAAGGCGTAGCTCCAGAGCAGGCAGAACAGACCGATAGCGAGCGGCAGCGTGTTGAAACGGCTGCGAGGAACAGAAACCGAGGGAGCGAGCGACATGCGGCATTCTCCTGAGCCCTCGATCTAGGGAGATCGCTTGCCATTTGGAAATTAAATGATTAACTCCGTATCAGTGGATTTTCGAATGGAGGCCGCAATGCTCGATCTGGAGCTGCTGCGCAGCTTCGTCTCGGTCGTCGAGGCCGGCGGCTTCACCCGCGCCGGCGCGCGCGTCCACCGCACGCAATCGACCGTGAGCCAGCAGATCAAGCGCCTGGAGGAGGATGTCGGCCAGGTGCTGCTGCATCGCGACGGCAAGGACGTGCGCCCGACCGAGGCGGGCGAGCGGCTGCTTTCCTATGCGCGCCGGCTGCTCTCGCTCGCCGAGGAGGCGCGCGACGTGTTGCGCCAGCCCGACGGCGAGGGCGCGATCCGGCTCGGTATTCCCGAGGATTTCGCGGCCTACCGCCTGGCGAAGCTGCTGGGCGCGTTCTCGCGCTCGCATCCACGCCTGCGCCTCGACGTGCGCGCGGGCCAGAGCAAGCACCTCGCCCACGATCTCGAACGCGGCGAGCTCGACCTTGCGCTCTACAAGCGGGAGGCCGGCGAGAAGGGCGCGGTCGCGGTGTGGCCGGAGCGGGTGCACTGGGTCACCAGCAAGAGCCATCCGGTCGACGTCGACGTGCCGTCCGTGCCGCTGATCGGCTTTCCGCTCGGCTGCATCTATCGCGCCGGCGCCATCCACGCGCTGGAAAGCGCGGGCCGCGCCTGGCACACCGCCTACACGTCATCGAGCCTCGCCGGCATCCAGGCCGCGGTCGCCGCCGGCATGGGGCTGAGCATCCTGTCGGAGATGTCGATCCTCTCAGACCACCGCGTGCTGACGGCGAAGGAAGGCTTTGCACCGATCAACAAGACCGAGCTCGCACTGATGGCCTCGCCCAATGCGAGTCCGGCAACGCTGCGGCTCGCCGATCGTCTGGCGCAGTTTTGCGATGCGGTGCAAACGAAGGCGGCTTGAGTCTGCTGAACCTTCGGCGCTCTCAGCTTGCTGCGGAGATCAATCTGTCACCGCACGCATTTGCGTAGAACTTGCCGCCACATTGGCGCTTGATCGCAGCGCAGCGAGCTGCGGGAGACGCCTTCTCTGGGACCGTGAAGCCGCAGCTGAGGCCGTCGGGGCTGCGGCCGGATTTGCCGGCGCCAAGCGCCGCGCTGGAGGCGCCGATGCAGACGACGAGGAGGGCAGTAGCGATTTCGATCAGCACTCGCGTGGGCGTTCTCATGAGGCGTCTCCATACTGATGGCTGAATCTTCCTTAATCTAGCACCGAATCCCGGTTTCTCCGTGCTCCCCCGGGTACCCAAGTCGGCCCGTTCCTTGCATAAATTTACGCCAGCGCAATGCACGACCGCACCGACGACAGTTCCGGTGCAAGGGCAGGACGCGTAGGGTTAGTTGAGAGCTCTTTCGACCCAGGAAGTGAAGGCTTTGCAGGATTCATCGTTCCAGCCCAATTATTCCGCCCCCGGACAGCCTATCGACGAACTCGCGCTGACCGAGATCAAGGGCGCCATCCTGGCAAAGCTGCGCCTTGCCATCGGCAAGGACGCGGGCATGGCGACAAAGCACGACTGGTACCAGGCCGCGGCGCTGGCGCTGCGCGACCGCATCGTGCATCGCTGGCTCACGGCCGAGAAGCACAGCTACGATACCGGGCGCAAGCGGGTCTATTATCTCTCGCTCGAATTCCTGATCGGTCGCCTGTTCACCGACGCGCTCAACAATATGGGCCTTCTGAATATCTTCGAGCTCGCGCTCGGCGATCTCGGCGTCTCGCTGCCCGAGTTGCGCAAATGCGAGCCAGACGCCGCGCTCGGCAATGGCGGCCTCGGCCGGCTCGCGGCATGCTTCATGGAGAGCATGGCGACGCTGTCGATCCCCGCGATCGGCTACGGCATCCGCTACGATTACGGCCTGTTTCGCCAGATCATCAATCAGGGCTGGCAGCAGGAATATCCGGACGAATGGCTGGGCTTCGGCAACCCCTGGGAGTTGCAGCGGCCCGAGGTGATCTACGACGTCAATTTCGGCGGCGGCGTCGAGCATGTCGACGACAAGGGCCGCGACCGCGCGATCTGGCATCCGGCCGAGACCGTGCAGGCCATCGCCTATGACACGCCGATCGTGGGCTGGCGCGGCCAGCACGTCAATGCGCTCCGGCTGTGGTCGGCCCGCTCGCCCGATCCGCTCAAGCTCGACGCGTTCAACAAGGGCGATTACGTCAGCGCCAGCGCCGAACAGGCGCGCGCGGAGGCGATCTGCAAGTTCCTCTATCCGAACGACGAGAGCCCGGCGGGCCGCGAGCTGCGGCTGCGCCAGGAATATTTCTTCGTCTCCGCCTCGCTTCAGGACCTGGTCAAGCGACATCTGTCGTCCGATGGGCAGTTGCGCAGCCTGGCAGGCAAGGTCGCGGTGCAGCTCAACGACACCCATCCGAGCCTCGCCGTAACCGAGCTGATGCGGATCCTCGTCGACCTCCACAATTTCCGCTGGGACGAGGCTTGGAAGATCACGGTCGCCACCCTCTCCTACACCAACCACACGCTGCTGCCCGAGGCGCTCGAGACCTGGCCGGTCGAGCTGTTCGAGCGGCTGCTGCCTCGGCATCTGGAGATCATCTACCGTATCAACGTGCAGCATCTGGCGCTCGCCGAAGCACGCTGCCCCGGCGACATCGACTTCCGCGCCTCGGTCTCGCTGATCGACGAGAAGAGCGGCCGCCGTGTGCGCATGGGGCAGCTCGCCTTCGTCGGCTCGCACCGCATCAACGGCGTCTCGGCGATGCATTCGGACCTGATGCGCGAGACCGTTTTCCACGACCTCAACCATCTCTATCCCGGCCGCATCACCAACAAGACCAACGGCATCACCTTCCGCCGCTGGCTGATGCTGGCGAACCCGAAGCTGACCGAGCTGTTGCGCGAGACCTGCGGCGATGCCGTGCTCGACGATCCGACCCAGCTCGGCCTGATCGAGGCGCGCGCGAGCGACGTCGAATTCCAGAAGAGATTCCGCAACGTCAAGCACCACAACAAGACGGCCCTGGCGCGCGTGATCGGCGAGCGGCTCGGCATCAAGGTCGATCCGAGCGCGCTGTTCGACGTGCAGATCAAGCGTATCCACGAGTACAAGCGCCAGCTGCTCAACATCATCGAGACGGTCGCGCTGTACCAGGCCATCAAGGACGATCCGAACGGCAACTGGGTGCCGCGGGTGAAGATCTTCGCCGGCAAGGCTGCGGCGAGCTATCGCTACGCCAAGCTCATCATCAAGCTGATCAACGACGTCGCCGAGATCGTCAACAACGATCCCGCAATCGACGGCAAGCTCAAGGTCGTGTTCCTGCCTGACTACAATGTCAGCCTCGCCGAGGTGATCATTCCCGCGGCCGACCTGTCCGAGCAGATCTCCACCGCCGGCATGGAAGCCTCCGGCACCGGAAACATGAAGCTGGCGCTCAACGGCGCCATCACGATCGGCACGCTCGACGGCGCCAATATCGAGATCCGCGACCATGTCGGCGCGGAGAACATCGCGATCTTCGGCATGGAAGCCGGCGACGTCATGATCCGGCGCAAGCAGGGGCTGGACGCATCGGACGTGATCCGCAATTCGCCGAAACTGCAGCGCGCCATCAATGCGATCGGCGCCGGCGAGTTCTCGCCCGGCGACCCCGGCCGCTTCGAATCGATCGCGCATGCGCTGCGCTATCTCGACCATTACATGGTCAGCGCCGATTTCGATTCCTATTACGAGGCGCAGCGCGCGGTCGATGCGCGCTGGCAGGTGATACCGGCCTGGACGCGGGCCTCCATCCTCAACGTCGCGCGCATGGCCTGGTTCTCCTCGGACCGCACCATCCGCGAATACGCCGAGGAGATCTGGAACGTGCCGGTCAATCCGACCACGCCGCTGCTGCCGAACCTGCGCGACGCCGCGGGCTGATTTTCCGCGGTGTGGAAGCGGGTTACCTGCGAGGTTATTGCATCCTCTGCAAGGGATGATGATATGATCGCCATCATCCCCAAGGCGGCACGGTGACACGACGCCGCAACCTCAACCGCCGTGATTGCGAGCGCAGCGAAGCAATCCAGACCGTCTCCGTGGAAAGAGCCCGGATTGCTTCGCTGCCCTCGCAATGACGGCTGTGGAGGCATCGAGGACCAACAATGCACTCCAAGCTCCCGCACCCCTTCGACGACGCCACCCGCATCACCGCCGGTGACTCAAGCTGGCAGGGGCACACCAGCGACGATTACTGGGCCTTCGTCGGCCCGTTCGGCGGCGCCACCGCCGCAACCATCCTGCGCGCGCTGATGGAGCACCCGCAACGCACCGGCGATCCCTTGGCAATGACCGTCAATTACTGCGCGCCGATCGCCAAGGGAGCGTTCGATCTCGACGTGCGGCTGGTGAAGGCCAACCGCTCCAGCCAGCATTGGAGCGTGGAGCTGTCGCAGAACGGCGGCGAGGTCGCAACGCTCGCCACCGCCGTGTTCGCCGAGCGCCGGCCGTCCTGGGAGCACCGGGTGGTCGAGGTCCCCGACGCGACGCCGTTCGAACAGACGCTGCCGTTCCCGAAGATCTCGGCGGCGTGGGCCAACCAGTACGAATTCCGCTTCGTCGAGGGCGAGATGCGGATCGGCCCGCGGCAGGCCGACCCCGCCAGCACCTATTCGAAGCTCTGGATCAGCGACCGCACGCCGCGCAAGCTCGACATGCTGTCGCTGATGTCGATGTCGGACGCCTTCTTCGGCCGCGTCTTCCATGCGCGACGCGAGCTGGTGCCGTTCGGCACGGTGTCGCTGACGACCTACTTCCACACCACGAGCGAAAACCTCGCCGCCGAGGACACCACGCGCGTGCTGGCGACCGCGGACGCCAAGATCTTTCACCGGAGCTACGGCGATCAGCATGGCGAGCTGTGGTCGCCGAACGGCCGCCTGCTCGCGACCACGACGCAGATCGCGTACTTCAAGGCGTAGCTGCGTCCACGAACTCATCAAGGACGGCGGAAAGATTGTGCGACAAACAAAAAGGGCGGCCTTGCGGCCGCCCTTTGCATTGAAGGGAGAGCGATCACTCCGCCGCCAGCTTCACGTCCGGCGCGGCCGCACGCACTTCCGCGTCGACCTGGGCTTCGAACTTGGCAAAGTTCTTCTGGAACATGCCGACCAGCGCGCGGGCGGTCTTGTCGAACTCGTCCTTGTCCTTCCAGGTATTGACCGGGTTGAGGATCTCGTGAGGCACGCCCGGCAGCGCGGTGGGGACCGCGAAGCCGAAATACTTGTCGGTGCGGAATGCGACGTTGCGAAGCGAACCGTCGAGCGCTGCGGTGAGCAGCGCGCGCGTCACCTTGATCGGCATGCGCGAGCCGACACCGTACTTGCCGCCGGTCCACCCCGTATTGACCAGCCAGCAATCGACATTGTGCTGGGCGATGAGGTCGCGCAGCATGTTGCCGTAGACCGAGGGGTCGAGCGGCAGGAAGGGCGAGCCGAAGCAGGTGGAGAACTCCGGCTGCGGCTCGTTGCCGAGACCGCGCTCGGTGCCGGCGACCTTGGCGGTGTAGCCGGACAGGAAATGATACATCGCCTGCGCCGGCGAGAGCTTGGCGATCGGCGGCAGCACGCCGAAGGCGTCGGCGGCGAGCATCACCACGTTCTTGGGCTGCGGCGCACGGCCGGTGCGCGAGGCGTTCGGAATGAAGTCGAGCGGGTAGGCCGAGCGCGTGTTCTCGGTCTTGGAGCCGTCGTCGAAATCGACCACGCGTGTGTCCTCGTCGAGCACGCAGTTCTCGAGCACCGCGCCGAAGCGGGTCGATGCCGCATAAATCTCCGGCTCGGCTTCCTTCGACAGCTTGATGCACTTGGCGTAGCAGCCGCCCTCGAAATTGAACACGCCGTTCGGGCCCCAGCCGTGCTCGTCGTCGCCGATCAGCGTGCGATTGGGGTCGGCCGACAGCGTGGTCTTGCCGGTGCCGGACAGGCCGAAGAAGATCGCGGTGTCGCCCTTGGCCCCGACATTGGCCGAGCAGTGCATCGGCATCACGCCGCGCTCGGGCAGATAGTAGTTCAGCGTGGTGAAGACCGACTTCTTCATCTCGCCGGCATAATAAGACCCGCCGATCAGGACGATCTTGCGGGCGAAATCGATCGCGACGACGTTCTCCGAGCGCACGCCGTGGCGTTTGGGATCGGCGCGGAAGCTCGGCATGTCGATGATGGTGAGCTCCGGCACGAAGGTCGACAGCTCGATTGCCTCGGGGCGGATCAGAAGCGTGCGGATGAACAGCGAGTGCCAGGCGAGCTCGGTGAAGACGCGCGTCTTGATCCGATAGGCCGGATCGGCGCCGCCATAGAGGTCCTGCGCGAACAGCCGCTTGCCTTCGGCGTGCTTGAGGAAATCCTGATAGAGCGTCTCGAACTGCTCGGCGGTGATCGACTGGTTGCCGGCCCACCACATCTTCTTGTCGGTGGTGGCGTCACGCACCGTGAACTTGTCTTTCGGGCTGCGCCCGGTGAACTCGCCCGTGTCGGCACAGAGCGCGCCGTCCGAGGAGAGCACCGCCTCACCCGCAGCAAGCGAGTATTGATAGAGTTGCGGCGCACCCAGATTCCAGTGAACCTGCTTGAGATTCTTTAAGCCGAATTTGTCGGCGCCGAAGGCACCGTTGCGCACGCCCGTCTCTTGCACGAAAAAACCCTCCTAGAACCCGCGACACTTAGCGCGACCAAGTTTGGCGCCATCGCGGTCACCGTGATGAATGGGCCATTCGGCCTCGGCTGAACGACCTAATACTGATGAACGCTGGCGTTGCCAAGCTGATCCCGCAGGATTTGGTTTATTCAAGGACCACGCCAAACTTCGCGCATGTCAGCCCTGAGTAGACGCATGCAGAAACCACAATGATCGCGCAACCAAAGGCGTGGTTGCGCGTTATGTCTGGTTATTGCGACGCACAATTCCTCGTCGCGTCTTCTTATCTTACCTCGCGTTCGCCGATCAGTGCGAATGGCGCCCACATCGCCGGATAGGCGTTCTGGGGCGAGGAGGTGTCATCAACAAACGTTAACATCGCGCGGCGCAGGGCCTCGGCACGCCCGATCGCTGGTTCGTTCTTGAGCAGCGCGAACGTCGACGTGGTCAGGCGGGTGGCCGCTTCGGAATCCACCGCCCAATGCGAGACCAGCAATGCGCGCGCGCCGGCATAGAAGAACGAGCGCGCCAATCCCGACAGCGCTTCCGCGCCGGGTTTGTCCCCGGCGATGGTGTTGCAGGCGGACAGCACCACCCAATCGGCGTTGAGCTTGAGCTGGGCCACCTCACTCGCGGTCAGCAGGCCGTCGTCGAGCTCCGTTGGCTGGTCGGGAATGGAAAGTGCAAGCGAGGGCTCACCCAATCCCTTGACGTCGCCGGCAACGAGGCCATGGGTGGCAAAGTAGACGATGCCGTATTGGGCAAGCGCTGCACGCTTCAGCGTCGTTTCGCTGGCCTCGCGGCCGAGATGGATGTCGGCCGCGGCGGCACCGACGTCCCTCGCCACCGCGTTAAGCTCATCGGCGGTATCGGGCAGTTGCGGCAACGCCTGAGCCAGTCGAGCGCGATCGACACCGGCACCGCGCCAGAATTCGGCATAGGCAATCGTCGCGATGCTGCGCGCGGCGATCTTGCCGCCCGCGGCACGACGATCGGCGGGTCCTTCAGCAGGGTTGAACACGGGATCGCCGAAACCGGTCATCGGCTTGACGCCGTGGTCCCTGCGCGCAAAGGCCCGAAGGGATTTGAGGCTGACCACCGACGGTAGCACCGAGACCGCCTGACGCCGCAGCAGCCAGGTGGCATCGCGATAGCCTTCGAGCTTGTCCGGGATCGGAGCCTGCGGCTTCTCCGTGACCAGCAGATGGAACGGCAGCGCGGTCAGCGCCGCCGACGGCACGACCAGCAGGTTACGCTTGTCCTTCGTCAGCACCTCGACCGGGCCAAGCAGCGCGAGATAGAGCTCGTGCGCCAGCGCAAGATCGAACAGTCCCGATTTTCCGGAGCTGTCCCGCGCCTTGCCGACGTCGAGCCCCTTGCGAAAAGCAGACACCTTCTGCGCCAGCAGATCCGCTCCGACATTGATCTCCTTCCAGTCGACACCCTCGCGCGTGATCGCGACCACATAGCTCTGACCCTTGGTGACGGAATAGATCACCATCGCCTCGTCGGCCGAGAGCAACGGCTGGATGTCCTTCACGGCCAGCGGGAGCGGATTGGAGAGCGAGGAATATTCGGGAAACTCGACGGCGAGCGTCTTCTGCAGGGCCGCGCGTTCGTTCGCAATCGAAGCGATCCGCGTCCGGCTGCGCTGCTCGGCCCCAACATCGCGTTGCGCCGAGGACTTCGACACCGCAGCGACGATCGCCTTGTCGAGCGCTTCAGCTTCGGCCGCGAGATCCTGGTCCTTGCGCACGAGCTCGGCGAGCCGGTCGGTGCCGGCGGCAAGCCGCACCGCAAGCTTGTTCACGGCAGACGCTGCGGAGGATTGCGTGCCGCGCTGGATCGCTGCGAGCGCGTCATCGAGCGCCTTGTCGCTCGCCAGCAGCGATTGCTGGCGCGCAGCGAACAGGATCGGCAACACGACGGGCAGCTGCGCACGGTTCGCGCCGAGCGTCTTCTGCGCGAGCGGCAAAGCGTCGACCGTCCGTCCCGTCGCTTGCAGGAAATGAGCAAGATTGCTCGTCGAGGTCGCGACGTCAGGGTGATCGGCTCCGAGTGCATGCTCGCGTATCGCCAGGGCCCGGCGGTAAAGGGGCTCTGCCTCCGCATGGCGCTTCTGGTGCTCGTAGAGCCCGGCTAGATTGTTGAGCGAGCGGGCGACGTCGGGATGCTCCGGCCCCAGCACTTTCTCGCGAATCGCGAGCGAGCGCTTGATCGGCGCTTCGGCATTGGCGTCGCGATTGAGATCGCGATTGAGCTGACCGATGTTGTTCAGGACGGTTGCAACAGCGGGATGCTCGGGCCCGGCGGCTTGATGATAGATCGCGAGCGCCCGCTGAAACAGCGGCTCGGCGTCGGCAAAACGCTCTTGCTTCACATGGAGCGTGGCGAGATTGTTCAAAGCTCGGCCTATATCGGGATGCTCGCGCGACAGGCTCTTTTCGCTGACGGCGAGCGCGCGCTTGAACAGCGGCTCCGCTTCAGTGAAGCGGCCTTGCCGTTGATACAGTGCGGCAAGGTTGTTCAGTTCGGGCGCGATCAAGCCCGTGTCGAGGCCGAGCGACTTCTCCATCAACGCAATGGCGCGCTTGTAGACCGGCTCGGCCAGATCGTCGCGGCCCTGGCCGGCATAGACCTGGCCGAGATTGTTGAGCGCGGCGGACAGTTCGCGACCGTCGTTGGTCTTCTCCAGGCTCGCGACCATGGCCTGGGCGAGCGGAAGCGCTTCCGCATATTTGCCGGCGCTCATGAGCGCGCTGATCCGCGCACCTTGCGCGGCCGGACTGGCCTTCTGGGCGAGAGCGGCCGTGGCACATGAGGTGGCGATCGCGAGTGCTACACCCACCGCCAGTGCCAAACGTCGATGCGTCATAACTCCTCGCTGCCAACCGGACCGGTTACGGCTTGGGTCGCTGCGACGGGCGGCGGCGTTCAAGGCGTTGCGCCCTGCTCCACCTTCTTGCGCGCCTCACCAGCGAGGCGGACCAGCATCTTGCGCAGCCCTGTGCCGTCCGTGACCCGCTCCGGGAAGTCCAGCCGCAGCGTCGCCTGGCCGTGCTGCATATCGAGGCCTTCAGGGTCACAACCGGTGCAGCGCCAGTCGCCCGAGGCCGCACCGAGGAGCCTTGTCGCATAGAGGTTCATGGCGTCCCGATGGTCGGCATTCATGTGCTCGACCGCGCCCTCGTCTGCCGCCAGCAGGTCCTCGGCGCCGGTGAGATCCGTCAGGAATTGCTCAGGCTTGAGATCGACGATCCGGCCAAATCCGGCGACCAGGTGAGTTCCCGTCGGCCGGATCCGAAAGAAGGAAAAATCCGTAAAGGAAACAAAGCCTTCTGCCGACGGATGGGCAGCGAGATACCGCCGCTGAAGCAGATCCTTGTCTGCGCCCGCCTCTTCCGCCCGGCCTGCCAGCATGATCCGGGCCCCTTCCAGGGGATCGCCGGCCACGCGCTCGTCCAGCATCAGCGAGACCCGGCTGTCCGCGAGGATGTTTCTCGTGTGCACAGCGAGGCGCGAGATCAGCAGGATCGGCGAGCCGTCGGGGTGGCTGGCGAGATTGACGAGGGAACAATAGGGATCGCCGCTGCCGGTCATCAGCGTCGCCAGGGCGCCTTGCCGAGACCGCCTCAGCAGCGATTTGGCTAGCTTTCCAGGGTCGAAGTCGGGAGTCGGTTGCATCGGCTTTCTCGGATCAGGTGGTTGCGTGGGGGGCCTTTTTTCGGGTAAACGGGGGCCCGGTTATGGGTCGAGATGCGGCGAATCTGCCGTGTTTCGTGGAACTTGGTCACACTTCAGCCCAGCTTGCATTGCTCGGTGACAAGGTTCGAACGCCACTTCGGCACCCATGTATGCGGCGCATCACTGGATTGCTCGCCGTTTCAAGCCACGACCCAAACGGAAAGCAGAAAGCAGAGGCTCATGCCCACAATCGCTTTGGTCGACGACGACCGCAACATTCTCACATCCGTCTCGATCGCTTTGGAAGCCGAAGGCTACCGCATCATGACCTACACCGACGGCGCCTCCGCGCTCGACGGCTTCCGCACCACCCAGCCTGATCTCGCCATCCTCGACATCAAGATGCCGCGCATGGACGGCATGGAGACGCTGCGCCGTCTGAGGCAAAAGTCCGACCTGCCGGTGATCTTCCTGACCTCGAAGGACGAGGAGATCGACGAGTTGTTCGGCCTCAAGATGGGCGCCGACGACTTCATCCGCAAACCGTTCTCGCAGCGCCTCCTGGTCGAACGCGTCAAGGCGGTGCTGCGGCGCTCGGCGCCGAAGGATCCGACCGTTGCGCCGAAGGAGAACGACGCCAAGGCGCTCGACCGCGGCCTGTTGCGCATGGATCCGGAACGGCATACCTGCACCTGGAAGAACGAGCCGGTGACGCTCACCGTCACCGAATTCCTGATCCTGCAGGCGCTCGCGACCCGTCCCGGTGTGGTGAAGAGCCGCAACGCGCTGATGGACGCCGCCTATGACGACCAGGTCTATGTCGACGACCGCACCATCGACAGCCACATCAAGCGGTTGCGCAAGAAGTTCAAGGTGGTCGACAACGAGTTCGAGATGATCGAGACGCTCTACGGTGTCGGCTATCGTTTCAAGGAGGCCTGAGGCTCTGCAGCCTCACAAACGACCAGGAGCATCGCCGGGCCCGATTTCCATCGGGGCCGGGATCGCTCTAAAGCGCGATGAGAACGGGATGAAGCGTCTCGCGCTTTGGGTTATCGTTTGAGCATGGTCTGTTCGGAAAACCGCTGCACGCTTTTCCGGATCATGCTCTAGGGTGCGGGGACCTTCTCGACCACTTGTCCTAACGCGGGCGTAAGCATTGCTTGACCGAACGCAGCCTGATCCCAACCCGAGCGCCGGGGATAGCACCTCCAACGGCGTTCAGGAGCTCGTTGCCGAGGACAAGCCGTCAGGCTTCCGGCCGCTGAACTGGCTGAAGCGCGCCGGGCAGTTCTTCTTCGCTCTCTCCTTCTCGAGCCTGACCCGCCGCATCGTCTCCCTCAATCTCGCCGGCCTCGTGGCGCTGGTTGCGAGCATCCTCTATCTGTCGCAATTCCGCGCCGGCCTGATCGACGCGCGCGCGCAGAGCCTGTTGGTGCAGGCCGAGATCATCGCCGGGGCGATCGCGGCCTCCGCGACGGTGCAGACCAACGCCATCACCATCGACCCCGACAGGCTGCTCGACCTCAAGCCGGGCGAGACCTATGGCGGCCCGGACGAGTATTCGCCGCTGGACTTCCCGATCAATCCCGAGCGCGTCGCGCCGGTGCTGCGCACGCTGATCTCGCCGACCAAGACCCGCGCCCGCATCTACGATCCGAACGGCAGCCTGCTGCTCGACAGCCGAAACCTCGAGAACGTGCTCCGCTTCGATCTGCCGCCTCCGGCCGCCAAGCCCGGTTTCGTCGAGCGCGGCATGGTCGCAGTGCGCACCTGGCTGAATCGCGGCGACCTGCCGCTTTATCGGGAGCTCGGGCCCGAGAACGGCAATGGCTATGCGGAGGTGGGCGACGCGCTTCAAGGGCAGAAGCGCTCGATGGTGCGGGTGAATGCGCGCGGCGAGGTGATCGTCTCGGTCGCCGTCCCCGTGCTGCGCTCGCGGGCCATTCACGGCGCCTTGATGCTGTCGACGCAAGGCGACGACATCGATCAGATGGTCACCGCCGAGCGCCTCGCCATCCTGAAGGTCGGTGGTGTCGCCGCCGCCGTCATGATCATGCTCTCGCTCTTGCTCGCGAGCACCATCGCGGGCCCCGTGCGCCGGCTCGCCGACAGTGCCGAGCGCGTCCGCCGCCGCATCAAGGCCCGCATCGAGATTCCCGATTTCACCCGCCGCCGCGACGAGATCGGCCATCTCTCCGGCGCGCTGCGCGACATGACCAGCGCGCTCTACAGCCGCATCGAGGCGATCGAGATGTTCGCCGCCGACGTCGCCCATGAATTGAAGAACCCGCTGACCTCGCTGCGCTCGGCGGTCGAGACGCTGCCGCTCGCGCGCAATGAGAACAGCCGCGCACGCCTCCTCGAGGTGATCGAACACGACGTCAAGCGGCTCGACCGGCTGATCTCCGACATCTCCGACGCCAGCCGGCTCGATGCCGAGCTGCAGCGGCAGGATGCGGTCCCGGTCGATTTGCGCCGCCTGCTGACGACGCTGGTGTCGGTCGCCAACGAGACCAAGCTCGGCCACGACGTCGCGGTCGAGACCCGCTTCGAGGGCCGCAGCCCGACCGACACCTTCGCCGTGAGCGGCCACGATTCGCGGCTCGGACAGGTCGTCTCCAACCTGCTCTCCAACGCACAATCGTTCTCCGAACGCGGCAGCAAGGTGCGCCTCACCTGCCGCCGGGTCCGCGGCGAGATCGAGATCGTGGTCGACGATGATGGTCCCGGCATTCGCGACGACGCGCTGGAGCGCATCTTCGAGCGCTTCTACACCGACCGACCGCATCAGGGATTTGGCCAGAACTCCGGCCTCGGCCTGTCGATCTCCAAGCAGATCGTCGACGCCCATGGCGGACGCATCTGGGCCGAGAACCGCGCAGGCCCGCCCGATGACGAAGGCGTCCCGACCGTATCAGGCGCGCGCTTCGTGGTGAGGCTGCCGGCGCTATGAGCGATGGGCCCAGCGTTCACGCCTCCGCCGTCATGGTCGGGACTTGTGCGGTGCTGATCCGCGGGCCCTCCGGCTCGGGCAAGTCGCGCCTCGCGTTTGATTTGATCATGGCGGGACGCGCCGGCCTGGTCGAAAGGACCGTTCTGGTCGGCGATGACCGTGTCCATCTGGCGACAGTCGGCCATGAAATTGAGGTCCGCCCCGCCGCGCCGCTGGTGGGACTGATCGAGATCCGGGGCCTCGGCATCCGCAGCTGCGACTTCGTGGAGCATGCGACCGTCGGTCTCGTCGTCGATCTGCATGCCGCGGACGCGGAGCGACTGCCCCCAGCCGAGTCCCTGAAAACCAGCATTTTGGGTGTCGAAATACCGCGAATCCCGGTGGCCCGCGACTATTCGCCCCTTCCCCTGGTTGTCGCGGCCTTGACCACTACCAAGAGTTCATCTTCCGTTAACCTTTCCGGCGATTGTTTGAAGGGAAATGGTAACCATATGAACCCCAGTATCGCGACCGAGTGACCGGCGCAGCTCCCCTTATCCATCCGTCTATATTCAGGGAGATACGCAACATCCCCTCTTGCGCGGGGGCTCTGGATGGTCAAAGTGGCGCGTTCGTGCGGTGCACCAAAAGCGCCCGCGAGGAGTTTTCCGATGATTGGTCTAGTACTTGTGACCCACGGGCGCCTTGCCGACGAATTCAAGGCGGCGCTTGAGCATGTCATGGGTCCGCAAAAACAAATCGAGGCGATCACGATCGGCGCCGAAGACGATTCCGATCTCTGCCGAAGCGACATCATCGAGGCGGTCAACCGCGTCGATTCCGGCGACGGCGTTGCCATCCTCACCGACATGTTCGGCGGCACGCCCTCGAACCTCGCAATATCCTGCATGAGCCGGCCCAAGGTCGAAGTGCTCGCCGGCATCAACCTGCCCATGCTGGTGAAGCTCGCCAAGGTGCGCGAGGAGCGGTCGCTGCCCGATGCGATCGCGATGGCCCAGGAAGCGGGCCGCAAATACGTCACCATCGCCAGCCGCGTGCTCGCCGGCAAATGAGCGACGAGGCGTCACAAGCGGGGACAGGCGTGCCCGCGGGCGCGATCTCCAAGGATCTTCTTATCGTCAACAAGCGCGGCCTGCATGCCCGCGCCTCCGCGAAGTTCGTCCAGGCGGTCGAGCGCTTCGATGCACAGGTGTGGGTGACGCGCGGCGGCGAGACCGTCGGCGGCACCTCGATCATGGGCCTGATGATGCTCGCCGCAGGGCCCGGCACGACGATCACGGTATCCGCCGCCGGCACCGATGCCGAAGCGGCGCTCGCGGCGATCACCGAGCTGGTCGAGAGCAAGTTCAACGAGGAAGGGGTTTAGGCCCGATCGTCATTCCGGGATGGTGCGAAGCATCACCTCCGGGATCTCGAAGTTCTCAGGTGCGCAATCGCGCACCGTATTCACGCGTCGCGCGCGTTGGGAACGACAGCAAGCTCACTTCGCCGGTGGCGCGATGTAGATGTTCCAGCTCATCGCCGGGCCGGCCTTGCCGTGGGTGAAGCGGCGCGTCGTCATCACGATGCGCTCGGCGTTGGGCGCGACTTCCGCCACCCATTTCTCGAACTTGGGCAGCCGGCCGTCGGTCGGATCGAACACGCCGATGAAGCCGTACGTCTTGGCGTCATCGCGCGAGGTCAACCCGGAATCCCAGGCCTCGAGCGGCAGCAATGCGGACGGATGATCCGGGCTGTAGAACACCATCGGCTGGATCGACTCCATGGTGCCGGCGACGACGGCCCAGCGCGAGGCAAAGCGCGCGTGCCAGGCCTGGGTCAGCTCGCGCGCCAGCTCCGAGCGCGCGCCGTAGGTCGCGGTGTTGCCGGCATTGGCCGCCATCTCCCGCGCGGCGATCCAGGGCGAGGCAGCGAGTGTCGCGACGCTGAGCACGAGCCAGATCGCGGCGATGTTGAACAGCACGGCGCCCTGCACGCGCAGCGTCGGAATCGCGACCAGGGCGAGCGGCACCAGGAAGAACAGCGAGATGCCCCAATCGGTCTTCATGTAGATGCTGAAGACCAGCGCACCGAGCGGCGGGCCGAGGGCGACGATGACCTGGATGATCCAGACGTTCAGCGCCTGCGAGGCATTGACGCCGGAACTGCCGCCGCGCGCCCAGGCACGCGTGACGATGCGCGAGGGGGCGCGCAGCAGCAGCCTGCCCCAAGGCGGCACCAGCGCCATGGCCAGCGCCGCGAGCGCCACCGGCAGGGCCAGCAGTCCGAGATTATGCAGCACGTAGCCCGCGACGAGCTGGTGCACCTGAGCGCTGTCGGCGAGGCTGTAGGTGTCGCCGGCATAGGTCAGCGGCACGAAATGCGCATCTGCAAGCCACACGATGTGCGGGATCATCGCCGCGACCATCGTCACGATCGCGACCCACGGCGCAGGCGACGACAGGAAGCGCAGCCGCTCCGGATGGATCAGCGCGGCAAGACCGATGGCGCCGATCATGGTCAGCACCCAATACTTGGTCATCAGCGCCAGCGCGCCGGCGAGGCCGAGCAGGATTCCGGATTGCCAGCTCCGCCTCTCGAATGCGTTCAGATAAGCGAGCACCAACAGCGGCAGCGTGACGAGCTGCAACAGATCCGGGTTGTACTTGAATCCCTTGAAATTGAAGATCGGATAGAGCGCGATCATCACCACGACGAGGAACGCGCGGCGCGCATCCACCACGCGCAAGCTCACGAACCAGCAGATCACCATGCCGACGCTCACCGTCGTCATCGCGAGCGCATAGGTCGCCCAGTCCGCCGCCGGGAACGCGCTGAACCAGAGGCCGGCCACCCAGCCCGACAGCGGCGGGTGCTTGCCATAGCCCCAGAGGAATTTCTGGCCCCAGCCCCAGGCTTCTGCGACGTCCATGTGAACGTCCTGCGCCGCCTTGAGATTGATCAGGATGAAGGTCCAGAGCACCGCATGCAGGATGGCGAACTGGATCACCAGCCACAGGCGCGCCTCGGGGCGGACCGCGCAGGCAACCAGCCAGGCCCGGAAGCGGTCATAACTCACCCGGGTTCTGACGCGCGGTCGGGCAGAGGGAATCGAGGTGGTGGACATGAGCCTGGACATGGGCCGTGCGTAGCGCGTTTTGGCCCGTGTTGGAATCAGCTTGGCGTGAACAAAGACCCTGAAATTACAGCAATATGGTTGCCGCACGGGGATGTGAGTGGTATCCCGCGCCCATGACGACCGTCCCCATTTCCAACATCCGCAACTTCTCCATCGTCGCCCATATCGACCATGGCAAATCGACGCTGGCCGACCGCCTGATCCAGATGACGGGCGGCCTCTCCGACCGCGAGATGGCGGGCAAGGAGCAGGTGCTCGATTCCATGGACATCGAGCGCGAGCGCGGCATCACCATCAAGGCGCAGACGGTGCGCCTTCAGTACCGCGCCAAGGACGGCAAGGATTACATCTTCAACCTGATGGACACGCCCGGCCATGTCGACTTCGCCTACGAAGTCTCGCGGTCGCTGGCGGCGTGCGAGGGTTCCCTGCTCGTGGTCGACGCCAGCCAGGGCGTCGAAGCGCAGACGCTCGCCAACGTGTACCAGGCGCTCGACAACAATCACGAGATCGTTCCGGTCCTGAACAAGGTCGATCTGCCCGCCGCCGAGCCCGAGAAGGTCAAGCAGCAGATCGAGGATGTCATCGGCATCGACGCCTCGGATGCAGTGATGATCTCGGCCAAGACCGGCCTCGGCGTTCCCGACGTGCTGGAGGCCATCGTCACCCGCCTGCCGCCGCCGAAGGGCGATCGCGACGCGACGCTGAAGGCGCTCCTGGTCGACAGCTGGTACGACGTCTATCTCGGCGTCGTCGTGCTGGTGCGCATCGTCGACGGCACGATGCGGAAGGGCCAGCGCGTGCGCATGATGGGCACGGGCGCGGCTTACGACGTCGAGCGCGTCGGCTTCTTCACGCCGAAGATGCAGCAGGTCGAGGAGCTCGGCCCCGGCGAGATCGGCTTCATCACCGCCGCGATCAAGGAAGTCGCCGACACCCGCGTCGGCGACACCATCACCGACGACAGGAAGCCGGTCGCCGAGATGCTGCCGGGCTTCAAGCCCGCGATCCCCGTCGTGTTCTGCGGCCTGTTCCCGGTCGATGCCGACGACTTCGAGACGCTGCGCGCCGCGATGGGCAAGCTGCGCCTCAACGACGCCAGCTTCTCCTTCGAGATGGAGACCTCTGCCGCGCTCGGCTTCGGCTTCCGCTGCGGCTTCCTCGGGCTGCTGCACCTCGAGATCATCCAGGAGCGGCTGTCGCGCGAGTTCGACCTCAACCTGATCGCGACTGCGCCGAGCGTCATCTACAAGATGAAGCTCACCGACGGCCAGGAGATCGAGATCCACAATCCCGTCGACATGCCCGATGTGGTCAAGATCGCGGAGATCGACGAGCCCTGGATCGAGGCGACGATCCTGACGCCGGACGAATATCTCGGCAGCGTCCTGAAGCTGTGCCAGGACCGCCGCGGCTCCCAGAAGGAGCTCACCTATGTCGGCTCCCGCGCCATGGTGAAATACGACCTGCCGCTCAACGAGGTCGTGTTCGACTTCTACGACCGCCTGAAGTCGGTCTCCAAGGGCTACGCCTCGTTCGACTATCACCTCACCGACTACAAGCCGGCCGATCTGGTCAAGATGCAGATCCTGGTCAATGGCGAGCCGGTCGACGCGCTCTCGATGCTGGTCCATCGCACCCGCGCCGAGGGACGTGGCCGCGCCATGGTCGAGAAGATGAAGGAGCTGATCCCGCCGCACATGTTCCAGATCCCGATCCAGGCGGCGATCGGCGGCAAGGTGATCGCGCGCGAGACGGTGCGCGCGCTGCGCAAGGACGTCACCGCCAAGTGCTACGGCGGCGACATCACGCGCAAGCGCAAGCTTCTGGAGAAGCAGAAGGAAGGCAAGAAGAAGATGCGGCAGTTCGGCAAGGTCGACATCCCGCAGGAGGCCTTCATTGCCGCACTGAAGGTGGATAGCTGAGCAACGGGGCTTCACTCGTCGCGAACCGCCGTCATGCCCGGGCTCGTCCCGGGCATTCACGTTTCTGGAGCGACAAGAGCCGTAGATGGCCGGGCAAGCCCGACCATGACGACGATGTGGAGCAGAATTCGTCGCGGGACCGGTTCGGCCGACCCGTTCAGCACCCCGCGACACAAAACCGCGAAAACAACCCCATGCACAGTAGCCGCCCTCGTGGCGGGCTTGCGCCTTTTCGATTTTGCGAAGTGGGCTTGCTCCGTCGGGCAAAACAGGGGTACGGTGTCAGCATCGCAGGGTGTGTGATGCAGGCGCAGTCAGTGCGTCCGGCTCGCCGAACATTCACACCTTCTGCTTCGCCTCGACGTATCGCGCGAAATTATCGAGGATCGCCTGCCAACCGCCCCGCTGCTGCTCCTCTGAGTGCGTCGTTTCGGCATCGAAGACAACGCGGACGAGGACGCCATTCGCGCCGGGCACGAACTCGACCTCGGCCTTGCGGTCGCCGAACGCGTACTCGATCCGCTTGTGCTCCACGATCTTCGTGTAGGTGCCGGCGAAGTCGAAGCCCATGCTGCCGTCCTTGGCTTCCATTCGGGACGAGAAAGCCCCGCCCTCCCGCAGGTCGACCGTCGCCTTGGTCGTATGCCAGTCGTCGGACGCCGCATTCCACTTCACGATATCGGCAGGCGTCGTATAGGCACGCCAGACCTGATCGATCGGGGCTGCTACGCTGGTTTCGACGGTGATCCTCATCGGTATTCTCCAGTTCAATTCTTGCAGTCGAGCTGACGACATCCCGGGTGCCGGGCCATCCGCGGCAGGTCCGCGATTGTGGACCTAGGACGATCGAAACTCGCCGGCGCCGACACGGTCGTCGCAAATATCTGGGGTATATAAGGCGGCGTCAGGTCGTCATTGCCCGAGTTGCTGAAGCACGGCAGACCACAACGCGAGCGGCTCCCTGAGGCCTCCGGGCTCGGTCGGCTTCTTGCGAACGGCAGTGTGCACCATGACGAGCTTGGAGGCCGGATCGACCAGGATGACCTGACCGCGAATGCCGCGCAGAGCAAATCGGCGCTGCTCGCCCGGAAGGAGCCACACCTGATAGCCGTATCCGAAATAGGGCGTGGCCACGCGCGGAGCGAGATGGCGATCCTCGGGCCTGACGGTCGTGGCATCCAGCAGCCACTGCCGCGGGATCAGCTGCCGACCTTCCCAAGCGCCGTCATGGGCGAGCAAGCGGGCCAGGCGCGCGTAGTCCCGCAAGGTTGCGTTGAAGCAGCAGAACGCGATCTCCTGCCCGCTACCGTCTATCGCCCACGACGCATCCGCTTCGGTGCCGATGGGGTCCCAGATCCGATCGTGGAGATAGTCGGCGACCGGCGTGCCGGTGACGGAGCGCAGGACCAGGCCGAGTATCTCGGTCTCAACGCTTGCATAGTGCCATCTGGTCCCCGGTGGTGCGGTCCGGTTGTTGAATTGCGCGACGATCTCCGCGGGGTCTCTCGGCTCACCAGCAAACAGCGCCCGCCTCAGCCGGGCAATGTCATCTTTCCCATCATAGACTTCGGAAAACGCGACGCCCGACGACATGTTCAACAAAGCGCGCAGCGATGTGTTGCCATATTCCGTTCCTGCGAGGGCGGGGACGTAGGTCGAGACGACGTCGTCGATCGACTTGATCCGCCCCTCCGAGACCGAGATCCCGACCAGCATGGCCACCAGCGTCTTCGCCATGGACTGCGAGAGAAAGCGGTCGCGGTCGGTCCGCGAATATTGATAGTGCTCGTACAGGATGGTGTCGTCCCTGGCGATCAGGAGCCCTGTCACCGGGTTGCGCTTGAGATAGTCCCCGATGCTCAGCCGTTCGGTACCAAAGCTGTACGTTATCGATGGCTCAGGCGCGCGCTTGAAGTGCCACGGCGCCGCCGCGCGACGAACCGTGCGCGAGCGATGGATGTCGCCGAAACGGCTGTAGACGCCGACCAGCTTGTCGAGCTGAGTGGCTGTGGCCCGGGTGCCGACCGGATAGCCCTCGGCCGCGCCGTAGAGTTCGGCGTCGGGACCGCTGTCCGAGAAGACCGGCCCCGGCTCACCCAGCGAGCTTCTGCCGTCCTGTGCGCATGCCGGAGGTGCCGAGACCGCGACGGCGAAAATGACGGAAACGAACAGCCTGCGACAATCGCGCAGCCTGCAGAGCGCTTCCCGCCTCATTGAACTTGTCTCCTCACACATTCCTGTGTGTGCGCTCATGAGAACAACCTCGCAGGCCGGGGACCAAGGCATGCTACCAAGGCGGACAGACAGTGTCAGCGTGCCGTTGCGGCCACCTTGCCCTCGCGCGGAAGTTAGGCCACCATCCCGCCGCGCACCACCAACAAGACAAACAGCGCGGGGAAACGCATGAGCAGGCCAGCACGCTTCGACTATGGCTGGGTCGTTGTCGCCGCGGGCGCACTGATGACCTGTGTCGGGTTCGGCACGATGCTGTCGCTCGCGGTGTTTCTGCAGCCGATCTCGGAAGCGATGGGCTGGTCGCGCGCCGGCGTCTCGGCGGCGGCGACGCTGGATTTCCTCTGCATGGGATTTGCCGCGTTCCTGTGGGGCACGTTGTCGGATCGTTTCGGCACCCGCATCGTGGTGCTCTCGGGAAGCCTGCTGCTGGGGCTCGGGCTGGTGACGGCGAGCCAGGCGACAACCCTGTGGCAGTTCCAGCTTTGCTTCGGCGTTCTGATCGGCATCGCCGTCGGCAGCTTCTATGCACCGATGATGGCGCTCGCGAGCGCCTGGATCGAGAAGAACCGCAGCCTTGCGGTGGCGCTGGTCTCCGCCGGCATGGGCGTTTCTCCGGTGACGATCGCGCCGGCCGCGAGCTGGCTGATCACGGCCTATGACTGGCGCACCGCGATGCTGGTGATCGGCATTGCCGCCTGGGCGCTGTTGATCCCCGCCTGCTTCCTGGTGCGTCCGGCGCCGGCGGCCCCCGCGCCGGCGACGGCGGACGAGGCAGCCGCCGTTGAGCTGACCGCAGCGCAGGCGCTGCGCACGCCGCAATTCATCGCACTCGCCGCGGCCCATTTCGCCTGTTGCGCCGCGCATTCCGGCCCGATCTTCCACATGGTGTCCTATGCGATGGTCTGTGGCATCGCCCCGCTCACGGCGGTGACGGTCTACAGCGTCGCCGGCGTCTCCGGCCTCGGAGGACGCCTGCTGCTGGGCGTGCTGGCCGATCGCATGGGCGCGAAGCCCGTGCTGGTCGGCGGGCTGTTCGTGCAGGCGATGTGCATCGCGACCTATCTCGCGGTGGCGCAACTCGGCGAATTCTACGCGCTCTCGGTGGTGTTCGGCCTCGCCTATGGCGGGGTGATGCCGCTCTATGCGGTGCTGGTCCGCGAATACTTCGGCGCGCGCATCATGGGCACCGTGTTCGGCGCGGTGTCGGCCTTCGCCAGCCTCGGCATGGCGCTGGGGCCCTGGGCCGGCGGAATCGTGTTCGATAACTTCCAGCGCTACACCTGGCTGCACGCCGGCTCATTCGCGATCGGCCTCGCCGCCGTCGCAGTGGCGCTGAGCTTTCCGACCAGGCGCCGGCCATCGCTCGATCTCGGTCGCGCCGCGGTCTGACATCTGCATGATGCGCCTGTGCGGTCGCGGTCGACCTACAATGGCCTGAGATTGGGCAAGACGCCGCGATCAATCGCGGCGAGCGACATCGCCAGGGCGCTCATCAGGCCCAAGCCCAGCAGGGTGACCAGCGTCTGCGATGCCAGGCCGTTCGAGCCCAGGCTGAGCAGCGCATGGGCCGCAAAGGACAGCAGAACGCTGACGCAATAGATCGCGAGCGAATACTCGCCGCACCGTATCAGCGGCACCAGCGATCTGGCTTTCAAGATGCTGGCATTGCTTGGAAGAAAACGCCAACAGAGCAGCGCGAGCGCAGCAAAATGCAACAATCGCAAGATGTCGAGATTGGTCTTGTCGACAGGATAGATCAGACGCGACAGCCAGGCCGGCACATAGGCTTCGATCGCGTGAATCTGCCAGCCCAGAGTGATCACGAACGAGAACAGCACATAGCCCGCCGCCAGGACGGCAAGCGTCCGGGAGTTGAGAATGGCGAGCTGCCAATCACCGCGGTTCGCTCCCCACCAGATGCCGATCACGAACAGCAACTGCCAGTTCAGCGGATTGAAGTAGAGTTGCCCCTTTGGATAGGCCGGGATGTACCAGTCGAACAGGTGGGCGCAAACATAAAGAGCCACGGATCCGGCCAGGGCCAGCGGCCAGGCGCCGATCGTCAACGGCACGATGAGAACGAGCGCGAAGTGAAGTATGACCATCAGGAGCAGAGGATCCAGATTGACCGGCGTATATCGCAGCAGCGCGGCCTGCAGCAGTGTTTCTGCGGGCTGTTGCAGCAGGACGGCCAGGTTGGCGTGATCGAACATGTCGAGCTGCCATGCCGCGATGTAGGACACTTCCGCCAGCAACAGGACGACCGTCAAAATCTGCGCGATATAGATTTCGAACGAACGCCGCAACATGCGCAGGCTCGCCGCCGCAAAGCCGGAGCTGCGCAACAGATCGCCGTACACGATGCCGGACGCCAGGCCCGACAGAAACACGAGAATCTCTGCCGCATCGCTGAAGCCGAAATTCTTGGGCGTGAACCTGTTGAGATAAGTTTCCGGGATGTGATTGATATAGATCCACCATAGGGAAAGGCCCCGAAAGAGATCGATCCGAAGATCGCGCTCCTTCAGAGGTGCCGGTATGGTCGAATTCCAATTCACTCCCGCGCACTGCCTTTCGTCATCGGAGCACCGCCCCGTCGGCGCGCGCTTGCCCGATCGCCTCGCGGGACGTGGTCTTGCCGTATGGTCCGCCGGTGAAGGTACATTGCCGCTTTGCTATGGTCCAGAAAGCATCTCGCCGCGTTGCCCTCGTCGCTGAGATCCAGGAATGGTGGCGAGGCCCTCGCGTTCGAACGATGCTCCGGCGTCGAACGACGCGTCGCCTGGTCCCATCAGCCAGATGGATCAACATCGGGCTTCGACCGCTCACGCCGGTTCCGCGACTTGCACTGGTCGCCTGCAGGAATGACTGCGCGCGTTGCCTTTGCTCGCGGCGAACCACCAGCCCTCCATGCGCCCGTTGCAGCGAGTCATGCAAAGGGATGACGGCGTCTCCGTTAAAACACGGGGGCCATCCGGCCTTATTGTTAAGCAATTTCTGCAACCATTCCCACCAAAGCAGAATTTGGAAATACCCGGGAATTGTTCATGTTCAAGATCAAGTCGATTGCCGCCCGCCTGATCCTCGCCATCGCACTCACAGTGGCAGTGGCCTGCGCCATCCTCTCCGGCTTCTCGATCACCCAGCAGCGGGCGCTGACGCGGATGGCGCTCGATCAGCAGCTCAAGCTGCAATATGAGAGCGTGATTGCGGCGATCGACTATGAAGGGCGTTCGGCACTGGCCGTCTCCGCCGTGATCGCGGCGCTGCCGCCGGTTGGCGATGCCATAGCGAAGGGCGACCGCGACAGCCTGGCCGCACTGCTCGGCGAGGCCAACAAATCGCTGAAAGCGCAGGGTATCCCACTCATCACCTTCCAGGTTCCGCCCGCGGTCGCATTTTACCGTGTACATGCTCCCAAGGTGTTCGGCGATGACGTCTCGGCGCGCCGGGAGACCGTGGTCGAGGCGATCAAGGGCGGCCGGCAGATCGTCGGCGTCGAGCCCGGCCGGGAGGCGCTTGGCATCTTCGGCATGACACCGATCGTGCGAGGCGGCAAAAGCCTTGCCAACGTTGATATCGGCGCAGCCTTCGGCAAGGAATTCGTCGACCGCGCCAAGAAGCGCTTTGGCATCGACCTCGCAGTCTACTCGCTCGACGGCAAGAACCTGAACAAGCTGTCGTCAACCTTTGGCGACACGGTCGTCACCACGCTGGATCAGCTGAAGAACGCAATCGACGGTTCGGTGGTCCGGCATGCGGCCGAGCTCGACGGTCATCCAGTCGAGGTCTATGCCGGACTTATCAAGAACTATGCGGGAGCGCCCGTCGGCGTGCTCGAGATCATCAAGGACACGAGCGAGTATGAGGCCGCGTTCGCCACAGCCGAGCGCAACCTGATCCTCGGCACGCTTGCGATCCTTGCCGTCACGATCGTGCTGGCCCTGCTGCTCGGGCGAGGCCTGTCGCGGCCGCTTACCGCGATCACTGCGGTCATGAACCGGCTGTCGAGCGGCGATACCAGCGTCACCATTCCCGGAAGCGAACGCACGGACGAACTCGGCACCATGGCCAAGGCGGTCGACGTGTTCCGCCGCAACATGCTCGAGGCGGGCGCCCTGCGCGAGGCGCAGGAAGCGGACAGGGCCAGGGCCGAGATCGAGAAGCAGGCACTCCAGCGCCAGATGGCCGACCGCTTCGAGGCCGACGTCAAGGGCGTGGTGGCCGCCGTGGCAAAGGCGACCGAGGGCATGCAGAGCGTGGCCGGCGAGATCACCACCAGCGTCAACGGCACCTCGCAGCGAGCTTCCGCCGCAGCGACGGCCTCCGAGGAAGCCTCGGCCAGCGTCAATGCCGTCGCGGCAGCGACGGAGGAGCTGGCCTCATCCGTTAACGAGATCGGCCGTCAGGTCACCCATTCCAGCGAGGTTGCGAGCGGCGCCGTCCGCAAGGCCGCGGAGACGACCGAGATGGTCACGAGCCTTGCCACCGCCGCCGAGCGCATCGGCGACGTGCTGCGGCTGATCAGCGAAATCGCCAGCCAGACCAACCTGCTCGCGCTCAACGCCACGATCGAGGCCGCCCGCGCGGGCGAAGCCGGCCGCGGCTTTGCCGTGGTCGCCGCCGAAGTGAAGGAGCTGGCGAGCCAGACCGCGAAGGCGACCGACGAGATCGCAAGCCAGGTCACCGCAATCCAGGCCGCCACCGGAAATTGCGTCACCGCAATCTCCGGCATCAGCGACACCATCCGCGAGATCAGCGGCATCGCCAACACGATCGCTGCCGCGGTCGAGGAACAGGGCTCGGCAACGCGGGAGATCGCCCGCAGCGTGCAGCAGGCATCGGCCGGCACCACGGACGTCTCGGCCAATGTCGCCGGCGCCAGCCAGTCCGCCGACCAGTCCCGGGCGCTGGCCGGCGACGTCATGGTTGCCACGGGCGAGCTGGGACAACATGCCTCGGTGCTGATCCGAAGCGTGGATACGTTTCTGGCCGGACTGCGGGCAGCCTGAGATCTCTTCACCTCGCCCCTTGAAAGAGGGGCGAGGGAGTGCAGCACCCTTGCGGACCCGTTAACGGCCTCACGCCACCAGGGCGGCGTCCTCGTTGCCGTCGATGCCGCGCTGCGCCGCCAGCAGGCTGACGATCTCCGCATGGGGCCGGGCCTTGCTGAACAGGAAGCCCTGGCCCTCATGGCAGCCTTCGGCGCGGAGACAGCTCAGCTCGGCCTCGGTCTCGACACCCTCGGCGGTGATGGTGACGCCCAAGCCCTTCCCGAGGCTGACGATGGAGCGAATGATCGCCTGGGCTTCGCGGTTGGAGCCGAGATCGCGCACGAAGGACTGGTCGATCTTGATCTTGTCGAACGGGAAGCTTCGCAAATAGCTGAGGCTGGAATAGCCGGTGCCGAAATCGTCCATCGAGATGCGCACCCCGAGCGCGCGCAGCGCATGCAGCGTCGCCAGGATCTGGGCGCTCTTCTCCAATAGCAGGGTCTCGGTGATCTCGAGCTCGAGCCGGCGCGGCGGCAAGCCGGAATGTTTCAGCGCGTCCGTCACCACCGAGAGCAGATTGCCGCTGCGGAACTGCAGCGGCGACAGGTTGACCGCGACGCGGACGTCGTCGGGCCAGGCCGCGGCATCCAGGCAGGCCCGGCGCAGCATCTGCCCGCCGAGCGGATTGATCAGGCCGGTGTCCTCGGCGACCGGGATGAACTCGGCCGGCGAGACCATGCCTCGCTCCGCATGCGGCCAGCGCACCAACGCCTCGAAGCCGGTGATGCGGCCGCTCTGGAGGTCGATCAGCGGCTGGTAATAGGGTCGCAGCACGTCGTTCTGGATCGCATCGCGCAGCTCGACCTCGATCTTGCGGCGGCTCTGCGCCTTGGCGTCGAGCGCGGCCTCGAAGAAGGCGAAGGTGCCGCGCGCGTCCAGCTTGGCGCGCGACAACGCCATGTCGGCGCTCTTGAGCAGCTTCTCGGAATCGTCGCCGTCGCCGGGCGCCATCGCAATGCCGATCGAGGCGCCGATGACCACGGAATGGCCGTCGAGCAGATAGGGATCGGCGATCGCCGCCAGGAGGCGCTTGGCCAGCATCACCGCGTCCTCGGGGCGCGTCAGCCCGCTTTGCACGATCGCGAACTCGTCGGAATTGAGCCGCGCCAGCGCGTCTTCCTCACGAAGGGTGGAACGCAACCGCTTCGCGACGCCGCGCAGGAGCTTATCGCCGACCGCATGTCCGAGCGTGTCGTTGACGGCCTTGAAACTGTCGAGCCCCAGCATCAGGAGCGCGACCTTCTCGGGGCTGCGCCGCGTATGCAGCAGCATCTCGTCGACCTGCTGACGCAGCAGGCTGCGATTGGGCAGGCCGGTCAGACCGTCGTGCTGGGACATGAAGGCGAGCCGCGCCTCGGCGCGCTTGCGCTCGGTGATGTCCATCAGCGCGAGCAGCACCGCGGGCCGCTCGGCATAAGTCAGCTCGCGGGAATAGATCGCAAGGTCGATCAGCGCGCCGTCTGCCTTGACGTGCTTCCAGGTGCGGCCTGCCTGCTCCTCCCCGGTCACGTCGGCGGTCCAGGGCGGCTCGCTGTCAAAGGCCTGCAAGGAGCGGATCTTCAGCCGCTCGAACTCGGCGCGGCTGTAGCCGTAGTGCGCGACCGCGGCGTCGTTGACGGCGATGATGCGCTCGTCGTCCAGCGCGCAGACGATCATGGGCACGGGATTGCCCTCGAACAGCAGGCGGAACGAAGCCTCGCGCTGCTTCAACTCGGTAATGTCGACGCGCAGGCCGACGACGCCGCCGTCATCGGTCAGACGCTCGTCGATCAGGATGACGCGGCCGTCCGACAGCTTCTGCTCGTGGCGCGCACCGGGCTGATAGAGCTTTTGCAGGCGCTCGGAGATCCACTCGTCCTCGTTGCCGACGGCCTCGGGATAGTCGCCGCGGGCCACGCCGATGCGCAGCGTGTCCTCAAGGCGCGCTCCTTCCGCAAACAGGTCGGCGGTCTTGCTGTAGATCTCGGCGTACTTCTTGTTCCAGAGGACGTAGCGGCCTTCAGCATCGAGAAACACGATGCCCTGCGGCAGCATATCGATGGCCTGGCGCAGGCGTTCATGGGATTTGCGTGCTTCCGCGATCGCGGCTTCCGCCTCGGCACGGCTGCGCAGCACTTCGCTGCGCTCGGAAGGAACTCGCGACGCGACCGCAAAGCGCGGCTTGCGCGCCCTTTTGCCGACGCTTGCAAGCACGCTTTGCGTTCGCTTTCTTGTTCTTCGAGATTTCAAACTCAACTTCACGCGTCCCAGTGCGCCCGGCGGCCGCGAGTCTTGAGACAAGTGTCTGAAAAAAAAGTAATCTTGCCCGGTGGCGATCCGCGCGAGGCGGACCTTGCTGCCTGTTTGCGAGGCGCGGCTGCGACGGCAGGCACCGTCAAAATGGGTTCAGCGCCGCAATCAGGGATCGATCTGGCGCAAAATTGCGCGCGCACCTGAATCAGTTCCGAAATCGCACGCGATTGCATGCCAGGCCGCAGTTATTCCGCCCGCCGCGCACGTATTTTGGTCAATGCGGGACAGGGTTATTGCACAGTTAAGAAACGGCAGTTCGAGGCGCGGTTTGACTGAGCTCCTGTGCCGCGAGCCTGCGGCCGGAACAGAAGCCTGAGTTCTTAACCCTGATGCGGCAATTGCGTTATAAGGACGACAGCATGAGTCGCCGCGGCATCACCCTCCTCCTGCTTGCATTGGCTTTCCCGGGCGCCGGCGGCGCGCTGGCCCAGGACAAGGGCAGCGTCACCCCGAAGC
Source organism: Bradyrhizobium sp. Leaf396 (assembly GCF_001424605.1). Lineage (NCBI taxonomy): Bacteria > Pseudomonadati > Pseudomonadota > Alphaproteobacteria > Hyphomicrobiales > Nitrobacteraceae > Bradyrhizobium > Bradyrhizobium sp. Leaf396. The sequence continues at coordinate 140,448 of NZ_LMQJ01000006.1, forward strand.
CGCTGCCGCCGCTCGCCAATCCGAACGACCCCGATCTCGCCGCCAAGGAGCTGTTCGCGCGAAAGCTGCTGCCGTCGAAGGGGCCGGCCCATGTCATCGGCTCCTATACCAGGGGCTGCATCGGCGGCGCGGAGCAGATTCCGGTCAGCGGCGAGCATTGGCAGGTGATGCGCCTGTCGCGCAACCGCAGCTACGGCCACCCGGACATGATCGCGCTGATCAAGCGGCTCGCGGCGAAGGCCCACAGGGATGCGGGATGGCCGGGCATCCTGGTCGGCGACATCGCCCAGCCGCGCGGCGGGCCGGCGCTTTCGGGCCATGCCAGCCACCAGATCGGCCTCGATGCCGACATCTGGCTGACGCCGATGCCGAACCGCCGGCTCTCGCGCGAGGAGCGGGAGGAGATGTCGGCCGTGATGATGGTGCGGCCCGACCGGCTCGACGTCGATCCCAAGGTGTTCACGCCGGGCCATGTGCTGGTGTTGCGCGATGCGGCGCGGGAGCCCGCGGTGCAGCGCATCTTCGTCAACGCCGCGATCAAGAAGGCGGTGTGCCGCGAGGCCAAGGGTGATCGCGCATGGCTGTCGAAGATCCGCCCCTGGTGGGGCCACGACTATCACTTCCACATCCGCATGCGCTGCCCTGCCGGTGCCGGCGCATGCGAGGGCCAGCCGTCACAGGCCGAGGACGAAGGCTGCAAGCCCGCGGATCTCGCCTATTGGTTTTCCGACGCGGTGCTGCACCCCAAGCCGCCGCCGGAGCCGCCAAAGCCGAAGCCGACGATGACGCTGGCCCAGATGCCGGCGGCCTGCAAAGCGGTGCTGCACGCCGGCGATGCGAAGCGGTAAGGTTGCGGCGGAAGGCAAGCTGCCGCCTCGCCCATCGCTGTCGTCCCGGGGGCGCGAAGCGAGCCCGGGATGACGCACCAGGTTTGACCTTCCGACCTGGCCTGCTATCTTCGCAATTGCGATATCCCTGCCGGTCGTAAGCCGTCGCAAGGCCACGTGGAACAGCGCGTCCGCCCGTCGCATCTGACCCAACCAACGCCAGATTGCGCGCCTCCTGCGCGCGCGAGCTCGCACGGAGCGCATCCATGTTTCGTCTGTCCCGGCTTCTCGCCGCCTTCGTGATCCTTGCCACCGCACCCCTCTCACCTGCGGTCGCCGAGGACAAGACCATCACCGTGTTCGCCGCGGCCTCCATGAAGAACGCGCTGGACGAGATCGACGCGGCCTATACCGCCAGGACCGGTGTCAAGTTCTCGGTCAGCTATGCCGCAAGCTCGGTGCTCGCCAAGCAGATCGAGCAGGGCGCGCCGGCCGACGTGTTCGTGTCCGCCGACACCGACTGGATGGACTACGCGATCTCCAAAAAGACCATCAACGAGCCTTCCAGAGTCAACCTGCTCGGCAACAGCATCGTGCTGATCGCGCCCAAGGATTCCAGGATCGACAACGTGACTGTCGCGCAAGGCTTCGATCTCGCCAGGCTCGCCGGCGACGGCAGGATCGCGACGGGCGACGTCAAATCTGTACCTGTCGGCAAATATGCCAAGGCTGCGCTTGAAAGGCTCGGCGCCTGGCAGGCCGCGGAGCCGAAATTCGCGATGGCAGAGAGCGTGCGCGCCGCGCTGACGCTGGTCGCACGCGGCGAGGCCGCGCTCGGGATCGTCTATTCCACCGACGCCAAGGTCGAGCCGGGCGTGAAGGTCGTCGGCACCTTTCCGGCGGATTCGCATCCCGCGATCATCTATCCGGTCGCCGCAACCACCACGGCAAAGTCCGAGACCAGCGGCTATCTGACCTTCCTGCGCTCCACGGCGGCCAAGTCCATTTTTGAGAAGTACGGCTTCAAGTTCCTGATCAGTCCCGTAACTTAGGTCTTGCGACGTGATAGCTGGGGCTCGATGACCGAGATTTCTCCCGCCGAATGGACGGCGATCCTGCTCTCGCTCAGGGTCGCCATCATCGCAACGCTGGTGGCGACGCCATTCGGCATTGCGCTGGCGTGGCTGCTGGCGCGGCGTGACTTCTGGGGCAAGTCGCTGCTCGATGCCCTCGTTCATCTGCCTCTGGTGCTGCCGCCGGTCGTGACCGGCTATCTGCTCCTGCTGACGTTCGGCCGCCGCGGCCTCGTTGGCGGCTTCCTCGCCGACCATCTCGGCATCGTGTTCTCGTTCCGCTGGACCGGCGCGGCGCTCGCCTGCGGCGTGATGTCGTTTCCGCTGCTGGTGCGCCCGATGCGGCTGTCGATCGAGGCGATCGACCGACGGCTCGAGCAGGCGGCAGAGACGCTTGGCGCGGCGCCGTGGAAAGTGTTCCTCACGGTGACGTTGCCGCTGGCGCTGCCCGGCGTGCTCGCCGGCATGGTGCTGGGCTTCGCCAAAGCGATCGGCGAGTTCGGCGCGACCATCACCTTCGTCTCCAATATCCCCGGCGAGACGCAGACGATCTCCTCGGCGATCTATTCGCTGATCCAGGCGCCGGACGGCGATGCCGCTGCGGGACGGCTGGTGATCGTCTCGATCGTGCTGGCGCTCGGTGCACTCATCGCCGCCGAGTGGTTCGCCCGCCGCGCCACGCAGCGCCTGCACGGGAATTGACCATGCTGCGGGTCGACATCGAAAAGCAGCTCGGCGACTTCTCGCTGCATGCATCCTTCAGCAGCGAAGGGCGCGTCATCGGCCTGTTCGGCGCCTCCGGTGCCGGCAAGACATCGCTGGTCAACATGATCGCGGGGCTGTTGCGGCCGGATCGCGGCACCATCGTGATCGACGGCGAGACGGTGGACGACACCGCGGCCGGCATTCACGTGCCCACATACCGCCGCCGCATCGGCTATGTGTTCCAGGATGCGCGGCTGTTTCCGCATCTGAGCGTGGCGCAGAACCTCGACTACGGACGGCGGATGAACGGGCTTGCCTTCGATCCGGCGCAGCACAAGCGCATCATTGACCTCCTCGACATCGGCGCGCTGCAGGATCGCCGCCCCGGCAAGCTCTCCGGCGGCGAGCGCCAGCGCGTTGCGCTCGGGCGCGCGCTGCTGTCGAAGCCACGGCTGCTGCTGCTCGACGAGCCGCTGGGCGCGCTCGACGAGGGCCGCAAGCTCGAGATCCTGCCATATCTGGTGCGGCTGCGCGACGAGGCCAACGTGCCGATGGTCTATGTCAGCCACGACGTCGCCGAGCTGCGCCAGCTCGCCACGCAGATCGTGATGCTGAAGCAGGGGCGGGTGACGAGTCTCGGCGGCGTGAAGGTGCTGGCGTAGCCCCGTAGGGCCAACGTCCTCGCAAATGACGAGGAAAGGCTAGACCCCCGCCACCGAGGCCCACACATCCGCGAGCTTCTTCCGCAGCGCTTGCGCGCGCGTCAGCGGCGGCGGGGTCTCGTCCTCCTCGGGCAGGCGCAGGCCGACGACGTTGACGCGGCCGCCGGAGATGCTGCGCGCCACGAGGACGATGGTATCCAGGGCGAGCTCGGCGCCCTCCTTGGGCGCGTGGTCGAGATGCACGTCGAAATAATCGGCGAGCGTGAGCTTGCTCGCATCCTCGCTCACCATCACGCCGTAGATCTCGGCGAGCTCGGCCAGCGTGTGCTCGCCGGACACCACGAAGTCGCCGAGCAAATGCGGATCTGGCGCCGAGCTCGGCTGCATGTCGACGAAGAACCGGTCGAGCGACTCGGCTTTTTCCGGCGGTGCCAGCAGATAGATGTAGTCGCCGGGCGCGACCGGGTCGGCTTCCGTCGGCGTCAGGATGTGCTCGTTGCGGATCACCAGCGTCGGCTTGGACCAGGACGGGATCAGGCCGCGGCGGAAATACAGGCTCTTGGGCCGCACCGGATAGCCGACGAGCTGCTGCTCGAGCTGGCCCGGCAGGTCCAGCTCGACGCGGCGCGGGCCGCGCTCGACGCGCGGCAGTGCCACGTGCAGCTTGCGCGCGGCGGCCGCCAGGGTCCAGCCCTGCAGCAACAGCGAGATGATGACGACGACGAAGGCGACGTCGAAATAAAGATAGGCCTTGGACAGGCCGACCAGCATGGGGATCGACGCCAGGAAGATCGCGACGGCGCCGCGCAGGCCCGTCCAGGCGATGAATATCCTTTCGCGCCAGTTGAAGCGGAACGGTGCAAGGCACAGGAACACCGCGAGCGGCCGCGCCACCAGCATCAGGACGAGCGCGACGGCGACCGCCGGCAATATGCTGGTGCCGAGCCGGCTCGGCGAGACCAAAAGGCCGAGCAGCACGAACATGACGATCTGCGCCAGCCAGGTTGCGGCATCGAGGAAGGTCACCACCGAATTATGCGCGCGCGTCGGCCGGTTGCCTATGATGATGCCGGCAAGATAGACCGCGAGAAAGCCGGAGGCGTGCATGATCTGCGAGCCGCCGAAGATGACGAGCGCTGCCGTGGCCACGAACGGCGCATGCAGCCCCTGCGGCAAGGCGACCTTGTTGAGCGCCATCACGACGAGGCGGCCGCCGATGATGCCGACGATGGCGCCCAGCACCGCCTCCAGGACGAACTCCATCAGCACATGGCCGGGCGAGCTCGAGCCCAGCGAGATGTATTCCACCAGCATCAGCGTGAGGAAGATCGCGAACGGATCGTTTGTGCCGGATTCCACCTCCAGCGTCGCGCCGACGCGCGGGCGCAGGCGCAGGCCCTGGGTGTGCACCAGCAGGAACACGGCGGCCGCGTCGGTCGAGGCCACCACGGCGCCGACCAGCAGCGATTCCGACCAGTTGAGGTCGAGCGCGTACTTCGCGAAGGGTGCCGTGATCAAAGCGGTCAGCAGCACGCCGATGGTCGCCAGCGCCACCGAGGGTGCCAGCACGGTGCGGATGCTGGCAAAGCGCGTCCGCAAGCCGCCGTCGAACAGGATCAGGGCCAGCGCGACCGAGCCGACCAAATAGGTGGTGCGGACGTCGTCGAACTGGAGCTGCCCCGGGCCGGAATCGCCGGCGAGCATGCCGATCGCAAGGAAGACCAGCAGCAGGGGCGCGCCGAAGCGCAGCGCAAGCAGGCTGGACAGGATGCCGGCCATGACGAGGACGGAGCCGAGCAATATGGCGAGACTGACGGAATCGAGGGAAGCCATCCACCTTCCGGGCAAAATTCGCTGGAATTGCATCCATATCGTCGGTGGACTCTCGCGCCAACCCATTTTCTGCGGCTCGCGGCAATCTGCCAGGATTTTACGGCCTTAACGCGCTTCACTTGGCGGTGTATCGATGGCTCGGCCGTGCCCCTTGTGGGATTCTCCGGCCCCCTCGCATCAATCCCTCCTCCGCTTCCCTGACGAGACCGACGGACATGGACCTCAAAGACTTCATGGAGTTCGTGCAGACGACCGCACGCAGCGTCGGAGCGGAAATCTCCTCACCCTGGTTCTACCTGCAATTCGGTCTCATCCTGGCCGCGGCCGGTATCGCCTATGCGGCCGAAGCCGCCATTCGCAGCCGTCTCGACATGACCTCGCTGGCGATGCGGTGGCCGCTGCCGCTCCGGCACTTCGCGCGGGTGATGATCGCCAGCGCTTCCACGGCGGTGTTCACGTTGCTCGTGATCATCTCGCGGGTCGTGATGTACCATGCGACCTGGCCAAGCCGCAGCTATCTCCTGATGGTCGCAGCCAAGCTGGGCTTCGCCTGGCTGGTAATCCGGCTCGTCACCTCGGTGCTGCGCAACGCCTTCATCGTCAAGGTGGTGTCGGTCACGGCGTGGCTGGTCGCGGCGCTCTCCATCGTCGGTCAGCTCGATGCGACCGTCGACCTGCTTGATTCCTTCGCGATCGTGCTCGGCGGTCTCAGGTTGACCCCGCTCCTGGCGATCAAGGCCGGCGCCCTCCTCCTCATCGCGCTCTGGCTCACGAATATCGCGAGCAATTTCGCCGAGAGCCGGATCAACGCGACCACCGACCTGACGCCGTCGGTGCAGGTGCTGCTGATGAAGATCATCCGCATCGGGCTTCTGGCCGTCGCAATCGTCATTGCGCTCGGCGCCGTCGGCATCGATCTGTCGGCGCTCGCGGTGTTCTCCGGCGCGGTCGGCGTCGGCATCGGTATCGGCCTGCAGAAGATCGTCGCCAATTTCATCTCGGGCATCATCCTGCTCGCCGACAAGTCGGTGAAGCCCGGCGATCTCGTCACCATCGGCGACAATACCGGTCGCATCAGCGCGATGAAGACGCGATACATCTCCGTCGCCGCCGGCGACGGCCGCGAGTTCCTGGTCCCGAACGAGGATCTGGTGACGCAGAAGGTCGTCAACTGGACCTACACCGACAAGAACACGCTGGTGAAGATCGCCTTCGGCACCAATTACGACGCCGATCCGAAGCTAGTCTGCAAGCTCGCGACCGAGATCGCCGCCGCTCATCCACGCGCCCAGAAGGGCAAGCCGCCGAACTGTATCCTGACCGAGTTTGCGGAGGCCGGGATGAAGTTCTCGCTGACCTTGTGGCTTGCGGATCCCGACGGCATGGACACCGTCAAGAGCGACGTGATGCTGGCGCTGTGGGACGCGTTCAAGCGCGAAGGCATCCGGGTTCCCTACCCCGTCCGCGAAATCCGCATCCGCGGCGGCGTCCTGCCGGTGGAAACCACCGTGGAAGTCCCGGATTAGGCTGCTTTCGTCCCCCCGGACCGGCAAGGCCCCTGTTTTGACGCGTTTTCTTCGCGCGAACCGGTCGCCACTTCGCTCGAAAACGCCCTGCCTTGGCTTGCATGAAGGCCGCCAATCATTAGATTGGGGCCTGAAATCAAGCCTTTCCACCGAATCGAGATAAGACCCGGAAGACCTGACACGCATGAGCTACGTCGAAGCCACCGATACATCCCTGCGCAAGACCGGACAGATCAAGCTGCATGGGCCGAACGCCTTTGCAGGCATGCGCAAGGCGGGGGCGCTGGTGGCAAAATGCCTCGACGAGCTCACTGACATCGTCGGGCCGGGCGTGCCGACCTCGAAGATCGACGAATTCGTCCGCGACTTCGCCTTCAGCCACGGCGCCTATCCGGCGACGCTGATGTATCGCGGCTATCGCTACTCCACCTGCACCTCCCTCAATCACGTGGTCTGCCACGGCATGCCCGGCGACCGTCCGCTGAAGGAAGGCGACATCGTCAACATCGACGTCACCTTCATCGTCGACGGGTGGTATGGCGATTCCAGCCGGATGTATGCGATCGGCCCGATCGCGCGCAAGGCCGAGCGGCTGATCGAGGTCACCTATGAAGCGATGATGCGCGGCATCGCCGCGGTGAAGCCCGGCGCCACCACCGGCGACATCGGCCATGCCATCCAGAGCTTCGTCGAGCCGCAGGGCATGAGCGTGGTGCGCGACTTCTGCGGCCATGGCCTCGGGCGCATGTTCCACGACGAGCCGAACATCATCCATGTCGGCCGGCCCGGCGAGGGCGTTCAGCTCAAGCCCGGCATGTTCTTCACGATCGAGCCGATGATCAATCTCGGCAAGCCGCATGTGAAGATCCTCTCCGACGGCTGGACCGCGGTCACCCGCGACCGCTCGCTGTCGGCGCAGTTCGAGCACTCGGTCGGCGTCACGGCGACGGGCGTGGAGATCTTCACGCTGTCGGAGCGGCACGGCGAGAAGCCGTGGGCGGCAGCGTAAGCGCACGCTCTTTGTTGCAAATTGTTCTCAAGACCGCAGCCTGACTGCGTCATCTTGCCGTTCCCTGCACGACAATCGCCATGGAATAGGCCACGCATCCCGGTGTCGAACCATGGCGGGCGCATTCAACCCATGAAAAGCGCCGCCCGAGGATTCACTCAAAGGGAGCACCACAATGTTCGAGATTTCACGCCGGGATCTGGTCCTCGGAAGCACCGGGGCGGCACTGGTCTTCGGCCTCAACGGACCAGTGTCTTTCATCGGAGCCGCTTCTGCACAGCGCGCCGCCGACAGCCTCAAATACAAGGTCGGCGACATCGAGGTGTTCAGCCTCCATGAAGGCTCGATCGAACGGCCGGTGACCGAGGGCATGGTCAAGAATGCCGGGCTCGACGAGGTCAAGAAGGCGCTGACCGCAGCCGGCATCGGGCCCGACAAGATCGACAACCCCTTTACGGTCACCGCCATCCGTACCGGCGGCAAGGTCGTGCTGTTCGACGCCGGTTTCGGCGGCAACGGCCCCGCCAGCGTCGGCAAGCTTGCGAGCAACATGAAGGCTGCCGGACTCGATCCGGCGACGGTATCGACGGTGGTCATCTCGCATTTCCATCCGGATCACATTTCGGGCCTGTGGGTGAAGGAAACCGACGCGCAGGTATTTCCGAACGCGGAAATCATGATGCCCGAAGTGGAGTACAAGTTCTGGACCGATGCGGCCCTGGTGGAGAAAGTGCCCGAGGCCAATCGCCCCCACGTCAAGCGGATTCAGGCGACCTTCCCGACCTGGAAGAACATCAAGCAGTATGGCGACGGCGCCGACCTCGCGCCCGGCGTCAAGGCCATCGCCACGCCGGGTCACACGATCGGCCACATGTCCTTCCTGGTGGCCTCCGGCGGGCAGCAGCTCTTCATCCAGAGCGACGTCACCGGCATCTATCAGCTGTTCGTCAAGAACCCCGGCTGGTTCTCCGGCTTCGACAGCGACGGGCCGAAGGCGGAAGCCACGCGGCGCGCCTTCTTCGACCGCGTAATCGCCGAAAAGGGGATGATCGCCGGCTATCATTTCGGCTTTCCGAACGTCGGCACGCTGGCCAAGGACGGCAACGGCTACGCCTTCGCCGCCGTCAAGGCCTGATCGCGCCGCAAGCCGTGAATGCGAAAGGCTCCGTGTTCGCGCGGCGCCTGATTTCTCGCCGCCGCCGGACGTCGCGCAGCACTTCAGAGCTGCAAAAACCGCCCGGCGCGGCATCCTTGCGCCGATGCCCCGCAAGACCGACCAGCCAGACAATCCATCCGCCGAGGCGCCGCACTATCACGGCCATCGCGAGCGGCTGCGCGAGCGCTTCTACAGCGCGGGCGCGGATGCCCTCAGCGACTACGAGCTGCTGGAGATGGCGCTGTTTCCGGCGCTGCCGCGGCGCGACACCAAGCCGCTGGCGAAATCGCTGATCAAGACGTTCGGCTCGTTCGCCGAGGTCGTCCATGCCCCGGTGGCGCGCTTGCGCGAGGTCCACGGCGTCGGAGAGGCCGCGGTCAACCAGCTCAAGCTGATCGCCGCGGCGGCGCACCGCATCGCCAAGGGCGGCGTCAACAGCCGCAACGCGCTGTCGTCCTGGAACGAGGTGATCGATTATTGCCGCACCAGCATGGCCTTTGCCGACAAGGAGCAATTCCGCCTGCTCTTCCTCGACAAGCGCAACCAGCTGATTGCCGACGAGGTGCAGCAGACCGGCACCGTCGACCACACGCCGGTCTATCCGCGCGAGGTGATCAAGCGCGCGCTGGAGCTCTCCGCGACCGCGCTGATCCTGGTGCATAACCATCCAAGCGGCGATCCCTCGCCGTCGCAGGCCGACATCCAGATGACGAAGGCCATCATCGACATCGCCAAGCCGCTCGGCATTGCCGTGCACGACCACATCATCGTGGGCAAGAATGGCCACGCGAGCTTGCGTGGAATGCGGTTGATTTAGGCCAGATCAGAACACTTGGTTCCTGGCGGCTTTCAAATGGTCTTCCGCGGCTGTGATGCCGGCGAATGCCTTGAGCGTCAGGGCGGTCGGTCGCGGCTTCCATGCGGCAGCGAGTTTCTCGGCTTTCTCGAGCTCGGGCTTGGACAACATGGAAGCCATCTCGTTCACGTTCTTCGCCGGCGCCACCTTCGAGAGCTTGAAATAGGCATACGACAGTGACAAATCTCTCGGCGTTCCCTTTCCGGCCGAATAGGCGCGGGACAGGCTGAAGAGAGCCTCGGGAAGCCCCTGATCGCCCGCCAGCTTCCACCATTTCAGCGCTTCTTCCGGATTGCCTCGCCGGTCATATGTGAGAGCGACATCGTGCTGGGCACGCGCATAACCCGCATTGGCGGCAACGAGCTTGTACTTCAGTGCTTGATCCGCGTCGGTTGTGATGATGCCTGCGCCTTGTCCGTCATAGTAGCAGCCGAGCTTGTAGGCACCGAGGGGGTCGTTGGCGGCGGCCGATTTCTGAAACCACTCGAAGGCCCGACTGCGATCCTGCTGCGTGCCGATGCCGTTGTTGTACATCATGCCCACATGATATTGCGCCTCGGAATCTCCGCGATTGGCCAATGCGACCATCGCATTGAAGGTGCGGGTGTCATTCGCGCTGGCGGACACCGCGAAAAGCAGAAGACACGAGAAGGCCAGGGCAAACAGTTTCATGTCAAAGCCCGATCGAATTTGAGCGATTCCCGTCTTGGTCTCTCCAGATGCGAGAAAAGTTCGAACGGGAATTGCCTTGGCAGGCGATCTTCGGCCCATCCGAGTTCGTCCCCGTCGGGACCCGACCAAACGCGGCACGGCATCAACGTTATCAGCCGCCGCCTACTGCCGCAGCATGATCAGGGGATCGGCGGTGTCGGGGACACGACGCCATTGGGCGTGATCGTCGGCCTCGAATTGCCAGGCCTCACCCGATTTCGACATCAGGATGATCTGGCCGCGCTCGAGGCGCCATTGCGTCGGATTGAACTGCGCAACCGCCGCGTCGCATCTCGGCTTGAGGAAGACCTGGAAATTGTCCGGGTCCGCTTCGGTGTTGGTCAGCGTCAGCCCGCAGACCGGCTGGCCGTTGCCGCGCACCATCGACCAGTCGCCGATCATCTGGTCCATCGACTTCGCCATGGAACGCGCGGCGGCGAGATCCTGCAGGATGTAGACGCCTTCGCCCTGCCGCAAGCCCTCGAAGATGCCGGCCTCGACCTCGGTGAAGTCGATGACGGCCTCGCCGGCCGCATCCTGCAGGCGGACGATGTCGAGTCCCCTGACGCTCCAGGCGACGATGTCCTTGGTGAAGGGCAGCGCCGTCTTGCAGGCCGGCTCGAGCTCCAGCTTTAAGCCCTGGCCAGCGGCATCACCCTTCAGCGTGACGACGCAGGTCTTGCTGCGCTCGGTGGTCGAGAGCTCCCACTGACCGGGCATCTGCTTCTTCAGGCTCGTCGCATCCTGCGCACGCGCAGAACCCACCGCGGCTGCACATGCCATGATGGCGAATGCGAGGAGCCGAGGCGCGGTCATCAGCGCCCCTTGACCGGCGTTTCCGCGACCGGCGTCAACGGCGCCTTGCCGGCGAACCAGGCCTTGAGGTTGTCGACCACGAGCTGGTCCATCGCGTTGCGCGTCACCACCGAGGCCGAGCCGATATGCGGCAGCAGCACGACGTTCTGCATGGACTTGAGCTCGTCCGGCACGTTCGGCTCGGCCGCGAACACGTCGAGGCCGGCGGCGAGAATGGTGCCGGATTTCAGCGCCTGGATCAGCGCCGGCTCGTCGACCACCGAGCCGCGCGCGACGTTGATCAGCACGCCGCGCGGGCCGAGCGCCTTCAGCACCTCGGCATTGATCATCTTGTTGGTCGAGGCGCCGCCGGGCACGATCACCATCAACGTGTCCACCGCCTTCGCCATCTCGATCAGATCGGGATAGTGCTTGTAGGAAACGTCCTTGGACGGATTGCGGGAGTGATAGACCACCGGCACCAGCGAGGCATCGAGCCGGCGCGCGATGGCCTGGCCGATCCGGCCCATGCCGACGATGCCCACCTTGCGGTCGCGCAGCGAACCGACGCTCAGCGGATAGTTCTGGGTCTGCCAGAGCCCGGAGCGGACATAGCGGTCGGCCTTGATGAACTCGCGCAGGGTGGCGATCAAGAGGCCCATCGCAACGTCGGCGACCTCCTCGGTCAGCACGTCGGGCGTGTTGGTGACGATGATGTCGTGTTCGGCCGCATATTTGGCATCGATGTGGTCGTAGCCGACACCAAAGCTCGCCACCATTTCCAGCTTGGGCAGCTGCGACAGCGAATCCCTGTCGGCGCGCACGGTGTGATAGGTCACCGCGACACCGCGGATCTTGTCGCGGACCGCCGGCGTCAGCCGCTCGAGATCGCCGCGCGTCTCGGCCTTGTGCACGACGAAATGATCGGAGAAGCCGTTTTCTAGGATCGGCCGCACCGGCCCATAGATCAGAAGGTCGATCTTCTCGGACGAAATCGAACCGGCGGTCATCAGTCTTCCTTTCCAAGCGCGCTCTCATGCCAGCGCCGCAAAACGAGGTGCGAAACTAGCGCCAGCACCCCATAGATGACAATCCCGGCGAGCGACAACAGAAGCAGCGCCGCGAACATGCGGGGTATGTTCAGGCGATATCCCGATTCCGCGATCCTGTAGGCGAGGCCGGAGCCGGCGCCGGCTGTTCCCGCCGCGATCTCGGCGACGACCGCGCCGATCAGCGACAGGCCGCCGGCGATGCGCAGGCCGCCAAGAATGTAGGGCAAGGCCGCGGGCAGCTTGAGAAAGCGCAGGGTCTGCTGCGGCGAGGCGCCATAGAGCTGGAACAGGCCGGCGAGGTTGCGATCGACCGAATTCAGCCCGAGCGTGGTGTTGGACAGCACCGGGAAGAAGGCGACGATGAAGGCGCACACCACGACCGCAGTCTGCTGCTCGAGATAGATCAGAAGCAGCGGCGCAATCGCGATGACCGGCGTCACCTGAAGCACGACTGCATAGGGGAACAGCGAGTACTCCACCCATTTCGACTGGTTGAACAGCAGCGCCAGCGCAATCCCGCCGATGCTGGCGGCGACAAAACCCTCCAGCGTGGTCAGCAGCGTGGTGGCCAGCGATTGCGAAAGCACGGCCCAGTCCTTTATCAGCGTCAGGACGATGACAGACGGCGCCGGCAACACATAGGGCGGGATCCCCTTGAGGCGGACCAGCAGCTCCCAGGCGATGAGCCCCGCCGCGAACACGATGAGGGGAAGCACGAAACGCATCGCGCGTCGTGCGCCGGACGGTTTTGCGGTGACGGCAGCTTGCGCGGTCATAGCGTCGACCGTCCCGCATAGGATGGCGCCAGCGCAGCCGACACTCTTCGGCAGTAGTCCGAATAGGCGGCCGAGGTGCGAAACTCCTCGGCTCGCGGCTCGACGGTCTCGATGCGGATGTCGGCCTGGATCCGGCCGGGCCGCGCGGTCATCACGATGACGCGCTGTGACAGGTAGACGGATTCGAACACCGAATGGGTGACGAAGATGACGGTCTTACCGAGCGCTCGCCATAGCGCCAGCAGATCGTTGTTGAGGCGGAAGCGCGTGATCTCGTCGAGCGCCGCGAACGGCTCGTCCATCAGCAGAATGTCGGGATCGGTGACGAGCGCGCGCGCGAGCGACACCCGCATCTTCATGCCGCCGGAGAGCTCGCGCGGATAGGCGTCGGCGAAATCGGCCAGCCCGACGCTGGCGAGCGCCGCGTCGGCACGCGCGCATGCCTCCGCCTTCGGAATCCGACCAAGCCTCAGAGGCAGCCTCACGTTCTCGCGCACGCTGGTCCAGGGCATCAGGGTCGGCTCCTGAAACACGAATCCGATGCCGTGGCCCGGCTGCATCTCGCCCTCCGGCCGCGCCACCCGCACCGTGCCTGAAGACGCCGCAGTGAGGCCTGCGATGATGCGCAGGGCCGTCGACTTGCCGCAGCCGGACGGCCCCAGCAGCGAGATGAAGTCGCCCTTGCGCACGGCAAGGTCGAGGGGGCCGAGCGCCATTACGCCGTTGTCATAGGCTTTCGTCACGCCGCGCAGGCTGACGGCGAGAGCCGTCAGCTTGGCCTCGACGGTGGGTGGCGTCGGATTCGCCATCATTGATGGGCGGCCGTTGTGGAGCTCGGTCGCGCCGCGTCTTTGACCTCTCCCCATCGGGGAGAGGTGGGCGACGCCGCTACACCGTGGATTGGTCCCGGCATGCGCTACGGCTTGTTGGGGCGCAGCTCGACGCCGACGCCCTTGTTGACGAAGCGCAGCGTATAGGATTTGCGGAAGTCGAGGTCCGCCTTCACGACGCCGGCCTTCACCATCTTGTTGAAGAAGGAAGTATAGCGCTCGTCGCTCATCGCGCCGATGCCGTTCTTCAGGCTGTCGCCGGAATCGACGATGCCGTGCTCCTTCATCTTGGCGACGGAATAGGCGAGCAGATCGTCGGTCATCTCCGGATTGAGCTTCTTGATCATGGCATTGCCGGCGGAGTTATCGCGGTAGAGGTAGTTGTACCAGCCGATCATGGAAGCATCGACGAAGCGCTGGACAAGGTCGGGCTTCTTCTCGACGATGTCGCGGCGCGTCTCGATCAGGGTCGAATAGGTGTTGAAGCCGTAATCCGCAAGCAGCAGCACGTTGGGCTTGAAGCCGGCCGCCTTCTCGACCGCGAAAGGCTCGGAGGTGACGTAGCCCTGCATCGCGCTCTTGGGATTGGCGATGAAGGGCTGCGGATTGAAATTGTAGGGACGAACGTTCTTCTCGCCGAAACCGTATTCGGATTTCAGCCACTGGAAGTAGCTGGTCATGCCCTCCTTGGAGACGAACAGCGTCAGCGGCTTGAGGTCCTCGATCTTGCCGACCTTCGCGTCCGGATGCGTCAGCATCACCTGCGGATCCTTCTGGAAAATCGCGGCGATGGTGACGACAGGCACGTTGTTGGTGACCGCGTCGAACGACATCAGCGTGTTCGCGGCCATGAAGAAATCGATCTTGCCCGCGATCAGCAGCATGCGGTTGTTCTCGTTGGGGCCGCCCGGGACGATAGTGACGTCAAGCCCGTATTTCTTGTAGGTGCCGTCGGCGACCGCCTGGAAGAAGCCGCCATGCTCGGCCTCGGCGACCCAGTTGGTGCCGAAGGTGACCTTGTCCAGCGTCTCGGCCCGGGCCGGTGCAAGAGCGACCAGAGCGGCGATCAGGCCCGCCGTTAGCGCTAGCCGCAAATGAGAGGGGGTCATGATGGCACTCCGTCGATCGTGGCTGGCCGATATGAACGCGACGCGATAGAACCGCATGACGCCAGGGGACGCGAGCCGGCCGGGCCCGCGTCCCCTCATACCCCAAATTACGTGACAAATTCAGGCAGGGAAACCTTGATGACGCCGCCTCGCGACTGGATCGACATCGACTGGGCTCATGCGAGCCTCGCGGATGTGTCGCGATGGATCGCGGTGCTGCCGCTGGCTGCGACGGAGCAGCACGGCCCGCATCTGCCTGTGACAACCGACGTACTGATCGCGGACGCCTATCTGGCGCGCGTACGCGAGTTGTTGCCGGCGTCCGTTCCGGCCTGTTTCCTGCCGGTCGAGACAATCGGGATCTCCACCGAGCATATCGACTTTCCGGGGACGCAGACGCTGCCGACCGAAACCGCGCTGAAGAGATGGACGGGGATCGGCGAGGACGTCGCACGCCGCGGCGTGAAGAAGCTCGTCATCGTCACCAGCCATGGCGGCAACAGCGCGGCCATGATGCTGGTGGCGCAGGATCTTCGCGCGCATCGGAAGCTGTTCGTGGTGACGACGTCGTGGTCGCGGCTCTCCGGCGCCGACAAGCTGTTCCCGGCCGATGAAGTACGCCACGGCATTCACGGCGGCGCGGTCGAGACCTCGATCATGCTGGCGCGCTATCCCGACCAGGTGCGCAAGAGCGCGATCGCGGATTTTCCTGCAAGCAGCATCGCGATGGAGCGGCAGTATCGCTGGCTGTCGACCCAGCGTCCGGCGCCGTTCGCCTGGCAGGCGCAGGATCTGAATGCCAGCGGTGCAGTCGGCAATGCGACGCTGGCGGTGGCCGAGAAAGGCGAGCAGCTGATCGATCAGGGCGCGACGGGCTTTTGCGAGCTGCTCGGCGAGGTCGATAACTTCGACGTGAACAGGCTGGCCAAAGGCCCCCTCGGTTAGCTCACATCCATCTGGATTCGTTCGGGAAAAGGGCGCGCACCAGCGCCTCATCCGCCGGATTCGAACCGGACGCGAAGAGGCTCCGTCCAATTGGGCACGCGGGCCACAACGGACCGCCTCAATCCGGATGGAGTTCTCATGTCGACCAGGACCAAGATTGCCGCCGTCGCCTTCGCTGCCCTCGCCGTCGCCGGCAGCATCGTGTCCACCACCTCCTCGGCTGAAGCCAAGCAGCCCGCCTGGGTCTGGGGTATGGGTGCCGGCCTCGCCACCGCCGCCGTCGTCGGCTCCGCGATGGCTGCCAGCAACGACCCCTATTACTACGGCTATCATCGCTGCGGCTGGGTCGCCCAATACAACGCCTTCGGCCAGTACGTCGGCCGCGTTCGTACCTGCTACTGATCTGAGTATCTGAGGCCGATCTCACGTGGATCCTGTGTCCGACACGGGCGCCTCATCCACCCCGTGTCGTGCCCCCGACCCCGTCCGGCTGTCCCCCCGGGCGGGGTCATCCATTTCCTGCGCCGGAGCCGTTGTTGCACCCCCGTCACAAAGCAGTGCGAAGCATCCACTTGCAGCAATCCCCACATTTTGCAGTTGCGAATGAATTGCAATAATGCTGCGGTAGCCGTGGGAACTTGGGGCTAAGTTGCATCGGTTCGCGTGGACGATTGAGGCTTGATGACAGGGCCCCTGCGAATCGGCAGGGATACTGCGGCGGGTGGAATAGACTTGCGTTTGGGGGCGTGCGTTTTGACGTTGAGAGGTCACCGTTACAGGTCCTTGCGGACGGCTGCGGCGATTGCCTGGGGCGCGCTGGCTTTTCCCGCCGCCGGCCAGGCGGCTGATCTGGTGCTGAAGGCCCCCGCCTTGAAAGCGGTCTACGACTGGACCGGACTCTATATCGGCATGCACACCGGATTCACCCGCGGCACGTCCTCGGCCACGCTCGCCGATCCCACGGTCGCGACCGACAACCACGTGTTCAACGGCATGACCGGGGGCGTCCAGGCCGGCTACAATTGGCGCCTCAGCTCGGGGGTCCTGCTCGGCGTCGAAGGCGACATCTCGTTTCCGAACTACCTGCCCTCCAATCACGTCGTGTCATCGGCTGCGACCGGGCTGTCGAGCGCGGAGGAGCGCTGGGACTATGTCGCGAGCCTGCGCGCGCGGCTTGGCTACACCAGCGGCAACTGGCTCCTTTACGCGACCGGCGGGCTCGCCTTTGCCGGCGAGCGCTTTCTCTCGACGCCCATCAACGACGTCGAGGACAGGCGACTGCACACGAGACTCGGTTGGGCGGCTGGAGCCGGCCTCGAATACGGGTTTGCGCCGCACTGGACGGCACGGCTCGAATATCTCTATCAGGGTTTCGACCGCGCGGCGGTGAGCTTTCCGTCGGGCGTGAACTACGCATCGACGTTGAACATGCACGCCATCCGCCTCGGCCTCAATCGCAAGGTCGATTGGCCGGGCCTGCCGAGCTACAACCCGAAAAGCTCTCTTTTCGACACGGAATCCGATCGCTGGGAGATCCACGGCCAAAGCACCTATCTGCCGCAAGGCTATCCGTCATTTCCCGCGCTCTATAGCGGACCGAACTCGCTCTCGCCGTCGCGGCAGGCCAAGGCGACGTGGAGCAACAGCCTGTTCCTGAACGCACGGCTCTGGGACGGCGGCGAGGTCTATTACAATCCCGAACTGCTTCAGGGTTTTGGATTGAACGATACCGTCGGTGCAGCGGGCTTTCCCAACGGCGAGGCGCAGAAGTCGAACTTCCCTTACCCACATTACAACGCCTCGCGCCTGTTCGTGCGCCAGACGTTTGGATTTGGCGGCGAGCAGGAGGAGCTCGCGAGCGGCCAGCTGCAGCTCGCCCAGAAGGCCGACGTGTCACGCCTCACCCTGCAGGCCGGCAAGTTCGCGGTGGTGGACGTGTTCGACGGCAATGCCTATGCAAAGGACACCCGCCGGGATTTCATGAATTGGTCGATCTGGGCGCCCGGCGCCTTCGACTATTCCGCCGACAGAGTCGGCCTCACCTACGGCGTCACTGCCGAACTCAACCAGCGGCAATGGGCACTGCGCGGCGGCTATTTCCTGATGGTGGCGGAGTCCAATGGGAATCACTTCGACACCAGGGTCGGGGAGCGCGGGCAATACTTACTCGAGCTCGAGACCCGGCTCTCGCTGTTCGGCCGCCCCGGCAAGCTCAGGACCATAGGCTGGCTGGACAGCGCCAATATGGGCAGCTTCCGCGAGACGCTGGACAATCCCGGACTCAACCTCGACATCGCGCGGACCCGGCGCGGCCGCCTGAAGTACGGCTATGTGCTCAACGTCGAGCAGGCGATCACGGACGATGTCGGGCTGTTCGGCCGCTGGAGCTGGAACGACGGCAGGACCGAAACCCTCGCCTTCACCGACATTCATCGCAGCCTGTCCGGCGGCCTCTCGATCAGGGGCGCGGCATGGGGGCGCTCCGACGACGTGATCGGCATCGGCGGCGCCATCAACGCGATTTCTCGGGACTATCGCGACTTCCTCGCCGCCGGCGGCCTCGGCGTTCTCGTCGGCGACGGCGCGCTCAACTACCGCAAGGAGCGCATCCTCGAGACTTATTACGCCTACGCGCTGAACAAGAACCTCACCCTCACCGGCGACTACCAGCTCATCGTCAACCCCGCCTACAACGCCGATCGCGGACCCGTGTCGGTGTTCTCGGGGCGGCTGCACGGGGAGTTCTGAGCCTATTCAGCACGGGCTCGATGGTCGTTCACCTCTCCCCGGAGGGGAGAGGTGTTCTTGTCCTCGGCTTGCATCGAGCCAATATTCTGCGGCCTTTACGCCACCCGGATCGCGTCCAGGAATTTTCCGACCTCGGCCTTGAGACGGGTGCTCTCGCCGGACAGCGACTTCGCGGACGTCAGCACGTTGGCGGAGGCCGATCCGGTCTGGCTGGCGCCGCGCTGCACGTCGACGATGCTGGCGGAGACCTGCTGGGTGCCGCGCGCGGCCTGCTGAACGTTGCGAGAGATCTCCCGCGTCGCCGCGCCCTGCTCCTCGACCGCCGATGCGATGGCGGACGCGATCTCGGACATGCGCGTGATGGTGTCGCCGATCGCCTTGATGGCGCCGACGGAGTCCTCGGTCGCGGCCTGGATGCCGGAGATCTGCTGGCTGATCTCGCCGGTGGCCTTGGCGGTCTGCTCGGCCAGCGCCTTGACCTCGGAGGCGACGACGGCAAAGCCGCGGCCGGCCTCGCCGGCGCGCGCCGCCTCGATGGTGGCGTTGAGGGCCAGAAGATTGGTCTGGCCGGCGATCTGGCTGATGAGCTCGACGACGTCGCCGATGCGGCCCGCGGCCCTGGCGAGCTCGCCGACATGATCATTGGTGCGCGTCGCCTGCTGCACTGCCTCGCCGGCGATGCGCGCGGAATCCTGGACTTGACGGCTGATCTCGTCCACAGACGAGGCCATCTCCTCGGCCGCGGCGGCGACGGTCTGCACGTTGGTCGAGGCCTGCTCGGACGCGGCCGCCACCGTCGCGGTGACCTTTTCCGACTGCTCGGCCGTGCTCGTCAACGTTCCCGCCGACGCTTCCAGCTCCGAGGAGGCCGACGAGACGGTATTGATCACGTCGCCGATCATGGCTTCGAACTCGCGCGCGATCTGGTCCATGCGCTGGCTGCGCTTGAGCTTCGCTTCGGCTTCGGCCGCGGCGGCCTCGTCGGCGGCCTTCTTGGCGAGCAGCGAATCCTTGAAGTGCTGGAGCGAGCCCGCGACCTGGCCGATCTCGTCGTTGCGGCCCGTTGCAGGGATCTCGACCTCGTGCCGTCCTGCGGCGAGCACCCCGATCACGTCGGCGAGCTTCGCAAGCGGCGTCACCACGCGCCTGCGCAACATGATCGTCACGCCAGCGAGCGTCCCGAGCAGCGCCGTCACGACGACAGCGGCGAGCGCGAGCATCGCCAGCGCGCCGTCGCGCGCGGCGGAGGCGCGCGCGGCTGCTTCCGCCAGCGCGGCGTCACGCACGCCGTAGAACATCTGGATCGCCGGCACGATGACTTTCGCGAGCTCGTCCGCCGTGGCGCCGTACTTGCCGTCGCTCCGGGCCGCAGGAAGCTCCTTGTCCACGGCGACCGCTGCTTGTCCGAAGTAGGATTCCGTTGCCGCCTTCAGCGCGGCGGCGATGCGGGCGGGATTTCCAAGCTGGTCGACTCCGGCCTCGATGCGCTCGCGATCGGCCTCCACGCGTCCCTGCATGCGGTCCATCAGCGACAGTTCAGCCGCGGTGAGCGGGCGGCGTGCGGAGAGCGCCGGGGACAGCGTGGCGGCGCGGCTGCCGGCCGAGACACGCAGATCCTGAGCCGTTCGCGCCAGGCTCAGGAGTGCGGCCAGCGAGGAATCGACATTGACGACCTTTGCCTCGAGACGGTTCATGACCGGTTCGATGTGGCCGATGACCTCGGCAACACCGGGCAGGAAGCCCTTTGTCGCCGCGCTGTCACGCGCCGCGAGCGGAACGCTCATCGCCCGATCGGCAGCGGTGGTGATATCCTTCAGTCGCCGTGCGGCCCGGTCGATATTCTCGGCGATGGCGGCCCCGTCATCCAGCACCAGGACAGCGCGCCGTGCCGCCTCGAAGCCCGCCTCGGCAGCTTTCGCAGCCTTCGTCGCAGCTTCGAGCTGCGCCTGCGTCGCAGCGCCTTCCTGGAAGATCGGTCCGATGTAGGGCGCGCGAAGGCTCGCGACGTGCTGGCTGGCCATCAGCGTCGCGCCAAAAGCGTCGACGGTTTTGATCGCGTCCGAGCGGTTCGTGAAGATGCGCGCCTGGGGTATCAGCACCTCTGCGCCGAGGATGACTGCAAATACCGTCACCGTCAGCATCGACAGTGCGAAGAGCTTCCCAATCCGCATCTTTCAGTCCCCAGCTAGATTTCTGCAATGTCGAAACCTAGCCGTCGGGCCACTAAGACCCCGTTAAGCAACGATCCGTAGTTCCGCGGAGCGTCAGGTCGTCGCGGCGGCCTGGATACCGCTGGCGGACGCGGGTTCCCTTCGATGCCAAATACGCAGAATTGCCCGCATTCTCCTCAGTAATACCTATATCAGTGACTGGCGCGCCGATGCGCGACACACTTATTTACCTCCGGAAGGTCAATGCTCTCACTCGAACTCGCTATCGTCGTCGTGCTGATCGTCATCAATGGCCTGCTCTCCATGTCCGAGCTGGCCGTGGTCTCGTCACGTCCGGCGCGTCTGTCGCTGCTCGCGGCCAAGGGCGTGCGCGGCGCCGAGCGGGCGCTGACGCTGGCCGCCGATCCCGGCAAGTTTCTCTCGACGGTGCAGATCGGCATCACCCTGGTCGGCGTGCTCTCCGGGGCGTTCTCGGGCGCGACACTCGGACAGCGGCTGACGCAATGGCTGCTCGAGCTCGGGCTGTCCAAGGGCATTGCCGACATCGTCGGCGTCGGCATCGTCGTCACGCTCATCACCTACGCGACGCTGATCGTCGGCGAGCTGGTACCGAAGCAGGTCGCGCTTCGCGACCCCGAAAGCATCGCAGTCAGGGTCGCGCCCGCGATGCACGTGCTCGCGAAAATATCGCTGCCGCTCGTCTTTCTGCTCGACGTCTCGGGAAAGCTGATCCTCACGCTGCTCGGCCGCGGCGGCAAAGCGGACGAGAAGGTCTCGGAGGACGAGATCCATCACCTCGTCAGCGAGGCCGAGAGCGCGGGCGTGCTCGAGCCCGGCGAGAAAGAGATGATCGCGGGCGTGATGCGGCTCGGCGATCGGCCGGTCGGTGCGGTCATGACGCCGCGCACGGAGGTCGACGAGATCGACCTGAACGACGATCCGGCGGTCATCCAGGAAATCATCGCCAAGAGCCCGCATTCGCGCTTTCCCGTCTCCGACGGGGACCGCGACACGCCGATCGGCGTGCTCCAGGCCAAGGACCTGCTGGTCGCCTATATGAACGAGCGCGATCCTGACCTGCGCGCGCTGGTGCGCGAGGCGCCCGGCATTCCGGTGTCGGCTGATGCGCGCGACGTGCTGGCCATCCTGAAAGCTGCGCCGGTTCACGTCGGTTTCGTCTATGACGAATACGGTTCCTTCGAAGGCATGGTGACGGCTGCCGACATCCTCGAGTCCATTGTCGGGGCCTTCCATTCCGAGGCGGGACCGCCGGAGCCGGCCTATGTCAGGCGCGCCGACGACTCGCTCCTGATCTCCGGCTGGATGCCGGCCGACGAATTCGGCGAGCTGCTCGGCATCGAATTGCCGCCGCACCGCTACAACACAGTGGCCGGCCTCGTGCTGCAACAGTTCAACGTGCTGCCCAGCGCCGGCGATGCCTTCGACGCCGGCGGCTGGCGCATTGAGGTGGTCGATCTCGACGGGCGCAGGATCGACAAGATCCTGGCGACCCGGCGGAGCGAGCAGGCCGCGGCGTGAGTTCAGCACGCCTGTGTGGCCTTACCCGAACTTCACGCCGATCCGCCTTTCCTTGCGCCATACCACGGTACAGGCCCGGTGAGTTCCATCCGCCTGAACGAAGAGGGTGAAGCGCTCGGGGATGCCGACGGGGCTCGTGACATCGAGCGCCGCACCGGTGTCGGAAAGGTTGCGGACGGTGCAGTCGATCGCGCCGCCGCCGAACTCGATCGTTCCGGCCTTCAGCACGCGATGTCTCGCCCTGCTGCGTCGTTCGTCGCCCATGAGCCCAATTTACACCCAAAGTTGAAACAAACGTTAAGTGCGGGCTGAAGTCGGGATGAATCAGGCAGCCGGCATCCTACAGCGCCGGCTGAAACGTCTCCGGGCGCGCCATTCGCCAGGCGTCGCGAAATCGCGGGTCTTCAGTGCCTTCGAGCAGCTCGCCCGGGCGCAGCGCCGGATAGAGCTGCGCAAACGATTTCACGTCCGTCGTCGAGCTGCGCTGGGTGAAGTGGATCGGCCGCAGCTGCTGCGGATGGTCGAGGCCGGCCGCGGCGATCAGCTCCGTCAGCGAGTGCAGCGTCGCGTGGTGATAATTGTACACGCGATCGATCTTGAGCGGCACGTAGAGCGCGCGGGCGCGCGTCGGATCCTGCGTCGCGACTCCGGTCGGGCAGCGGTCGGTGTGGCAGCTCAGCGACTGGATGCAGCCGAGCGAGAACATGAAGCCGCGCGCCGAGTTGCAGTAATCGGCGCCGATCGCCATCGCGCGCGCCATGTCGAAAGCGGTCGCGATCTTGCCCGAGGCGCCGATCTTGATGCGGTCGCGCGCATTGATGCCGACCAGCGCGTTGTGGACGAAATTGACGCCCTCGCGCATCGGCATGCCCAGATGATCCATGAATTCCAGCGGCGCGGCTCCGGTGCCGCCCTCATTGCCGTCAACGACGATGAAATCCGGATAGATGCCGGTCTGCAGCATCGCCTTGCAGATCGCCAGGAACTCCCAGGGGTGCCCGATGCACAGCTTGAAACCGGCCGGCTTGCCGCCGGAGAGGCGGCGCATCTCGGCGACGAACTGCATCATGCCGACCGGCGTGGAGAAGGCGCGGTGCGAGGCCGGCGAGATGCAGTCCTCACCCATCGCTACGCCTCGTATCTTGGAGATCTCCTCCGAGACCTTCGCCGCAGGCAGCACGCCGCCGTGGCCCGGCTTGGCGCCCTGGCTGACCTTGAGCTCGACCATCTTGATCTGGTCGTCGCTCGCGACGCGCGCGAACGCTTCGGGATCGAAGGTGCCGTCGAGATGGCGGCAGCCGAAATAGCCCGAGCCGATCTCCCAGATGATGTCGCCGCCCATCTCGCGGTGGTAGGGGCTGACGCCGCCCTCGCCGGTGTCGTGCGCGAAGCCGCCCTTCTTCGCGCCGGCATTCAGCGCCCGAACGGCGTTGGGGCTGAGTGCGCCAAAACTCATCGCGGAGATGTTGAACACCGAGGCGGAGTAGGGCTTTGCGCAATCCGGCCCGCCGATGACGACACGGAATTTTTCCGCGGCATGCGGCTTCGGCGACACCGAATGATGCATCCACTCGTAGCCTTCGCGGTAGACGTCCTCCTGGGTGCCGAACGGCCGCTTGTCCAGCTCCATCTTCGCGCGCTGATAGACCACCGCGCGGGTGTCGCGCGAGAACGGCATGCCGTCCTTCTCGCTCTCGAAGAAATACTGCCGCATCTCGGGCCGGATCTCTTCGAGCAGGAAGCGGATATGCGCGGAGATCGGGTAGTTGCGCAGCACCGCGTGGCTCTTCTGCAGGAGATCGCGCACCCCGAGCAGCGTCAGCGCGCCGAAGATCAGGATCGGGACCAGCATGATGTCGAAGATCTTGCGATCCGCCAGGCCGATGCCCATGAGAAGCGCGGTGACGATCGCGCAGATCGTCAGCACAATGAAGCGGGGCGAGAATGGAAGCAGCAGGGTCTCCATGATCCCCTCTTCCGCCAGCGGCAGACGTTTGGGAGATTGCTGCGTCTTGTTGTCCTCGGCCACGATCACATCCTCTCGCCAGAAGGCGCTACGATACGCCCGCGCCTGTCATACGGATATGACGCGGCCCTTGTTTCAGGCTAGCGAATCCGGCCGAGAGAAATCAATCAGCCCGATGGACCGGGTTGCGGTGCAGCAAGAGGATGGAAGGGCGACAGCCGCCACCAGACAGAGCTGCCGTCCCGGGCAAGCTTGAGCGGCAGAGCCGGGACGACGAGCTGAACGTGGCGCACGATCACGCCACTTTCCAACCGAGCTTACCGCTCGACGAAGGCCTTCTCGATCACAAAATGGCCGGGCTTGTTGCCGGAGCCTTCCACGAAGTCGCGGCTCTCGAACATCGCCTTCAGCTCTTCGAGCATCGCCGGGCTGCCGCACATCATGATGCGGTCGGTTTCGATGTCGAGGGGCGACTGCCCGATGTCGTTGAATATCTGCTCGGAGCTGATGAGGTCGGTGATGCGACCGCGATTCCTGAACGGCTCGCGGGTCACGGTCGGATAATAGACGAGCTTGTCCGCGAGCAGCTCCCCGAACAGCTCGTCCTCGCGCAGGGTCGCGACGAGCTTCTCGCCATAGGCGAGCTCGGAGACCTGGCGGCAGCCGTGCACCAGCACGATGCTCTCGAACTGCTCATAGACCTCGGGATCCTTGATCAGGCTCGCGAAGGGCGCAAGGCCGGTGCCGGTCGACAGCAGCATCAGCCGCTTGCCGGGAAGCAGGTTGTCGGTGATCAGCGTGCCCGTCGCCTTGCGGCCGACCAGGATGGTGTCGCCTTCCTTGATCTTCTGCAGGCGCGACGTCAGCGGGCCGTCCTGAACCTTGATCGAGAAGAATTCCAGCTCTTCCTCGTGGTTGGCGCTCGCCATGCTGTAGGCCCGCAGCAGCGGACGACCGTCGACCTCGAGGCCGATCATGGCGAACTGGCCGTTCTGGAACCGGAAGCCGGTATCGCGCGTGGCGCGGAAGCTGAACAGCGTGTCGGTCCAATGGTGGACGGAAAGAACCTTCTCTCGGTAAAACGCGCTCATGATTCTCGATATTCCGAATAGTTGCGGCTTTCGGGCAAAAGCGTAGCCCGGCCCTGAAATGGGGGCGGACACCATTGCCATGGCGGAGGATTTCGCGTGTGTGATCTACGCCATTGCGACCAATAATCAACCTCGTTCCGGATGCAATTGATGCCGGTCAAACCGGCATTTGCGGCAGAACTGGCCACAGCATTAACGATTCCCCTCCCGAGCAGGCACGGCAGGCAATTTCCTTCCACTCAGCCGCGTGGTTGGAGCAGTTAATTTCTGCTGCGCTCGCGAGAAATTCATTAAGAATAGCTCTGATTTTCATCCCGGCTGGCGCCCTTTCCGCGCATTTACGGCTTTTGGCGACAGAAACGAAAAGTATGGCGAGCGGCGAGCGAATCTTCGTTCAGGCGATCAGGCGCTATTGCGCGGAGCATGGCATCGCGGTCGATGTCCGCGCGGGTGGCTGGCTGATCGCGATGCGCCAGGGTGCGAAGCGTCACTTCGCCTTCGGCTACGACATCGGCCTCAACAGCGCCATCGCCCACCGCCTCGCCAATGACAAGTCGGCCACCGCCGAGGTGCTGACGCTGGCGGGCGTGCCGTGCGTTCCGCATCACCTGTTCCTCAATCCGAGCCTGGGCATTCACGTCGCCGGCACCGATTGGCGCCGTGAGATGCTGATGCTGCTCGCCCAGAATTCGCAAGGCGTCGTGGTGAAGCCGAACGAGGGCACCTCGGGCCGGGCCGTGTTCAAGGCGACGACGGAGGCGGAGCTCGACCGCGCGGTTCGCGACGTGTTTTCGATGAGCGCCGGACTCGTGATCTCGCCCTATGTCGCGATCGAGGACGAAGTCCGTGTGGTGCTGCTCGGTGATCTCCCGCTCGTCGTCTACAGCAAGCGGCGTGGCACAGATTGGCGGCACAATCTCGATGCCGGCGCAACGCCGATATTGCTCGGCGATGGCGAGGTTCGCGCGGCTTGCGTCAGACTCGCAAGCGCCGCCGCAAGCGCCATCGGGATCGCGTTCGCGTCCATCGACGTGGTCCGCGTCGGCGGCGAATGGAAAGTGCTCGAGATCAATTCCGGCGTGATGATGGAAGCGCTGGGCAAGCTGCATCCGGAAATGGTGCATGCGGCGTATGAGGCGGCGCTGGACCGGATCTTCGAGGCGGAGCACTGAGCCGCCAGCGCTGACCGCCGATATCCTTCGACAGCCAATCGGCAAAATAGAACGAGGCCCGGAATTACCGAGCCTCGTTGCCATAGCAACTGCATCGGGGTTTCAGAGAGAGCCGCCAGGCTCCAAGACGCTATCGCGCATCTGGTCGTGTCGGTTGCGCCAGCGCAAACAATAACGAAATGCGCGGCGGCACGCCGCTCGCAAGACGGCATCGGCCTCTGACGGGCTCGCGGCCCGCTAGATCAGACGGGCGAGATAGACAACCGCCCCGCTAAGGACGGCTGCAACGGACCAGAACGCCGCGTCAAACGGCTTGTTGGCAATCCCGGCCTCAGTTCTGCTCATTCGCATCGGGGATCTCCGGGTCAGCGGACGGCGACGATGGCCGAACCGCTCAGAACCACCGCCTTGCTAGGCTTGAATACGGCGGCCCTCTCGACCGATACGGTTCTCACATCGGCGTGGCGGGAAACGGCAAGGCCGGCGACGGCCGCGGCAACCAGCAGCGCGACGATGACGATCCTCGAATGAGTGGCGCGGTCGGCGCTATAAATCGAATGATTCATTGGGCTCTCCGGACTCTGTTCCGCTAAGGCGTTGTTAAACGGAACCGCCGGGTCGCGCGATTGCGCGGCTTATCTTAGGGCGAGTCCCCTAAGTAGTCTGCCGGAGAGAATTCAACCTCTGAAGTTGCGCAACATCAACGTTGCACCGTCCTTTTGGCAGCTAAATCAGCAGTTTCCAGTCTTTCGAGCTGCGGACATGAATGAAGCGCACCAATTGGCTCTGGCGATGTTCGTGCTCGCCTGTGCGGCCGTGACACTGGTCGCGGGGCAGCTCTACATGCAGCAGAGCATGGATGCGCAGACTTTCACCGGCAGACACGTGCCGGCGCGATTGCTGGGCACTTCGCCGGCCACGGAGATGCGCGGTCACGCAAGACCGGATTTCAACGTGACGGGACGGCCCTGAGTCCGGTCAGACGGCAGCGAGCAGCTCGGCCGGCACACGCCACATCGAGATCACGCTCGGAGAGATGTGCTTGAGCGGCGCGTTGTCGCGCGCGCCACGCCGGAGAGCAGGATGTCGGCGTCCAGCCGTTGGCAGGATGTTCCCGTTGTGCAATGGAACGCTGCGATCTAGCCTCGCACAGCGCACGGCGAATGCGGCTTCGCACGTTTGTTTGAACGCCGGCATCGATAATCAGACCATCGACGAGGGAATGTCCATGAGCAGCAACGTCAATCGCCAGATTCTGCTGGTGGAGAAGCCCAGCGGCAAGCTGGGCCCCGAGCATTTCAAGATGGTGGAGGGCGCCGTGCCGGAGCCGAAGGACGGCGAGGCCTTGCTGCGCGTCCGATACATCTCGCTCGATGCTGCGAACCGCGCCTGGATGCACGGTGCGACCTATCGCTCGGCTGTCGAAGCCAACAGCGTGATGGCCGGCGGCGCCATCGCCGAGGTCGTCAGCTCGAAGGCGCCCGAGCTTGCGCCCGGCGACATCGTATTCGGCGACACCGGGTGGCAGGAATATGCCGCGGTGCCGGCGAAGCATCTCACCAAGATGCCGAAGCTCGAGCCGATGACGCACCTGCTCAGCGTGTTCGGCATCGCCGGCCTCACCGCCTATTTCGGCCTGCTGGAGATCGGCAAGCCCAGGGAGGGCGAGACGGTCGTGGTCTCGGCGGCCGCGGGCTCGGTCGGCTCGATCGTCGGGCAGATCGCCAAGATCAAGGGATGCCGCGTCGTCGGCATCGCCGGCGGAGCCGAGAAGTGCAACTGGCTGACCTCCGAGCTCGGCTTCGATGCCGCCGTCGATTACAAGGACGGCGCATTGTTCAAGGCGCTGCGCGCAGCCGCTCCGAAAGGCATCGACGTCTATTTCGACAATGTCGGCGGGGACATTCTCGAAGCCTGCCTGCCGCAGATGAACAATTACGGGCGCATCGCCTGCTGCGGCGCGATCTCGCAATATGACGGCGCGCCCGCAGCACACGGCCCGCGCGGCGTGCCTGGATTGATCGTGGTGAAGCGGCTGACCATGCAGGGCTTCATCGTGATGGACTACATGAAGGAGAGCCAGCGCGCACTCGCCGACCTGCAGGCATGGGTCAAGTCCGGCAGACTGAAGGTGCAGGAAGACATCATTGATGGCCTCGAGAACACGCCGAAGGCGCTGATCGGATTGCTCGCGGGCGAAAACCGCGGCAAGCGCATGATCAGGCTTTGACGAGGCAGGTTGCACCGGAATAATTGACCTTGCAGGTGGGGCTGAAGCGGCCAATGATATCGGTCGCGGGCACCACTCGCGACGATTGCAATCGCATCACATCTCAGGAAGCCGACGGCGTTTGCCGACAGGGGCGGGAAAGCAGTCAGATGTTCAATACGTTGAAGCACACATCCGCGCGCGTGACCTTGCTGGCGGCAGCGCTCCTCGCAACGGCAACAGTGGCGATCGCGCAGACACCGACCGAGGCCCAGAAGAGCGCGATCCGCTCTTCATGTCGTTCGGACTTCATGGCACGTTGTTCGAGCGTGACGCCTGGCGGCGCGGAAGCGTTTCAATGCCTGCAGAAGAACATGTCCAGCCTGTCACCGGGATGCCAGACTGCCGTGCGCGCGCTCGAGCCTCCGGCGGCGCCGAAGGCTGAAGCCGCTCCGGCTGCACCCAAGACCGAGGCCGCGCCGGCGGCACCCGCAGCACCGAAGGCCCAGGCCGCGCCTGGTGTGCCTCCCGCAGAACCTGCCAAGCCGGCCACTGCCGCGGCGCCTAAGACTGCTCCCGCCAAGCAGCCGAGCACTGCCCAGGTCTCGGCCATCAAGAGCGCTTGCCGTGGCGATTATCCCAAGGTCTGCGCCAGCGTGCCCCCGGGCGGAACGGCCGCGCTCGAATGCCTGGAGAAAAACAAGGCCAAGGTCTCTCCCTCCTGCCAAGCCGCGTTGGGCGCGGCATCCGGCACAGCGGCGACGGCTGCGCCCGCAGGCGCAGCTCCCGCGACGGCGCCCGCTGCGGCGCCGACCGTGCTCGTGCTCCGCCCGCTGCGGCCACGCGAGCAGCTGTTCGTCGCCCAATCGGCCTGCGGAGCCGACATCCGCGCGATCTGCGCCGGCGTCGAGGCTGGCGGCGGCCGCATCATCCAGTGCCTCGCCAGCAATGCCGCATCGCTGTCACCGGCCTGCAGGGACGTGCTGGGGCGATTCGCCGCGCGATAGGCGAGGCAGGTCGCGATCCCCAAACCTGGTCCGGTCGTCCGCCGCCACCGGCGAGCCGGTGAATGGGGTTTGGGCTACAGCGTCCGCCTGACACTGCGGTGGCCATTCCGGAGTGGTTTGGCTATGGTTCTGACCAGACGATTTTGGACGCACGCCTATACGCATCCGAGGCCGAGGTGCCGCACGCAGGCTTGCCGATAATTCCGCTGGCGCCAGCGGCTGGAGCACATTAGTCTACCCCTAGATAGTAAGTATACTGTCAATTAAAGGGAGGCAGACGTTGCGGATCGCCGTGATTGGCGGGGGGCCCGGCGGGCTCTACTTCGCCTATCTCTGGAAGAAGCGTCACCCCGAGGATCAGGTCGATCTGTTCGAACAGAACCCGGCCGACGCGACCTGGGGCTTTGGCGTCGTGTTCTCCGATCAGGCCCTGGAGTTCCTGCGCGCCGACGACCCCGAAACGGTCGATGCGATCGCGCCGCACATGGAGAGCTGGGAGAACATCACGCTGCACCTGCACGGCGACAGCGTCGCCATCGATGGCGTCGGCTTCTCCTCGATCGGGCGGCTCGAGTTCCTCAGATTCCTGCAGCAGCGTGCGCTCGGCGTCGGAGTGACGCCTCGCTTCGACACGCAGATCCACACCATCGACCAGCTCAACGGCCATGACCTGATCGTCGCCGCCGACGGGCTGAACTCGCTGGTGCGCCGCGCCTTCGAAGGCGATTTCGGCACCTCCCTGTCCTACTCCTCCAACAAGTTCGTCTGGTACGGTACGTCGAAACGCTTCGACACGCTGTCGCAGACCTTCGTGAAGACCGAGCGCGGCGCCTTCAACGCCCATCACTACCGTTATTCGCCCAGCATGAGCACCTTCCTGGTCGAATGCGATCACGCCACATGGCAGGCCTACGGTTTCGCCTACAAGGACGTCGAGCAATCCAAGGGAGTCTGCGAGGAGGTGTTCGCCGACACGCTCGGCGGCCATTGCCTTGTCTCCAACAAATCGATCTGGCGCAACTTTCCCTGGGTCTGGAACGAGCACTGGTCGTTCAAGAACATGGTGCTGCTCGGCGACGCCCTGCATTCGGCGCATTTCTCGATCGGCTCGGGCACGCGGCTCGCGATCGAGGACGCGATCGCGCTGGTCAAGGCGCTGGAATCCGACGCGCATCTTGCGACGGCGCTGCATCGCTATCAGGCCGCGCGCAAGCCCATCGTGCAGAAGCTCGTCAACGCCGCGCGCACGAGTGCGTTCTGGTACGAACACTTCGCCGAGCACATGAAGCTTCCCCTGCTGGATTTCGCCTACAGCTACATCACCCGCTCCGGCCGCATCGACGACGCACGCCTGCGCCACATGTCGCCGGCCTTCATGGCGCGCTACGAGGCCGCCAGGAATGCCGGGGATGCGGCATGAGCAACGAGATTCGCGACCAGGTGCCAGCCGACAGCGCGGGGGCACGCGAGATCGGCTTTGTCGTCCCCGACACCTACAATGCCAGCCGCGTGCTGTTCGACAATCTCGGCAAGGGCCGTGGTGAGAGATGCGCGCTCATGGGCCCGGCGGGTACGCGAACCTATGCCGAACTCTGCGCGGAAGCGTGCCGCTGGGGCAATGGCCTTGCCTCGCTCGGCCTGAAGCGCGGCGACCGCGTGCTCCTGTTCCTCGACGACACGCCGGCCTATCCGGCCGCGTTCTTCGGTGCGGTGCGGGCCGGCTTCGTGCCGCTCCTGATCAACACGCTGACGCCGCCGGACCTGCTGCAATTCTATCTCGCCGATTCCGGGGCGAGTGTCGCGGTCGCGGACGCGGAGTTCTGCGCGCGCTTCAATGCGGAGGCCTGCAAGGACACCCGGCTGCATACGCTGATCGCTGTCAACGGCGCGCCCGGCGACCACGCCGCACCGAGGGTGCTCGCGGCGGCAGACTGGCTTGCGCAATTCTCCACCCAGCTGAGGGAAGCGGACACCCATCGCAACGACATGGCGTTCTGGATGTACTCGTCGGGCTCGACCGGAAAGCCCAAGGGCATCGTGCATCTCCAGCACGACATGGCCTATAGCGATCTCGCCTTCGCGCAGAACATCCTGAAGCTGACGCCCGACGACATCTGCTTCTCGGTGCCGAAGATCTTCTTCGCCTACGGCTTCGGCAATTCCGTCACCTTCCCGTTCTCGGCCGGAGCGGCGACGCTGCTGCTGCCGGGTCAGCCGAAGCCTGCCGCGATCTTCGCCGCGATCGAGCGGTACAAGCCGACCGTGTTCTTCGGCCTGCCGACGCTCTACACATCGCTGACCAAGGCCGAAGGCGCGGACAAGACGGATTTCTCGTCATTGCGCATGTCCCTTTCGGCGGCCGAAGTGCTGTCGGCCGAGGTGTTCAACGGCTGGAAGACCCTGACCGGCCTCGAAATCGTCGAGGGTCTCGGCTCGACCGAGGTGCTGCACATCTATCTGTCCAACCGTCCGGAGCAGAAGAAGCTCGGCGCCGCCGGCCTGCGCGTGCCCGGCTACGAGGTCGCATTGCGCGACACGGACGGACGCGACGTCGGCGACAATGAGGAAGGCATCCTGTGGGTCCGCGGCGATTCCAATACGCCGCTGTACTGGAACCGGCCGGACAAGTCCGCCGAGACCATCCGCGACGGTGGCTGGATCTATACCGGCGACCGCTTCATCCGCGATGCCGACGGCTTCCATTTTTTCCGCGGCCGCGCCGACGACCTCATCAAGATCTCCGGCCAATGGGTCTACCCGCTCGAGGTCGAGCTGTGCCTCGCCGACCACCCCGACATCCGCGAATGCGCTGTGTTCGCCGCCGAACTGCCGGACCGCCGCATGACGCTGAAGGCGGTGGTGGTGATGAACAACCGCGCCGTTGACCACGGCGAAACGACACGCAGGCTGCAGGACTATGTGAAGGGCAAGCTGCTGCCCTACAAATATCCGCGCGAGGTCATCTTCATCGACGAGCTGCCGAAGACCGGCACGGGGAAGATCGATCGGCAGGCGCTGCTCAGGTTGTAGCAACCACTGCCGAAGCACTGCTGGTGTCGTCCCGGGCTCGCGCTACGGCGCCCCGGACGACGGCGGAGATGACGCAACTGTATCGCCTCAAACTCCACTAGCCCGCCTTCCCCAGATGCTCCATCGCATCCTCCGCCCGCAGCGGCACGCGCGACGCCTCGTTGTTGAGATCGACGAGCTGCCCAAGAAGGTCCATCAACACCTTGCGGTCGGCGGGCTTCAGCGGCTCCAGCATGCGCGCCTGGGCGCGCTCGACGGCGGGGATGATCTCGCGCAGGATCGCGGCGCCGGATCTGGTCAGGTGGAGCAGCTTGATGCGCTTGTCTTCCGGCGCCGGCTTGCGCTCGATGTAATCCTTGGCTTGGAGCCGTTCGATCACGCTGCCGAGCGTGGAGCGATCGAAGGCGACTACCGCCGAGAGGCGCGTGGCGTCGATGCCGGGATGGGTGTGAATGGCGATCAACGCGGCATATTGCACCGGCGTGAGATCGAATGCCTTGCACTCCTCCATGAAGATCGAGACCGCAATCTGCTGCATGCGCCGGAACAGATAACCCGGCGCGGCATAGACCGCGTCCATCGTGATCGGAGGAAGCGGCTTACTCGGCATCGGGCTGCTTCTCCGGCGCGGCATCCGCAAACGCTGGCAGCGCCTTCGCCGCGGCCTCGGCCTTGAGCAGGCGCGGATAGGCGGAGACATCGACGCCGAAGCGGCGCGCATTGGTGAGCTGCGGCACGAGGCAGAGATCGGCCAGGCTCGGCTCATCGCCGAAGCAAAACGGGCCCGGCTCGTCCCTGATCAGGGTCTCGCATGCCGACAGGCCCTCGCGATTGGCCCAGGCTGCCCAATCCTGGACCTTCTCCTCGGGCAGGCCCAGCTCGCGCAGCCGCGCCAGCACCTTCAGGTTCTGTACCGGATGGGTGTCGCAGGCGATTGCGAGCGCGAACGCCCTCACCTTGGCGCGGCGCAGCGGATCCTTGGGCAGCAGCGGCGGATTGGGGTGGGTCTCGTCGAGCCATTCGATTATCGCGACCGATTGGGTCAGCACGGCGCCGCCGTCGTTTTCGAGCGCCGGCACGAGGCCTTGCGGATTGATGGCAAGATAGGCGGGCGCGCATTGCTCGCCCTTGCGCAGATGGTGCGGCAGGTGCTCGGCGCCGAGGCCCTTGAGGTTCAGCGCGATCCTCACCCGGTAAGCGGCGCTGGAGCGGAAATAGCCGTGCAGCTTCATGTAGACCTCCCAATTTTCTGTCCTCCGGGCCTCGCGCAGCGAGAACCCGGAACCTCTAGATTCTCAGGCGCGCAAGTGCGCACCATAGTCCGATGCTAGCGCACGCCCGGAATGACGGTGGCTTGTATGCCCTTCGTTACGTTGACGCTACCTAGATCGTCAGTATACTGTCAATCAACAAACGATCGGGAGCAGCGACCATGGAAGCCGTGGCCAAGACGCCGGAACGCGAGGCATTCTACAGAAAGATCGACGGCGAAAACCTCACCGCGCTGTGGACGGTGATGAGCGATCTCATCACGCCGGAGCCGAAGAGCGCCTGCCGGCCTCACCTCTGGAAATTCGACGTCATCCGCGATTACATGACGGAAGCCGGCAAGCTGATCACGGCCAAGGAGGCCGAGCGGCGCGTGCTGGTGCTGGAGAATCCCGGCCTGCGCGGGCAATCCAAGATCACGACGTCGCTCTACGCCGGCGTGCAGATGGTGGTGCCCGGCGACGTCGCGCCTGCGCACCGCCACAGCCAGTCGGCGCTGCGCTTCGTGCTCGAAGGCAAGGGCGCCCACACCGCGGTGGACGGCGAGCGCACCGCGATGGAGCCCGGCGACTTCATCATCACGCCCTCGATGACCTGGCACGATCATTCCAATGAAACCGATCAGCCGATGTTCTGGCTCGACGGTCTCGACATCCCCCTGGTGCAGTTCTTCGACTGCTCCTTCGCGGAAGGTTCGAAGGAGGATCAGCAGAAGATCACGAAGCCCGCCGGCGACAGCTTTGCGCGCTACGGCCACAACCTGTTGCCGGTCGATGTGAAGCGCAGCTCGAAGACCTCGCCGATCTTCAGCTATCCCTACGCCTACACCCGCGAGGCGCTGGAGAAGGCGCGCACGAGCCAGGAGTGGGACGCATGCCACGGCCTGAAGCTGAAGTTCAGCAATCCCGAGACCGGCGATTTCGCCATGCCGACCATCGGCACCTTCATCCAGCTGCTGCCGAAGGGCTTCAAGACCGCGCGCTATCGGTCGACCGATGCCACCGTGTTCTGCCCGATCGAAGGCAAGGGGCGCAGCCGCATCGGCGATGCCGTTTTCGAATGGGGCCCGCGCGACCTGTTCGTGGTGCCGAGCTGGCACTGGGTCACGCACGAGGCGGACGAGGACGCGGTGCTGTTCAGCTTCTCGGACCGCCCGGTGCAGCAGAAGCTGGATCTGTTCCGCGAGGACCGCGGCAACGCGTGAGATTCTGGTGCTAGCCAGATCGTCATTGCGGGCAGCCCTTGCGACGAAGCAATCCGGGCTGCCGCGGTGGAAAGAGTCTGGATTGCTTCGCCGCGCTCGCAATGACGGAGTAGGCTTCAGCGCCAGTGCAGCAGCCGCGTCTCCAGCCAGCCGATCACCTTGCCGACCGCGAGCCCGAACACCGACAGGATCACCACGCCCGCGAGCAGCTGATCCGTCTGCATCAAATTGCCGGCCTGCAAGACGAAGGCCCCGATCCCATATTGCGCGCCGATCATCTCGGCGCTGACGACGAGGAGCAGCGCGACCGATGCAGTGATGCGGAAGCCGGCAAGGATCGCGGGCAGCGCTCCCGGCCAGATCACCTTGCGCACGATGGTCGCGAACGGCACGTTGAAGCTCTGCGCCATGCGGATCAGGTTGCGCGGCACCGCATCAACGCCGCTATAGACCGAGATCGCGGTCGAGAAGAACACCCCGAGCGCGATGGTCGCGATCTTCGGCTCCTCGCCGATGCCCAGCCAAAGGATCAAAAGCGGCAGCAGCGCGATCTTCGGGATCGGGAACAACGCCGAGATGAAGGTGATGCCGACGCTGCGCGCGAGCCGCGACAGGCCGATGGCAAAGCCGACGGCGACGCCAGCCGCCGTTCCCAACAGCCAGCCGATGCCAATGCGCAGCAGCGAGGCCGAAACGTGCTGCCAGAGCGCACCGGAGATCGCGAGCTGGTAGATCGCGCGCGCGATCGCGGTAGGCGCCGGCAGGAACAGTGGATTGACGAGGCCGGCGCTGCTGGCGGCCTGCCAGATCGCGATGACAAGCGCGAGCGCGAACCAGCCGCCGAACCGACTCGACGCAGGCACGAAGCCGGCGCCGCGGAAACGGACGCGGCGCGTCGCCTGATCCTTCAAGGTCTCCTCGGCAGGCGCGCGATCAAGCATGCTGGACCTCGCGCTCGGCATCGATCGCCTCGTTGCGGATCAGCGACCAGATCTGCGTCTGCAGCGCCAGCAGCCTTTCACGCGCCGCGGTCTCACCGCGCTCAGTGCGCGTCATCGGCACCGTCACAACCTCGCGGATGCGTCCGGGCCGCCGCGACAGCACGACGATGCGGTCCGCGAGCCGCGCCGCCTCTTCGAGATTGTGGGTGACATAGACCGCACCCATGCCGCCATCGGAGAGCAGGCGGACGAAATCCTCCATCAAGAGTTCGCGAGTCTGCGAATCCAGTGCCGAGAGCGGCTCGTCCATCAGGAGAATGGCGGGCCTCACCGCCAGCGCGCGCGAAATGCCGACGCGCTGGCGCATGCCGCCGGAGAGCTGCTTTGGATAGGTCTGGCGAAAATCGGTCAGGCTGGTTCGTCGCAGGGCGTCCTCGACTAACGCGCGCCGCTGCGTGGCCGTGAGCTGGGTGTGCAGCAGCGGGAATTCGACGTTCTCCTCGACCGTGGCCCAGGGCAGCAGCGCAAAATCCTGGAATACGAAAGTCAGCGGATTGAGACTGTCCGCCGGCGGCGTCCCGCGCAACTCGGGCGCGCCGGAGGTCGGTTGCAAGAGGCCGCCCAGGATCGACAGCAGCGTGCTCTTGCCGCAACCGGAAGGACCGACGACGGCCACCACCTCGCCGGCGCCGACCGTGAATGAGACGTCATCGAGTACGGCGAGATCGCCGAAGCGGTGGGAAATGTGGCTGGCGATCAGGTCCATGCGCGTTGTCTATCCCTGCGTCGTTCCGGGATGATCCGAAGGATCAGACCTCGGTGCGCAATTGCGCACCAGGGAACCTCGAGATTCTCAGGTGCGCAAGGGCGCACCATAGTTCTCGCTTTGCATCGCCCCGGAATGACGGAAACATCAGTCCGCCTTCACGTAGTCCTTGGCGATGATCGTGTTCACATCAAAGCCCTTGTCGACAAAACCCTGCTCCTGCAGCCATTTGATCTGGTTGTCGACGTTCTTCACGTCGAGCTTGCCGTCGGGATCGATATAGGCGCAGTTGCCGACCACCTGCTCGACCGGCAAGTTGGTGTATTTGGCGATGATCTCCAGCAGCGGTTTTGTCTGCTCGTTAATCGGGGCGACGCCGTCCTTCATCGCGGCAAGGATGACGTCGTGATATTCGCGATCGGCCTTGGCGAGCGCACCGAGCAGTTTTGTCACCAGCATCTTGTTGGTCAGTGTCTTCGGCGAGGCGAACACCGCACCCAATTGCCACGGCGTTTCGTCGCCGACCCAACCCAGGAATTTCGCACCGCCATCGTCCATCAGCTTGCGCGCCGTGGAGATCGGCAGCAGCGCCGCATCGACGGTCTCGCCCTTGAGCGCTGCCGCCGCATTCGAAAGCGATTGTAGCGGCACGATCCTCACATCGGCGAGCTTGAAGCCGTATTTATCGGCGAGCAGGCCGAGCGAATAGTGAAAGCTCGAGCCAACCTGCGTCATCGCCACGCGCTTGCCGGCGAGGTCCTTCGGCGTTTTCAGGCCGGCCGCATAGGCGTTGTTGCTGGCGAAATAGCCGATCAGGGGATAGCCGGCCTTCTCGCGGCTCATACCGCCGATCACCTTCAGCGTGCCCTTGCCGGCAAGATTGTAGAGACCGGCGGTGAAGGCGGTGATGCCGAAATCGACGTCGCCCGAGGTGGTGGCGACCGCGATCGGCTGCGCCGCATCGAAGAATTTCAGCTCGACCTCGAGGCCAGCGTCGCGGAAATAGCCCTTATCCTGCGCGATGAAGACGGGCGCGGAGGAGGACAGGCGGAGCACGCCGATCTTGGCCTTCAGGCCGTCCTCGGCCCGCGCCGTACCCATCACCATGATCGCCACCAGGCCCGCGAGCACGAGCCGCACCATCCCGATCATCCCGTTTCCTCTCGTGGTTGTCTTGCAGTCCGCTACAGGCCTTCAGGCAGCGCCTGGTCCCGCCCGACGAAGGCGCCCTGTTGTTTCAAGGTTTCCTGCAATTTTTCAATGGGGATGTCGCGCGGAATCCGATTTCCAGCGAGCGCGAGCGCGGCGGCGGAACCTGCGGCCTCGCCCATCGCGAAGCAGGCACCGGAGACCCGCGCGGCCGATTGGCCCTCATGTGTCATGGACGCGCAGCGGCCCGCAACCAGGAGATTGTCGACGCCTTCGGGCACCAGCATCCGGTAAGGCAGCTCGTTGTAGCCGCGCGAGTCCGGGATCGGCGGGAATGTAAAGACGACGTCGCCGGGAACATGCGCCTCGATCGGCCAGCCATTGACGCCGATGGAATCCTCGAACGAGGCGCAGCCGAGCACGTCCTCGCCGCTGAGCTGGTAGCCGCCCTTGATGCGGCGGGTCTCGCGGATGCCGAGCTGCGGCGGCAAGTCGACGATATAGGATCTTTCGAAGCCCGGCACGGTACGCAGGAACTCGAACGCGGCCAGCGCCTGCTTGCGGCCCTCGATCTCGCCGCGGG
This sequence comes from Bradyrhizobium sp. Leaf396, assembly GCF_001424605.1. NCBI lineage: Bacteria > Pseudomonadati > Pseudomonadota > Alphaproteobacteria > Hyphomicrobiales > Nitrobacteraceae > Bradyrhizobium > Bradyrhizobium sp. Leaf396. The sequence goes on from NZ_LMQJ01000006.1 coordinate 179,158, forward strand.
TGAGATCGTCGGGCTCGACGCCGTTGATGGCGTGGCCGTCCTCGCGCGCGACCTGCGTGAAGTTCACCCGCCACTCGATGCCGGACTTTTGCGGCCGCACGATCGCGCTCTTGCGCGGGAATGTGTGGGTGCCGGCCGCAAGGGCCTTGTCCATCAATTGCGGAATGGTGCGCCACGCATCGCCCGCCTTCTCCGGATCGATGCCGTTGAGGCGCAGCATCATCGAAGGGTAGAGCGGATGACCGTGCTCATCGCCGAGCTCGAACGGCGCGCCGGCCCACACGGCAAGATCGCCGTCGCCGGAGCAATCGATGAAGATCTCGGACCGCACCGCCTGTCGGCCAGCCTTGGTCTCGACCAGCAACGCGTCGATGCGGCGGTCATCCCCCATCACGACGCCGGCGCCGAGCGCATGGAAAAGGATGTTCACCTGGTGACCGGCGAGCAGTTGATCGGCCGCGATCTTGTAGGCCGCGGTGTCGTAGGCCTGCGCATAGACCTTGCCGAGGATCAGATGCGGCGTGTTCAGGCCGTTCAAGCGATCGATCCGCGCCAGCAGCTCCGACGCCATGCCCTGCACCAGCCGCCGGTGCTCGCCATGGACATTGCCATGCAGGCCGCAGAAGTTGGTGACGCCGGCTGCGGTGCCCATGCCGCCGAGAAACCCGTAACGCTCGATCAGCAGCGTCTTCCGCCCGGCCCGCGAGGCCGAGGCCGCCGCCACGATGCCGGCCGGACCGCCGCCAAGCACGACCACTTCGTATTCGCCATAGAGCGGCACTTTCCGTGCCGGTTCTTCGATCATCCTGGGCCGCATGGCGCGTCCGCTCCCGGCATTTGTCTGGAGGGATGGAGGATTAGCCCGGCTCGCCCCACCATCGCAAGATCACGGTTGCTCCCGCTCGCTGGACCTGAGACAAGGCAGCCATGTATCGTATGGCCAAGAAATCCGCGCTCGTTGCCCTGGTCGCCTTCGTGCTCCCATCGGGCCATGCAGCGGCATTGGAGCAGAACTGCCGCTTCATCCGGGAAAAGCCTGACCGCGAAGCCTGCTACAAGCGGCAGGAGGATGAGCTTGCGGCCAAGCGCAGGCCCGAGCCGCCTCGCGAAAGTACCGCGCTCGAAACGCTCCGCGAGATGCGGCAGAACGACGACGCAGTCTATCGCAGCATCAACAACATCTGCCGCGGCTGCTGACGTTCAGCCCTTACCGCCGCCCCAATTCGCCGCCCGCTTCTCGGCGAACGACGCCAGCCCTTCCGCTGCCTCCGCACTCTGTCGCTTGAGCGAATGCAACTGCACGAGCCGGGTGTAGGCGGCATCGCCCACCGCCATGCCGCCGAACGAGCTCTCGAGCGCGAGACGCTTGGTCTCGGCCATCGCATCCGGTCCGTTGGCGAGCAATTGCTCGACCACCTTGCTGCCTGCGCCTTCGAGATCGGCGAGCGGCACCACCTCGTGGACGAGGCCGATGCGGCGGGCGTCCTCGGCGCCGAAACGTTCCCCGGTGAGCGCGTAGCGGCGGACCTGGCGTACACCAATGGCGTCGCAGAGCTGCGGGATGATGATCGCCGCCGTCAGCCCCCAGCGCACCTCGGTAATCGAGAACAACGCGTTATCCGCGGCAATCACGACGTCGCAGGCCGCGATCACGCCGGTGCCGCCGCCAAAACAGCCGCCCTGCACCAGCGCGACGGTGGGGATCGGCAGCGTGTTGAGCCGCTGCACAGCCTCGAACGTCGCCCGCGAGGCCGCTTCGTTGGCCTCAGCCGATTGCGGCCGCACGCTATTGATCCACTTGAGGTCAGCGCCGGCCTGGAAATGCTTGCCGTTGCCCCTGAGCACGACGACGCGCAGGTTCGGCTTCTTGGACAGATCGTCCATGGCCGCGAGCACGCCCGCGATCAGCGCGCCATCATAGGCGTTGTTGACCTCCGGGCGGTTCAACGTGACGGTCGCAACCCCACGCTCATCTGATGTCCACAGGACGGGGTTGGCGGTCATCGGTGGTCCTCCGGTCGGTTTCTTTGCTGCGCACTATGGCCGACGCGGCGTGTCCTGATCCATATCTTTCCGGCGTGGGGCGGCCGCGTCCACCGCATGGCGGCTTGTGTCATGCTGGCTTCCGGGCGGCAAAGAGACAGGGACCGGACATCATCATGCGTATCTGCATTTTCGGTGCGGGCGCCGTCGGCAGCCACATTGCGGTACGGCTGGCGCGCGCCGGCCACGAGGTCTCGTGCGTGATGCGCGGCGCGCATCTCGAGGCCGCGCGCGCGGGCGGCCTCAAGCTGCGCGTCGGCGATTCCGAGGTCGGCGCCAAGGTGAACGCAACAGGCGATCCGGCCCAGCTCGGCCCGCAGGACGTGGTGATCTCGACGCTGAAGGCGACGGCGCTGCAGGGACTGGTCTCCAGCATCAAGCCGCTGCTCCAGGACGACACCGCCATCGTGTTCGCCCAGAACGGCATTCCCTGGTGGTACGGTATCGGCCTGCCGCCGCGGCATCCCGCCCCGCCCGACATTTCATTTCTCGACCCCGGCGGACGCTTGCGCGCCTGCATCCCGAAGGAGCGGATCATCGGAGGCGTCGTGTTCTCCTCCAACGAGGTGATCGCGCCGGGCGTGGTGCAGAACCTGACCCCGGACCGCAACCGGCTTCTGATCGGCGAATGCGACGACCGCAATTGCGAGCGCATCACGAAGCTCCGCAACGTCCTCAACGATGCCCGGCTGGAATCGCCGCCGGTGGCCGAGATCCGCGAGGCGATCTGGTCAAAGCTGCTGACCAACATGTCGCTCTCGGTGCTGTGCCTGCTCACCGGCCAGACCGCGCGCGGCGTGCGCGACGACCCGGCCTTCGCGGACGTGATTCCGCGCATGCTGAACGAGGCCAACGAGATTGCCCAGCATTTCATCCCAGAGGTCAAGCGCGTCACGCGCAGCGGCCCCGCCCCAAATCACAAGCCGTCGCTGCTGCAGGACTACGAACTCGGCCGCGCCATGGAGATCGACGTGCTGGTCAAGGCGCCGCAGGCCTTCGCGCGGACCGCCGGCCTGTCGACGCCGACGCTCGACCTGATCGGCGCACTGGCGATCCAGAAAGCGCGCGACAAGGGGCTCTATTCAGCCTGAGGTCAGGCGCGCTGGTCGATCCAGGCCGCGAGAGTATCAAGCACCTCCTTGAGCGCCTCGTCATTGCTGCGGCCGGACTTCTTCAGCACCGCGAAGGAGTGGTCGCCGCCTTCGACCTCATGCAGCGTCGCCTTCGCGCCCAGCATTTCGGTCACCGGCTTGAGATGGCCGAGATCGGCAAGCTCGTCGCGCGTGCCTTGCAGGAACAGCATCGGGATCGCGATGCCGGCGAGGTGCTCGGCGCGCTCGGACGACGGCTTCTTGGCGGCATGGAGGGGAAAGCCGAGGAAGGCGAGGCCCTTGACACCAGGGAGCGGTGCCTTCGACTGCGCTTGCGAGGTCATGCGCCCGCCGAACGATTTGCCGCCGGCAACAAGTTTCAGGCCAGGACACAGCCGCGCCGCCTCCTCGACTGCCGTGCGGATGGCGGCATGCGCAACAGCCGGCTGGTCGGGACGCCCTTGTTTCTTCTCCATGTAGGGAAAATTGAAGCGCAAGGTCGCGATGCCGCGGCTCGCGAGCCCCTCCGCGACCTTCTCCATGAAGGAATGCCGCATATCGGCGCCGGCGCCGTGCGCCAGCACGTAGCAGGCGCGCGCATGGTCCGGCCGCGTCAGGATCGCCGAGACCGTACCAATGCGTTCGATGTCGAGCTTGAGCTCGCGCGTCTCGACCAAGACCGAATGTTCCCGATGAATGCTCTCGATGGTACCTGCGCGACCGCGATCTGAAAACAGGAAACCTCGCACGTGTCCGCGAAGGCCCTAGCTGACCCGCCGTTCCCGCCCCTCCCAGAACGGCTTGCGCAGCTCGCGCTTGAGCACCTTGCCGGCGCCGGACAGCGGCAGCGGCGTTTCTGTGATCTCGATGCTGCGGGGACATTTATAACCGGCAATCAACGTCTTCGTGAACTCGATCAGCTCGCCGGGCGAAACCTCGACACCGCTGCGTTTGACCACGACGGCGTGGACCTGTTCTCCCCATTGCTCATTGGGAACGCCGATCACCGCGCATTGCAGCACCGAGGGATGCTGCGCCAGCGCGTTCTCGACCTCGACCGAGTACACATTTTCGCCGCCCGAGATGATCATGTCCTTCACGCGGTCGACGACATAGATGAAGCCGTCCTCGTCCATGTAGCCACCGTCGCCTGTGTGCATCCAGCCGTCGACGACGGCCCGCGCGGTCTCCTCCGGCCGCTCCCAATAGCCCATCATCACGGTGTCGCCGCGCACCACGATCTCGCCGACAGCGCCCGTGGGCAGGGGTTGATCGTTCTCGTCGACGATCCGCACCTCGCAGCCGAGCGTGGCGCGGCCCGCGCCGCGGTGACGTCCCTTCCTGCGCCCCTCCCCGACATGCTCGTTCGCATGCAGCAGCGTCGCGATCGGCGACAATTCGGTCATGCCGTAGGCCTGGGTGAAACGCACATGCGGCAGTGCGCGCGCAGCACGGTCGAGTACCGCCTCGCTGATGGGCGAGGCTCCATAGATGATGTGCTTGAGCGAGGACAGGTCGTAGTTCCCGATCGCGGGGTGATCGACCAGCATCTGGATCATGGTGGGCACCAGCAGCACGTCGGTGACACGCTCGCTCTGCATCGCGGCCATCACACCTTCGGGCGTGAAGCCCTGAACGATCACGTTGGAGCCGCCGGAGAGCAGCAGCGAATACATGGCCGCGCCGTTGGCGAGGTGAAACATCGGCGCCGCGTGCAGGTACATCGTGCTCGCCGGAAACAGTCCTTCGCCGAGAGCGTTGAGCGCATTGGCCATCAGGTTCTGGTGGCTGAGCATCACGCCCTTGGAACGCCCGGTGGTGCCGCCGGTGTAGAAGATGCCGGCGAGATCCTCGCCCTTGCGCATGGCATCGGCAACGGGCGCACTGCCCGCGACCATTTCCTCATAGCTCTCCATTCCGGCCGGCACCTCGCCGTCGTCGGCATAGATCAGCTTCAGACCCGGAATTGCGCCGGCGAGCTGCGCGCCGACCTGCGCAAAGGCCTTGTCGACCAACAGAACGGAGGCACGGCAGTCGCGCAGCGCATCCTCGTTTTCAAGGGCGCTCCAGCGGATGTTGAGCGGCACGATCACGCCGCCCGCCCAGCCGGTCGCCAGGTAGAGCTCGAGGTAGCGATCCGAGTTGAAGGACAGCACGGCGACGCGATCGCCATCACTGACGCCGCGCGAGCGCAGCCCGCCGGCCAGCCTTGCAACGCGTTCGCCGAGCTCGCCCCAGCTGCGACGCCGCTGGCCATAGACGGTGGCGAGTCCCTTCGGGTTGATCTGCAGCGCGCGCCGCAGTCCGTGCGTGATGTTCATCGCGTTCCTCCTCCTGTACGCTTCTTCCCTGCCGTCGTGCGTCCTGAGTTGCGCCGTTGCGGCGCCCCCGGCGTCTTCTTTGTCATCTGCTGCCGGCTCTCGGTTGCGAGGCCCTCCGTCAGGCGAACCGTGAACTCGTCGGCGATTTCGCTCGGCGACAGCTCGCCGTCGCGGCGATACCAATGGCCGATCCAGTTGAGCGCGCCCGCGATCGCGAAGGCTGCAAGCTTGGGATCACAAGGCCTGATCGAGCCGTCGGCCGTGCCTGCGGCGATGTAGCGCCGGAAGGTGGCGTCGATCCGCTTCTTGGCGGCACGCGCGACCGCGGCGTTCCGCTCGGTCAGGTCGCGCAGGTCGAAACGCACCAGGCTCGCGCCGAAATCGGTCGCCATCAGCGCGGCATAGGCGTGCACCAGCTTGCGCAGCTTGGCCAGCCCCGAACCGCCGCCGCCGTTGATCTCCGTGATGACGCTGTCGACGAGCTCGGCGCCCATCGACCAGCATTCGAACAGGATCTCGTCCTTGCCGCGGAAATAATTGTACAGCGCGGGCTTGGTGATGTTCAGCCGCTCGGCGACCTCGTTCAGCGTCACGCGATGATAGCCCTGCTCCAGGAACAGCTGCACGGCGGCGCGCAGCACCGCCTCGCGCTTTTCGTCGCGGGCGCGGCGGCGGCTTTCGAACGGCAGCCAGGGCGAAGAGGACGGCAATGAGGGCGGAACGGGCGGCGCTGAATCCATGCTCGGTCGGTTGACTCTCGTGGGCATCGACCGATATGTTACCCGTGGGTAAGAAAAAGTCCAACGGGTAATTTATTTGGAGGAAGCGATGTCTGACGTCATCGTCGCAGGGGTCGGCATGATTCCCTTCGCCAAGCCGGGAGCCAGCGCGCCCTATCACGAGATGGGGACGGAAGCGGTCAAGCTGGCGCTCGCCGATGCGGGCCTCGGCTACGACAAGGTGCAGCAGGCCTACGCGGGCTACGTCTATGGCGATTCCACCTGCGGGCAGCGCGCGCTGTACCATGTCGGGATGACCGGCATCCCCATCGTCAACGTCAACAACAATTGCTCGACCGGCTCCACCGCGCTGTTCATGGCGCGGCAGATGATCGCGAGCGGAGCGCTGGATTGCGTGCTGGCGCTCGGCTTCGAGCAGATGAAGCCCGGCGCGCTCGGCAGCGTCTATACCGATCGTCCGAGCGCATTCGAGGAATTCGACGCGGCAGCGGACCAGCTGATCGACGCTCCCGGCATTCCGCTGGCGCTGCGCTATTTCGGCGGCGCCGGGCTGAGCCACATGAAGAAGTACGGCACTCCGCTCGACGCCTTCGCCAAGGTGCGCGCCAAGGCGAGCCGCCATGCCAAGAACAATCCGCTCGCACTGTTTCGCAAGGAGGTCACGGCGGACGACGTCATGAACGACCAGGTGATCTGGCCCGGCGTCATGACGCGCCTGATGGCGTGCCCGCCGACCTGCGGCGGCGCAGCCGCCGTGCTGGTCTCCGAGCGGTTTGCCGACAAGCACGGCATCGGCAAGGAGGTTCGCATCGCGGCGCAGGCCATGACCACCGACACGCCCTCGACCTTCAAGGCCGGCGACATGATGCAGCTGGTCGGCTACGACATGGCAAAAGAGGCGGCAGGCCGGGTTTATGAAAGCGCCGGCATCGGGCCCGACGATCTCGACGTGGTCGAGCTGCACGACTGCTTTGCCCACAACGAGCTGATCACCTACGAGGCGCTCGGCCTTTGCGGCGAGGGCGAAGCCGGCAAGTTCATCAATGACGGCGACAACACCTATGGCGGCCGGATCGTGACCAATCCGTCCGGCGGATTGCTGTCGAAGGGACATCCGCTCGGCGCCACCGGACTTGCGCAGTGCTACGAGCTGACGCGGCAGCTGCGTGGCACGGCCGGCTCCACGCAGGTCGAGGGTGCCAAGGTCGCGCTGCAGCACAATCTTGGCCTCGGCGGCGCCTGCGTCGTTACGCTCTACAAGCGGCACTGACAAACATGGTCGATCAGTCCGCCGTAGGGCGCAGCTTCACGCCCGTCACCGCGCGGGTGGAGCCGGGCCGCCTCCGCTATTTTCTCAATACGCTGGGTGAAGAGAACCCGGTCTACCGCAACGCGGACGCGGCGCGGGCGGCCGGATTCGACGGCATGCCGGTGCCGCCGACCTACTTGTTCTGCCTGGAGATGATGGACGTCGACGACCCCTTCGAGATGTTCAGCGCGCTCGGCATCGATCTCGCCCGCGTGCTGCATGGCGAGCAGAGCTTCGCCTATCACGCGCCGGTTCTGGTCGGAGACACCCTGACGTTCCGGCCGCGCGTGACCAGCGTGACGGACAAGAAGGGCGGCGCGATGACGCTGATCGGCATTCGATGCGAGGTGACCAACCAGGACGGCGTGCACGTTGCCGATACCGCGCGCACCATCGTCGTCCGGAACGAGGTGACGTGATGACGGCACCCGGAGACATCAGGGCCGGCGACCGGATCGTCCACAAGGTCTTTCCGCCGATCACCCGTCACACGCTGGCGCTCTATTGCGGCGCTTCGGGCGACCACAATCCGATCCATGTCGATCTCGACTTCGCCAAGGCGGCCGGATTTCCGGATGTGTTCGCTCACGGCATGCTGGCGATGGCCTATCTCGGGCAGGCGCTGACGGATGCGGTGCCACCGTCGCGGCTACGCAGTTTCGCGACCCGATTCGTCGCCATCACCCAGCTTGGCGCCAAGCTGACATGCGAAGGCACGGTGACCGAGCTCTTCGCCGAGGATGGCGAGCGCCGCGCAAGGCTTGCGCTCACCGCCGCCGACGATCGCGGCGAGGTCAAGCTCGAAGGCAGCGCCGTCGTCGCGCTGTAACAGCAAAAGGACTCATTCAGAATGGCAAAACTGCAGGGAAAGGTCGCGCTCGTCACCGGCTCGGGCCGCGGCATCGGGCGCGCGATAGCACTCAAGCTCGCGCGTGAAGGCGCGCGCGTCGTCGTCAATGACCTCGATGCCGAACCGGGCGACGCCGTGGTCGCGGAGATCAGGGCGCTCGGCGGCGACGCCGCCGCCGTGAACGGCAGCGTCTCGGAGACGGGTTTCGCCGACCGCTTCGTCGGAGCCGCGCTGGACAAGTTCGGCGGGCTCGACATCATCGTCAACAATGCCGGCTACACCTGGGACTCCACCATCCAGAAAATGACGGACGAGCAGTTTCAGGCCATGCTCGACGTCCACCTCGTCGCCCCGTTCCGCATCCTGCGCGCCGCCGCCGAGCCGATCCGCGTCTTCGCCAGGAAGGAAGCCGAGGAGGGGCGCGAGGTGTTCCGCAAGGTCGTGAACATCTCCTCGATCGCGGGCCTCTACGGCAATGCCGGTCAGGCGAGCTATTCCTCGGCCAAGGCCTCGCTGATCGGGCTGACCCGCACCATGTGCAAGGAGTGGGGCCGCTACAAGGTCAACGTCAATTGCGTCGCCTTCGGCCTCATCAACACCCGCCTGACCCAGCCGATCGAGGCGCAGCAGAAGACCATCGACGTCGCCGGCCGGGACATCAAGGTCGGGGTGCAGCCGCACATGCTGGAAGCCATGTCGCGCATGATCCCGCTCGGCCGCGGCGGCACGCCGGAAGAAGCAGCCGACGCCGTCTATCTGTTCTGCAGCCCGGAATCCAACTATATCAGCGGCCAGGTGGTCGTCGCCGGTGGCGGCCTGATTGTCTGAGAGCGAGGCGCTGATGCATTACCGATCGTCGTGGATGACCGAAGAGCTGGACACGTTCCGCGACCAGTTCCGCAAGTATCTCGCCAAGGACCTGGCCCCTCACGCCGAGAAATGGCGCGAGCAGAAGATGGTCGATCGCTTCGCCTGGCGCGGGCTCGGCGAGATGGGCGCACTTCTGGCCAGCGTGCCGGAGGAATATGGCGGGCTCGGCGCGACCTTCGCCTATGACGCCGCCGTGCTCGACGATCTCGAAAGCACCGTGCCGGAGCTGACGACCGGCGTCTCCGTGCATAGCGCCATCGTGGCCCACTACATCCTCAATTACGGCTCGGAGGAGCAGAAGAAGCGCTGGCTGCCCAAGATGGCCTCCGGCGAGATGGTCGGCGCCATCGCCATGACCGAGCCCGGCACCGGCTCGGATTTGCAGGCCGTGAAGACCACGGCGAAGAAGCAGGGCAATTCCTACGTCATCAACGGCCAGAAGACGTTCATTACCAACGGACAGGCCGCCGATCTCGTCATCGTGGTCGCGCGCACCGGCGATGCCGGTGCCAAGGGCATTTCGCTGATCGTGGTCGAGACCGCGGGCGCCGAGGGCTACAAGCGCGGGCGCAACCTCGACAAGATCGGGCTGCACGCCTCCGACACGTCGGAATTGTTCTTCGACAACGTCACCGTGCCGCCGGAAAACCTGCTCGGCAAGGAGGAAGGCCAGGGCTTCGTTCAGCTGATGCAGCAGCTGCCGCAGGAGCGCCTTGCGCTGGCGGTCGGCGCCGTCGCCTCGATGGAGCGCGCGGTCAAGCTCGCCACCGACTACACCAAGGAACGGAAAGCCTTCGGCAAGCCGCTGATGGAATTCCAGAACACCGCCTTTACGCTGGCCGAGCGCAAGACCGAGGCGATGATCGCGCGCGTCTTCGTCGACTGGTGCATTGAGCGCCTGATCGCAAAGGATCTCGATACGGTGACGGCGTCGATGGCGAAATATTGGTGCTCGGAAAAGCAGGTCGAGACGGCCGACGAATGCCTCCAGCTGTTCGGCGGCTACGGCTACATGCAGGAATATCCGATCTCCCGCATCTTCATCGATTCCCGCATCCAGAAGATCTACGGCGGCACCAACGAGATCATGAAGCTGCTGATTTCGAGGTCGCTTTAGATCATCGCGCACGCCAGTCGCGCGGCCGGCAGCCGAAGCGCTGCTTGAAGCGCCGCGTGAAGTGGGAGAGATCCGAGAAACCCCAGTCGAACGCGATGGCGCCGATCGCACGATCCGCCATCGCGGGATCCGCGAGATCCCTCGCCGCGCCGTCGAGCCGGCGGTCGATGATGTAGTCGGTGAAGCTGGAGCCCGATCGCGCCAGCAGCTTGTGCACATAGCGCTCGCTGATGCCCACGGCACCGGCGATATCGGCAACCGCAAGGCCGGGCTCGCGGAGCCGCCGGTGAATGGCGCGCTTCACCGCCAGCGCAGTTGCATCGGCGAGACTTTCAGATTCCGCTGCGCCTGCCCGGCTGCGCCGCGACAGGCTCACCGCGACGAGCTCGATCAACGCCCGGAACAGAAGCACGCCCTCCTCCTCGGAGATGCGCAAGGCCCCGTCGCTGAGCGTACGCGCGGTCTCGACGATGAGATGGCCGACATAGGGATCATCGGAGACGCGCGCCGCAGCGACGCCGAACGATGCCGGCAGGCATTCGCGCAAGGCCTCGGCCGGCACCCAGAACGAGGCGACGCGCAATTGCGGTCCGCGGTCGTGCAGAAGCGCAAACTGCCGATCGCTGTCGAAGATGCCGACCTGCCCGGGCGACAGGCTGACCTCGCGATCGCCCTGTTGAATGCGACAACGTCCGGCAAGCTTCAAATTGAGGTAGAAGCAGCTGCGCTCGGACGCCGCGATGTCGGCCGCCGAGCGCCGCACCACGTGCTCGGGAAAGCTGACGCGGTTGATCGCGGCATCGCCGAGACGGATGTGTTCGACGCTGGCAGGAAAGCCGGCTGCGGCCGCCGGCTCCGGCGTCAGATTCATGAAGGCCTGGCAGATCGCCTCGCGATAATAGGCGAACTGCTCCGCCGGCCGGACGCCCCCGGTGTCCCAGGCCGATTGGCGTGACGAAACGGCGCGCTCGATCAGCTGCATCGGTTCACTCCGAGACCAATCCGGTTCACTTCCAGCCAAGCGGCAGATCAGCCGCGCGTCCAGAATTGACGTGCGGCGGCGCCGCTCGGTCAGAACGGCGCGGCCTCGATCTAACCACACCCTCGGGAGGAGCCACAACATGTCGACCTACGTTCTCGTCCACGGCGCCTGGCACACCGGTGCCGAGTTCGAGCCCGTCGCCGCACCGATCCGCGCGGCCGGCCACCAGGTCCACACCCCCACCATCAAGGGCAACCGTCCCGGCGATGCCAAGACGACCGGGCTGAAGGAGGCGATCCAGTCGATCGCCGACCACCTTGCCGAGAACAATCTGAAGGACGTCGTCCTGCTCGGCCATTCCTATGGCGGCATGATCATCACCGGCGTTGCCGACCTCGCGCCGGAGCGCATCCGCCGCCTGGTCTACTGGAATGCCTTCGTGCCCAACAACGGCGAATGCCTCAACGACATGGTGCCGCCGCACTATGTCGGGCTGTTCGACGCGATCGCAGCCGAGCGCGGCGACGGCTCCGTCGTCTTGCCCTTCCCGATCTGGCGCGAGGCTTTCATCAACGATGCCGACCTGGAGACGGCGCAACGCGCCTATGACGTCCTCAATCCGCACCCGCTCGCGACCTTCACCGACAAGATCGCGCTCAAGGCCAATCCGGCCGAGATGCCGCTGGCCAAATCCTACATCAACTGCACCGAGGACACCGCGCTGCCGCACAGCTATGGCTGGCATCCGCGTCTGTCGGAGAAGCTCGGCCTGTTCCGCCTGGTGCAGGTGCCGGGAAGCCACGAGCTGTGCTTCTCCGATCCGGCGCGGCTTGCCAGGGCGATCATGGAGGCGGGAAGGGACTGACAGGTGCGTCCAAGCCGTCGATCTTGCGGGGCGTACCCGATCGGCTTTCGCCGACGGGGGCGCACGGACGAGGACGCCACAGCCCATGTCTTCGGGCTGGATACATGCCGAAGTGGCGATCCCGGGAAGACTCGAACTTCCGACCTACGGTTTAGGAAACCGCCGCTCTATCCGGCTGAGCTACGGGACCGCGGAACCCGGCCTTGCAGGTTCGGCCTTCTCATAGCAGAGGAGGATGCGGTTCGCCAGCTGCAACGCGGGTCATCTCAACGCGCAGAAGGAGCTGTACATTCAGCTCCAGATCCATTGCCCCGGAGCAGCCACATGATCGACAGCATCAGCGCCATCACGCTCGGCACCCATGACATGGCGCGCGCCGTGCATTTCTACCGCTCGCTGGGGTTCGAGCTCCTGTATGGCGGCGAGGCCGCGGCGTTCACGAGCTTTCGCGCCGGCACCGGCTATCTCAACCTGACGGCACAGCCCGATGACAGGCAGTGGTCCTGGTGGGGCCGAGTCATCTTTTATGTCGCCGACGTCGACGCCACCTATGAGCAGGCTCGCGCGGCCGGATGGCAGCCGTCGACCACGCCGCGCGATGCGGAATGGGGCGAGCGCTACTTTCATCTCACCGACCCCGATGGCCATGAGCTGAGCTTCGCCCGTCCGCTGCGCGGCGCGTGACGAGGCCGCCGGCTACGCCCTCATATTGTTGTCCTTCACCACCTTGCGCCAAGTGGCGACCTGCTTGTCGAAGAAGGTCTTGAAGGCGGCGCCGTCCTGGAGCAGCAGCGTCATGTGTTGCGTCTCCTTCAGCTGGGTGGCAGATTGCTCTGCAGCAGCCGCGCCATCGCATCGGTCGATCCGCCCGGCGGAAACGGCACCACCAGCGTGATTTTCGAGGCCCGGGCGCGCGCCGGTGCCATCGCGAGGATGGCGGGCACGGCCAGCAGCGCCCGTCGTGTGATCGTCACGGTCCCCCCCTCGTCGTTGCGCCCGGCTTTTTGCTCTTTGGCGCTCGAGCACGATCGGAAAAAACGGTCAGCGGTTCTCCGGAAAGATCATGCCCCACATCAATACCTGAAGCGCGGAGCGCTTCAGGTCGTTCCGAAGCCCGACCCTGCTTTCCGGTATTCCGGCCGAGGCGGACTGAAGATGTCCAGCACGCGGGCGCCTTCGGGTCCGGCGCGCATGGTGTGCGGCACGTTACCCGGCGTGCGCCAGAAATCGCCCTTATTCACCGCGATTTCCTCATCGCCCTGAACGCGGATGGCCGAACCGTCGAGCAGCACGCCCCATTGCTCCTCGGGATGATGGTGCAGCGTGCCTTGCGCATGCGGGGCCAGCGTCACAACAGACAGCATCGCCTGCTCCCCGGAGAAGATGCGCGTCGTCACTCCGGCGGCCAGCTCGCGGAAAAGGCCATCGTTCGTATCGTCGATGTTGTGGAACTCGTCCTTCTGGCTCACGCCATCCTCCCCTTCGCTTCTCTGATCAGGACTTTCCGTAAGAGCCCTGGTAGCGGCCCTCGCGGATCGCCTTCAGCGTCTCCTCCTCGCGGCTCATCTGGGCACGGACCGCCTGCAGCAGCGCAGTTGCGCCGGCAGCGGGGAACGACACCACGCCATCCTCGTCGCCGACCACGATGTCGCCGGGCGAGATCACGCTGCCGCCGATGGTGACAGGCACGTTGATCTCACCCGGACCGTTCTTGTATGGGCCGCGATGGATCACCGCGCGGGCGAAGCACGGAAAGTCGTCGGCCGCGAAGGCTGCGACGTCGCGGATCGCGCCGTCGATGACATAGCCTTCGGCTTTGCGCCATTGCGCGATGTTCTTCATGATCTCGCCGACCAAGGCGCGCGTCTCATCGCCACCGCCATCGACGACGATGACGTCGCCGGGACCGACCAGTTCGAGCGCGCGATGGATGGCGAGATTGTCGCCGGGCCGCGTGCGCACGGTGAAGGCCGCGCCCACCAGCTTGGCGCCGCGATGAAAGGGCCTCAGCCCCACCGCGCCGGGCAGGCGGGAGAGATTGTCGGAGATGATCGAGGTCGGCGCGTCTCGAAAGCCCGCGATGATGTCGGCCGGCGGTTTCGGCACGCTGTTCGCTGCAATGGCGATCGTCATGTCAGTCCTTCCGTATCTGTCTCAGTCGGCATGCGCCCGCGCTCTCGCCGGCAGAATCCGGAAGGCGCGACCTTCCTTCATCCATGCTGCGCGTTCGTCGCGCAAAAGCGTGCGCCGGACCTTCCCGGAGTCGTCGCGCGGCGGGGCGTTGACGAATTCGAAGCTCTCGGGATGCTTGTAGCGGCTGAGCCGGTCCTTCAGGAAATCCGCCATCCCGTCGGCGATGGCCTGGCCGTCCGCATCGGGCTCCGGCTCGATGATGGCATGCACACGCTGGCCCAGTTCCGGATCGGGCAGCCCAACCACGACGCAGGAGCGCACGCCGGGAGCCTCGGACACCGCGGCCTCGACCTCCGCCGGATAGATGTTGGCGCCGCCGCGCAGTACCATGTCGGCGAGGCGGTCGCCCAGATAGAGATAGCCCTCCGCATCCAGCCGGCCGATATCGCCGAGCGATTCCCAGCCGTCGGCGCGGCGCTTCGGCTCCGCGCCGAGGTAGTGATAGGTGGCGTCCTTGCCGTCGTTGTTGAGAAAGTAGATCTCCCCGGTCTCGCCGGGCGCGACGTCGTTGCCGTCCTCGCCGATGATGCGCAAGCGCGCCATGTCGCCGATCTTGCCGACCGAGCCCTTGTGCGTCAGCCATTCGGTACCGGAGATGATGCAGGCGCCCTGCCGCTCGGTGCCGCCATAGAGCTCCCAGATCCGCTCGGGTCCGAGCCAGGCGATCCAGTTTTCCTTCAGCCACGGCGGCATCGGGGCCGCCATGTGGAAGACCGTCTGCAGGCTCGACAGGTCGTAGGCGTTGCGCACGCTCTCCGGCAGGGCCCAGATCCGGTGCATCATCGTCGGCACGAAATTGACCCATTGCACGCGCTCGCGCTCGATCTGGCGCAGCGTTTCCTCGGCATCGAATTTGGTGAGCCCCGTGAGCATGCCGCCGACGAACAGCGCGTAGTGCGACACGATGAACGGGGCGTTGTGGTAGAGCGGGCCGGGATTGAGCAGCGAGACGCCGAAGGGAATATTGAGCGGCGGGGCGGCCGCGGTATCGGTCACCGCCGGCTGGTGGTCGAGGATCACCTTGGGACGGCCGGTCGAGCCGCCTGAGGTCATCGCTTTCCAGTAGCGCGCCACCGGCGGCGTCAGCGGCTCATCCGAGAAACCTTCCGGCACGAACTCGGCGGGCAACCGGTTCGGCGCATTCCAGTCGGCCTCGCCGCCGACCACGAGCGCAGGCCTGAGAATGTCGAGCACGGCGGCCGCTTCGCCGCGCGGCAGCCGCCATGACAGCGAGGTCGGCGTCGCCCCGCACTTCCAGACCGCAAATGACGTCTCGAAGAACGCGTTGCCGTTGGGCAATCCGATCGCGACGAAATCGCCGGGCTTGACGCCCTTGGCCGCAAACGCCCGCGCGCGCCGGTTGGCGCCGCGCTCGAGCTCGTCCCATGTCAGGGTGTCCTGCCCGTGACGAATGGCGATCGTGCCTTGCGGCTTGCGCTCGGCATACCAGCGCGGCACATCGGACAGGGGCAACAGCATCAGGCGTTTCCATTTTCTTGGCGGCACCTCGGCAGTGAGGGGCTGGCGGCACAAGTGTAACAGCATGCCGCCGCAGCGCTGTGACTCTCGCGCCACGTCAAGCACAAAATGTCAGCATTACAGCCATGAAATTCCCGGGTTCCACGGGTGACAAGGCGACGATAAAGGGGCAAAAATCCGACTCGACTCAGCTCGGGTTGAGTCTTGCAAGGAATGCTCTCGTAGAATGTCGACCGGAGATACATCGCGTCGTGCGGCGCTGCTTCCCGCGGCCGCAGCAGGATTTTTCCTGCTGATGCCTGCACACGCCGAGGCGCAATGGTGGAGACGCGCACCGGTCGATTTCGAGGAATGCGCTGACGCCGCCGAGAAAGCCGCAACCAAGGCGGAGAAGACGGCGGCCCTTGCCGATTGCAACGCCAAGTTTGCCGGCCGCCGCAAGCCGGGCGGCGGCTATTCCTACTACGACTTCCTCCAGGATCGCACCTTCGACATCGCCGGCCCCAATCCGACGCCGGAGGAACAGAAGAAGATCGACGAAGCCTATACCGCCTATCTCGCCAAGCAGCGCCGCAGCAATGAAGCGGCGCAAGCCACGGCCCGCCAGCAGCGCGAGCAACAAGAGCAACAGGTGCAGCAGCTTCAGCAGGTCGCGCTGCGAACCGAAGTCGAGCGCGTGCCGATCCCCGTCGGTCGGCCGAAGGTTCAGCAGGCCGCCATCGGCGATACGCGCGCGCGAGCGAAGGGCGCATGCACCAAGGGCTCCTTCTCCTGCGAATGGCCACGCCTGTCGGAAGGGTTGAACGATCTGAAGAAGCTGTTCAACCCGGCACCCAGCAAGCCGGCGAAGAAGGGTTGAGCCACGCCAGGCCGGAATAGCCTTGCAACAAAACGTAGTCGCGAAGCTGGAGCGCCCTCTGGCGCTGGCCCGGGACGATAGCGGAGGGATGGAGCGTCAGCGCGCGCGCTTCTTCTTGCTGCGCTTCGGTTTGACCACGGGCGGACTCGCAGGCTCCACTACCGTCGGCGAACTCCCCAGCTGCGACCTGCTCTCCTGCAATCGCCTGTCGTAGCCCGGAGAGTTCATCACCGTCGGCGGCCTCGCATGGGCTAGCGTCGATGCACCGCAAAACGCGGTCAGCGCGAGCCCGATCACAAAACGACGCTTCATCCTGTTCTCCATTCCGCTCACGCGTTCCCGCGGATCTGCTGCGGTGTCAGGCGAAGGGGACCGCTGCCGGTCGCCTCGGCTTCCTTGATCAGCGCAACAATGCGGCGCATCAGCGGCACGCTGACATTGTTTTGCTCGGCGAGCGCGATCAGCGCACCCTGGAGATAGTCGATCTCGGTCTTGCGGCCCAGCTTGAGGTCCTGCCACATCGAGGAGCGTGCCTCGGGATCGATCTTCATCGTGCGCCCCAGGATCGCGTTGAAGATCGCATCCGGCAAGCGCAGCAGGGTCGGAGACCAGTTCATCGGGATCGGCGTCGACGACACCGGCACGATGCCGGCGGCCTTCAGCACGGCCAGCCCCTCGGCCATCTGGTCCGCGAACAGCCTGCGCCAGTCCCGGCTGGCCAGTTGCGCGGCGAGCGGCATGTCGGAGAGCGCGCTGAGCGCGTTGTTCAGGTTGATGATCAGCTTGCCCCATTGCACGCCGGTGATGTCACCGCTCGCGCGCACCGCGAGGCCGGCAACCGAGAGCGCAGCGGCCGTATTCTGTGGATCCTCTCCGACGTGGATATCGCCGGAGGTCGAGCGGTGGAAGCGGCCCTCGCCCATCGCGATCACGTTGAAGGGCACCATGCCGGCAAGCACGCGGCGGCCGCCGAGCCGCTCGCGCAGGACCGCGACATTGCCGATGCCGTTCTGAAGCGAGACGATGACCGCGTCCTGCGGCGCATGCTGCGCGATCTGCTCGGCGACAGCGGCGGTGTCGGCGCTCTTCACCGTGACCAGCACGATGCCTGCGCTGTGCAAGATCACGGGATCCTCTGCCAGCGTCAGCCGGCTCACATCGAGCTTCTTCTCGGAGCCGTCGAAATCGGTCAAATACAGTCCGAAGCGTTCGATCTCGGCCTTCACCCGGGGCCGCACCAGCAGCGCGACGCGGCGGCCTGCCGCCGCCAGCATGCCTCCGACGAAACAGCCGATGGCGCCCGCGCCGGCCACCACGATCGGTCGATCCGTCATCACTGAACTCGCTCCCTGAATGGCCGGCCTTCGATAGCAGAGGCAAAGGCCGCTGCCCATCGCGTCGCAGCCGCCTTGTAACCGTCATGAGCGCCTCATATGTTTTCGCCCCGGGGGGCAGTCAGCGGCGAGCGCTCGCCGAACGAGACGCCAAAGGAGAGCACCATGGGTCTACTCGATGTCCTCAACGGCATGCAGAACGGCCCGCGCGGTCCGAGCACAGCGAGCACCGACAAATCCTCCGGCGGCATGTCGCCGATGACCATGGCGCTGCTCGGCCTGCTGGCCTGGAAGGCATTCAAGCATTTCACCGGCAACCAGTCCGGCTCTGCGCCCCAACCGTCACCGGCACCCGCACCTCCGCCTGTGAACGCAGGCACGGGCGGCGGTCTGAGCGACATGCTCAAGGGCGGCCTCGGCGGCCTGCTCGCCGGCGGTGCGGCCGGCAGCATTCTTAGCGGCGGGCTCGGCGATCTCCTCAACCAGTTGCAGCAAAGCGGCCACGCCGACACCGCCAATTCCTGGGTCGGCAAGGGCGAGAACAAGCCGATCGCGCCGGGCGATCTCGCCAGCGCACTCGGCGCCGACCAGATCGACAGCCTGTCCGCCCAGAGCGGCCTGTCACGCGAGGACCTGCTCTCCGGCCTCAGCCAATATCTGCCGCAGGTGGTCGATCAGCTGACGCCGGACGGGCGGCTGCCGACCGAAGACGAGCTCTCGGGCCGAATCTGAGGTTTTGGTCTGAGCATGATCTCTTCGGAGCACGGCGACACACGTCTCTGGATCATGCTCCAAGCGTTCTCAGGAAGGGGAGCACAATCATGAGCATGGGCGGCCTGTTGTGGATCATCGTCGTCGGCTTCGTCGCCGGCCTCATCGCGCGCTGGCTCGCACCGGGGCCGAACAATCCGAGCGGCTTCATCCTCACCACCATCCTCGGCATCGCCGGCGCGTTTCTCGCCACCTGGCTCGGCCAGGCCATCGGCCACTACAACCCCGACCAGGGCGCAGGCTTCATCACCGCAACCATCGGCGCGGTGGTGGTGCTGTTCATCTGGAATCGGCTGGTGGCGAGCGGCGTGATCAAGGGGTAGCAACTCGCAGCGCCCAGAGACGGCGAACCGTCTCCAGATCGTCATGCCCGGGCTTGCCCCGGGGCATCCACGTCTTTCGATCCACGCGGCAACGCGTGGATCGCCGGGTCAAGCCGGGCCATGACGGGGAAAGAGCGCGCCAATCACGTCACCAAATGCATGCCCGCATCCATGCGCACGACTTCGCCGGTCATGTTGCTGGAGGCCGGCATTGCCAGGAAGCAGACGAGCTGGGCGATGTCTTCCGCTGTCGACGCGACCTTCAGCGGCACTTTGGCCACCACGCTGTCGCGCACCTGCTTGGCGCCGGCCTCGCCGCGGCCCTTGGTGAACCAGGGCGTGTCGATATAGCCGGGGCAGACCGTGTTGACGCGGATCAGCGGCGCCAGCGCGCGCGACAGTGACAGCGTCATGGTATTGAGCGCGCCCTTGCTCGCGGCGTAGGCGATCGACGAGCCGACGCCGCTGATGCCGGCGACCGAGGAGACGTTGACCACCGCGGACGGTCGCTCCGAAGCCTTGGCGCCGGCCTCGAGCAGGCTGCGCGCAGCGCGCACCATCTGGAACGGGCCGATGGTGTTGACGCCGTAGATCCGCTGGAAGTCCTCCGCTGACAATCCATCGAGATCGGCGTGAGCGACATGCTTGGTGGTGCCGGCATTGTTGACGAGGATATCCAGCCGGCCCCAGGGCGCAGCGGCAGCCACGATCTTGCGACAATCGTCATCCCTGGAGACGTCGCCCTGCGCGACCAGGACCTCCGCGGCGCCGGCCTTGCGGCAGAGCTCGGCCGTGGCCTCGGCCTCCTTCTGGCTCGACGAATAGTTGATGACGAGCCGCGCTCCGCTCCGGGCGAGAATTTCCGCAGTCGCCGCGCCGAGACCGGACGCCGACCCCGTCACGATTGCGCATAAGCCGTCCTTTGCCATCCTGAAATTCCTTCCCCTGTTCTGACGTCGGCATCATGTTTAGCGAGTTTGCCGCGCCCTGCAAATCGAGCAAACTCCGCTAAGCGGAATTAGTCTTCTGCGGTCCTCGCGCCCATGCCCAGGCCGCAGGTTGATCTGCGATCAACGCTTGTCAGGGCCATGGCTTTTTCGGATCATCGGGCGCAAGAAGAGCCTGCGCGCCGCCCGAAGGGGCGCGCCAATGGGCAAAACACGGGGAACGCTGTGGCGGAGAGTGACAATATCGTCGTCGAGACCGCGGAGAAGATCTTCGCCGATCTCGCCGATCCGCAAACCATCAACAACGACAAGAAAGATTCATGGCAGGCGCCGCTCTGGCAGGCGCTGAGCGAAGCCGGCCTGCCGCTGGCCTGGGTGCCCGACGATCTCGGCGGCTCCGGTGCCAGCCTTGCCGATGGCTTTGCCTTGCTGAATGCCGCGGGGCGTTTCGCCGTCGCGGTTCCCCTGGCCGAGACCATGCTGGCAGGCTGGCTGCTGGCGCAGGCGAAGATCGCCTCGCCCGAAGGCGAGATGACGGTGCTGCCGGCCTCACCGAAGGACCGTGTAACGCTCGATGCCGACGGCGCGCTTTCCGGCCGCGCGCGCGGCGTGCCATTTGCCAAGGCGGCGAAGCACTTTGCGGTGCTGGTGCACAGCAAGGACGGCGTTTCCATCGCCCTGGTCGATGCGGCCAAGGTGCGCATCGAGGCGGGCCTCAACGTTGGCTATGACCACAGCGACACCGTGACGCTCGACAGGGTCCAGCCCGTCACCATCAAGCCTGCGCCGAAAGGCCTCGACCAGACCAATCTGATGCTGATGGGCGGCGTTGTACGCAGCCTTCAGATCGCGGGTGCGCTGGAGTCCATGCTCGACATCTCCGTGCGCTATTCCAACGAGCGCGTCGCTTTCGAGAAGAAGATCTCGAAATTCCAGGCCGTGCAGCACAATCTCGCGCGCCTTGCCGGCGAATCCGCCGCAGCGCTGGCCGCTGCAACATCCGCGGCCGACGCCATCGCGAATGCAAAGTCGTTCAACGACGAGGTCTATCTCGAAGCCGCCTCGGCCAAGATCCGCTGCGCCGAAGCCGCGGAGAAAGGCGGCGGCATCGCGCATCAGGTTCACGGCGCCATCGGCTTCACCATGGAGCACATCCTGCACCGTTATTCCCTGCGCGCGCTGGCCTGGCGCGACGATTTCGGCTCGGAAAGCTACTGGGCGGTCGAGCTCGGCAAGCTGGTCGCAAACCGCGGCGCCGACGAATTGTGGCCGCTCGTGGCGTCGCGCTGATCCGGGAGATACACAATGACCGCTGCCCTCCGTTTCGATCCGATCCGCCTCCCCGAGAAGTGCGAGCAATTGCGCAAGGAAGTGCGCGCCTTCCTTGCGGAGGAGATCGCCGCCGGCACCTTCGATCCGCACCAGCCCAACCGCGAAGACACCGATGCGCCGGAATTTTCCCGCCGGGTCGGCGCCAAAGGCTGGCTGGGGATGACCTGGCCGAAGAAATATGGCGGCCAGGAGCGCTCCTTCCTCGAACGCTATGTCGTGACCGAGGAAATGCGTGTCGCCAACGCGCCGACGCGGCGCTTCTTCGTGGCCGATCGTCAGAGCGGACCGGTGCTGCTGAAATATGCGCCCGAGCACATCAAGATGGACATCCTGCCCCGCATCTGCCGCGGCGAGATCTGTTTCGCCATCGGCATGAGCGAGCCGAACTCGGGCTCCGATTTGTTCGCCGCGAAGACGCGCGCGACCAAGACCGACGGCGGCTATCTCATCAACGGCACCAAGATCTGGACCTCGTCGGCGCACATCGCCGACTACATGATCGCGATCTTCCGGACCTCGCCGCCGACCAAGGAGAACCGCCGCCACGGCCTGACCCAATTTCTGGTCAAGATGAAGCAGCCGGGCATCAAGGTGAACCCGATCGGCCAGATCACCGGCCAGTACGAGTTCAACGAAGTCGTCTTCACCGATTACTTCATCCCCGATGATCACGTGCTCGGCGAGGTCGACGGTGCCTGGAAGCAGGCGACGAGCGAGCTCGCCTATGAACGCTCCGGCCCCGAGCGCTTCCTCGAGACCTATTACGTGCTCACCGAGCTCGTCCGCGCGGTCGGCCCCGATCCCGATACGCGCAGCGCCGAGGGCATCGGGCGCCTCGTCGCGCAACTCCATACGATGCGGCGCATGTCGGTCTCCGTTGCCGGCATGCTGGAAGCGGGCAAGGAGCCGGTGGTGGAGGCCTCGATCGTCAAGGACATCGGCACCGTCTGGGAGCAGCAGCTGCCGCATCGCGTGCGCGATCTCGCCGCCTTCGTCGAGGAGACCGCGACCAACCGCGAGACCCTGGAGCGGCAGCTCGACTTCGCCATCAAGACCGCGCCGAAACTCACCATCCAGGGCGGCACCACGGAAGTGCTGCGCGGCATCATCGCCCGCGGACTTGGCCTGCGATAGATGGGATCGAAACCTTCGCCCCGCGCTCCGTCCACCTCTCCCGTCGGGAGAGGTGGTTCTTCGCTACTGAGATACTGGAGACTAGAAATGAGCACCTATAAAGATATCGGCGTCGAGAAGGTCGGGCATGTCGGCACCATCGAGATCCGCCGCCCGCCGCTGAACTTCTTCGACATTTCGCTGATCAACCAGATCGCGGATGCGCTGGAGGAGTTCGACCGCGACATCGAGATCCGCGCTTCCGTTCTCTCCGCGCAGGGCAAGGCGTTCTGCGCCGGCGCCAATTTCGGCGATCCGGCGCGGCAGGCCCAGGAGGCTCAAGAGGCCGAGAAGAAGGGCGATCCGGCCGACAGTCTCGGCCCGATCAACCATCTCTACATCCAGGCCGTCCGCATCTTCCGCGCCAAGAAGCCGATCGTCGCGGCCGTGCAGGGCGCCGCCATCGGCGGCGGTCTGGGCCTGGCCGTCTCGGCGGATTTCCGCGTCACCTGTCCCGAAGCGCGCTTCTCCGCAAACTTCACCAAGCTCGGCTTCCATCCCGGCTTCGGCCTGACCGTGACGCTGCCGGAACTGATCGGCAAGAACAACGCCGAGCTGATGTTCTACACCAGCCGCCGCGTCACCGGCGAAGAGGCGGTGAAGTGGGGCCTCGCCAACGAGCTGGTGCCGCAGGATCAGGTGAAGGCGGCCGCGATGAAGCTCGCTGGCGAGATCGCCGAATGCTCCCCGCTCGGCCTGCTCTCGACTCGCGCCACCATGCGCGCCGGCCTCGCCGACCGCGTCATGGCCGCGACCAACCACGAACTCGCCGAGCAGACGCGCCTGCGCGCCACGGAAGACTTCAAGGAAGGCGTGAAGGCGACCGAAGAGCGGCGGGTCGCGAACTTCAAGGGACGGTAGCATCTCTTCTCGCCCCTGTCCCATCCCTGAGCGGCCGCGCCATCGGACCTTGGATCCTGAGGGCGCGGGCTGCACGGCGCAGCACGTGCAGAGAGTCTCGAAGGATGAACGGCTCCGCCCGCAACGTCGCCCCTGAGACTCGCCGAAGAGGCGAGCGCCTCAGGGTGACGGATAACGATGAAGCGGCTCAAGCAACGCGAAACGTCGCACCGCCCAACAAGAACTCATTTCCGGTCACCGCAAGGCCTTTCGCCCGCGCGGCATGCAGCACACGAGCAGCATCGGCGACCCGGAACTCCAGTGCGCTCATGATCTCGCTGCGGCCTTTGACGAAGCGGAAGGTGGCGTTCGGCAGCCTCAGTTCGGCATCGCCACTCGGCGCAACACCGATGATCTTGCCCCAGTGCTCCGCGAGCCCCGCCGGATCCGGGCTTTGCATCTCCACCGCCGTCAGCGCCTGCGTCACATCCTTGCGGATGAATTTCTGCCAGTCCGGTCCCGCCGGCGGATAGGCGCCGAGGATGTCGTCGCTGCCTTCGGTGTGATTGAATTCGATGAAGGCGGCGCGGCAGTCGCGCGGGTGGAGCTGGACGCCGTGATAGGGCGCATGGTCGATGACATTGGCGGTGCGCACGCCCATCGCGTTGGCGTTGCGGCCGCGCTCGTCGGGATCGTTGCAGCAGAAGATCGCCATGTAGCCGCCGCGGCCGCCGGTCTTCTCGATGAAGCGGCCGGCCGTGGTGCCGTCCTTGAACGGCGCGACCACCTCCAGCAGGATCGTGTCGACCGGGAGCAGCGCATTCTCCAGGCCGTATTTTGCGACATTGCCGTCGCGGTAGCAGACCGCAAGGCCCATGATCTCGGCGATGTCCGAGATGACGGGCTCGAGCTGCGGCGCAACCAGGCAGATCTGCCGCAGCCGCATATAGGGCGCCATCGTCATGCGCCCTTGAAGGTGGGCTTGCGCTTCTCGACGAAGGCCTTTGCGGCCTCCTTGTGGTCCTCGGTATCGCCGCAACGGGTGTGATGGATCGCTTCGCCGTCGAAGCAATCCTCCAGCGCCAGATGCTCGGCATTGTTGATGTTGCGCTTGATGAAGCCGAGCGCGATCGACGGGCCCTGCGCCAGCGACAGCGCCAGTTCGTGCGCGGCGGCGTCGATCTCGGCGTCGGGCACCACCTTCGTCACCATGCCGATCGCATGTGCTTCCTTCGCCGTCAGCACCGGCGACATCAGATAGAGCTCGCGCGCCCGGGCGCTGCCGAGCAGCTGCGTCAGGAAATAAGTCCCGCCGTAATCGCCGGAGAAGCCGACCTTGGCGAAGGCCGTGGTGATCTTGCAGGATTCGGAGGCGATGCGCAGGTCACAGGCCAGCGCCATCGACAGCCCCGCGCCGGCCGCCGCACCGTCGAGCTGGGCCACCACCGGCTTCGGCATCTGGTGCAGGATGCGCGAGACCTCCATGCCGCGGCGCAGGTTGGCCATTTTCACTTCGAACGGCAGCGGTGCGCGGCCTGCCGCCATCGACTTGACATCGCCGCCGACACAGAAGGAGCCGCCCGCACCCTTGAACAGCACCGCCCGCACCTCGGGATCGTCGGCTGCGCGTCGTGCCGCTTCGACCAGCCCGACGACCATCTCGGGGTTGAGCGCGTTCTTGCGCTCCGGGCGATTCATCGTGATGGTGAGCAGCCCGCCTTCGAGCTTTTGCAAGACCATGTCGTTGCTCACAGGACGTCTCCCTTGTTTTTTGATTTAGCTCTCACCACGCCGTCATTGCGAGGAGCGAAGCGACGAAGCAGTCCAGACCGTCTCTGCGGAAACGTCTCTGGATTGCTTCGCTTCGCTCGCAACGACGAGGCTTATTTCTTCACCAGCGGGCAGCGCGACTGCTCCAGCGGCTGGAACGCCTCGGCGCCGGGCACGGTGGCAATCAGCTTGTAGTCATCCCAGCGGCCCTTCGACTCCGAGGGCTTCTTCACCTCGAACAGGTACATGTCGTGAATCATGCGGCCGTCCTCGCGGATCTTGCCATTCTTGGCGAAGAAGTCGTTGACCGGCGTCTCCTTCATCACCTTGATCACGGCCGCGGCGTCGGTGGTGCCGGCCGCCTTCACCGCCTTCAGGTAATGCGTGACCGAGGAATAGACCCCGGCCTGCGCCGAGGTCGGCACCCGCTTGGTGCGCTCCATGAAGCGCTTGGAGAATGCGCGCGTATCGTCGTTGAGGTCCCAGTAGAACGCTTCCGCAAGCAGCAAGCCCTGTGCGGTCTCCAGCCCGATCGAGTCGATATCGGTGACGAAGGCGAGCAACGGCGAGACCTTCTGGCCGCCCTTGGTGATGCCGAACTCCGCCGCCTGCTTGATGGCGTTGATGGTGTCGCCGCCGGCATTGGCGAGCCCGATCACCTTGGCCTTGGAAGCCTGGGCCTGGAGCAGGAAGGACGAGAAATCCGACGTGTTGAGCGGATGGCGCACGCTGCCGAGCACCTTGCCGCCGGTCTTGGTCACGACTGCGCTGGTGTCCTTCTCCAGATCCTGTCCGAAGGCGTAGTCGGCGGTGAGGAAGAACCAGCTGTCGAGGCCCGACTTCACGGCCGCAAGGCCGGTGACGTTGGCCTGACCGTAGGTGTCGAACACGTAGTGGATGGTGTAGGGGCCGCAGGCCTCGTTGGAGAGACGGATCGAGCCCGGGCCGTTGAACATGATGATCTTGTTGCGCGCTTTCGCGATCTCGCCGGCGGCGAGCGCGGTCGCGGAGGCCGCCACGTCGTAGATCATCTCGACGCCCTGATTGTCGAGCATGTCGCGGGCGATGTTGGCGGACAGATCGGCCTTGTTGAGATGATCGGCTGCCAGCACCTGGATCTTGCGCCCCAGCACCTCACCGCCGAAATCCTCGACGGCCATCTTGGCCGCGGTCTCGCTGCCGGGACCCGTGATGTCGGCATAGAGGCTCGACATGTCGAGGATGCCGCCGATCTTCAGCGGCGGCTTGTCCTGGGCCTGCGCGGCGCTCGCATTGAGGGCAAACGCGGCGGCAAAAATGCCGGACAAAATCATCTTCATCGAAAACAACCTCCCTTATCGCGCCGTACTCTGATGGCGGCTTGGTATTGCTCTTGGCTATAGCAGATGGGTGTTTGCTATTGCCGCAATCATGCCGCATGCGCAACAGCGCAGCAAGCGCGAGGGGGTTGCGATAGCAGAATTGCCGCGCATGATTTCCGCAAAACGGAATGGCGAGTCGGCCGCGAAGGTTTCCACGCGTCATTGCGAGCGCAGCGAAGCAATCCAGGATCTCACGATGGAATGAGTCTGGATTTGCTTCGCTGCGCTCGCAGTGACGGATGTGGGGCAACAGCGAAAGGTCACACAACCGTCTCTTCGCAATCCAGCACGCTTGAGCTATGCTCGGCAGACAACGCAACCTCTCCGGTCACGTGACGCCACGGCTTCACCTCATCGTCGCATTTCTGCTCGTGGCCGGACATTGTGCGTTCGCCGCGCCCTGCCAGTTCGAAGCCCTCGGCGAGGGCCGCGTCGCGGCGATCATCGATCCGCGCAGCGTGCGCCTCGCTGACGGGCGCGAGGTCCGCCTCGCCGGCATCGAGCCGACGGCGGCCACGAAGCAGGCGCTGGTGTCGCTGCTCGCCGGCCGTGACGTGACGCTGCGGAGTCCCGACGACATGCCCGATCGATACGGCCGCCAGGGCGCGCTGCTGTTCATCGGCGGAAGCGACACGTCGGTGCAGGCCATGCTGCTGGCCCAGGGCGATGCCATGGTCTCCGCCGAAATCGTGGACAGGGACTGCGCGGCAGTCTTGATGGCGTCCGAAGCCGCAGCGCGGCGCCAAAAAATGGGCAGCTGGGCTGACTCGTCGGCCATAAAAAACGCGGAAAGTCCGGACGATATTTTGGCGGAGATCGGGCGCTTTACGGTGGTCGAGGGCAAGGTCCTGTCGGTCCGGCAAGCTGGGGCAATGACCTACCTCAACTTCGGGCGAAACTGGACACGGAGCTTTGCGGCGACTATTTCAAGGCGCACGCTACCGGCATTCGAAAGCACCGGAATCGCCCTTAAGTCCTTGGAGAATAAACGTATTCGAATTCGAGGCTGGGTCGAAGGGAACACGGGGCCGCGGATCGATATACGCCTCGTGGGACAGGTCGAGTTGCTGGGCGCAAACGAGCCGATAGGGGTAAGGCCTTAGATCAGGCCGGGCACGGGTTAAGCGACGTGAATGGGGTGCTAGAACGGCAGGGACGAGGTGAAGGCCGCCGGCTGCGGGCTGCGCCGGCCGTGCTGTGCCTTGCTCTGGGCACTGCGCTGGCGGGATGCGGCGATATGGGCCGGTTCCACACCGCGGCGACCCCGGCGGCCGTCGTGATGCCCAAGCCGAAGCCCGCGATCGCGCAAACGCCGGCCACCGAGAAGGAGCACGAGCGCATCCTGTCGAGCTATGGCGGGACCTATGACGATCCCAAGCTCGAGGCGCTCGTCAGCAAGACCGTCGACCGGCTGGTTGCGGCCTCCGACCGTCCGGACCAGGGCTACAAGGTCACCATTCTCAATTCCGGCGCGGTGAATGCCTTCGCGTTGCCGAACGGCCAGCTCTACGTCACGCGCGGACTCCTTGCGCTTGCGAGCGACACCTCGGAATTGGCCTCCGTGCTCAGCCACGAGATGGCCCATGTGCTGTCCAAGCATGCGGCGATGCGCGAGGACCAGGCCCGCCAGGCCGCGATCGTCACCCGTGTCGTCACGGACATGAGCAACGATCCCGATCTCACCGCCCTCGCGCTCGCCAAGACCAAGCTCACCATGGCGAGCTTCTCGCGCAAGCAGGAGATCGAGGCCGACGGCATCGGCGTCGGCATCTCCGCCAAGGCGCATTTCGACCCTTATGGAGCGGCGCGCTTCCTCTCCGCGATGGAGCGCAATGCCGAGCTGAAGGCCGGAAAGAACTCGCTCGATCCGCGCGCGCAGGATTTCACCTCCTCGCACCCGGCGACGCCCGAGCGGGTGCAGAACGCGCAGAACATCGCGCGGCAATACACTGCGCCGGAAGGCGCCGAGCGCGACCGCGAGAGCTATCTCGCCGCGGTCGACAACCTCGTCTATGGCGAAGACCCGAGCGAAGGTTTCGTCCGCGGCCGGCGCTTCCTGCATCCGAAGCTCGGCTTCACCTTCCAGGCACCCGAGAATTTTACGCTCGACAACACCGCGCAGGCCGTGATCGGCGTGCGCGAGGGCGGCGCGCAGGCGATGCGCTTCGATGTCGTGCGCGTGCCGGCCGAACAGTCGCTCGGCGAGTACCTGAACTCTGGCTGGATGGAAGGCGTCGAGAAGGCCTCGACCGAGGACATCACCATCAACGGTTTTCCGGCGGCATCCGCCACCGCCAAGGGCGACCAGTGGCAGTTCAAGGTCTATGCGCTGCGCTTCGGGAGCGACGTGTACCGTTTCATCTTTGCGACACGGCAGAGGTCGACGGAAAGCGACCGCAATGCGCGCGAGACCGTCAATTCATTCCGCCGCCTGACACTCGACGAGATCCAGGCCGCGCGCCCGCTGCGGATCAAGGTCATCACCGTGCAGCCCGGCGATACCGTGGAATCGCTGTCCCACCGCATGGCCGGCGTCGACCGTCCCGCCGAGCGCTTCCGCGTGCTCAACGGTCTCGAACGCAACGCGCAAGTGAAGGTGCGCGATCGCGTGAAGATCGTGGCGGACTGAGGCTGGCACCAGGCGCACGCCGTGGCCCGGATGGAGCGCAGCGCAATCCGGGATTTGTATCGATGGCCCGTCTGTCCCGGATTACGCGATGCTCCATCCGGGCTACGAATCGCGTGCTGCTTGAGCCCTACCGCCCCGTGTCCATATCCCCCTTCTCGCGCTGGCCGCTGAGCCAGAGCGCGAGCAAGGTCCAGAACGCGCCCGACAGGAGATACGCACCCGAGGCGATGACGCCGAGATTGGTGGCGAGAAGCAGCGCCACCAGCGGAGCGAAGCCGGCGCCGAACAGCCAGGCCATGTCCGAAGTCAACGCCGAAGCCGTGTAGCGGTACGTCTGCCGGAAGTTCGAGGCGATCGCGCCGGAAGACTGGCCGAAGGACAGGCCGAGCAGGATGAACCCGATCACCATGTAAATGGTCTCGCCGAATGCCCCGGCGTCGAGCAATTGCGGGGCGAAGCCGCTATAGATCGCGATCGCGATCGCCGATCCCATCAGCAGCGACTTGCGGCCGACGCGGTCGGCGATGATGCCGGACGCCACGATCGCGCCGACGCCGAACACGGCGGCCACGATCTCGATGATCAGGAAGCGAACCGGGCTTTCATGGGTGAAGAGGAACACCCAGGACAGCGGAAACACCGTGACCATGTGGAACAGCGCAAAGCTCGCCAGCGGCGCGAATGCGCCGAGCATGATGTTCTGGCCTTCGCGCGCGACGGTCTCGGAGATGCGCGACGGCTGCAATTCGCGACTTTCGAACAGCGAGGCGTATTCTTCCGTCGTCACCATGCGCAGGCGGGCAAACAGCGCCACGACGTTGATGGCGAAGGCGACGAAGAACGGATAGCGCCAGCCCCAGTCGAAGAAATCGTCGGCAGACAGATTGCCGGCAAAATAGGCGAACAGCGCGCTCGCCACGATCAGTCCGAGCGGGGCGCCCAACTGCGGTACCATCGCGTACCAGCCGCGCTGGGAAGGCGGGGCATTCAGCGCCAACAGCGAAGCCATGCCGTCCCAGGCGCCGCCCCAGGCAAGACCTTGTGCGATTCGCGCCAGCGCCAGCAGCCAGATCGCGGCGGCGCCGATCTCCGGATAGCCGGGCAAGAACGCGATCGCGACGGTGGCTGTGCCGAGCAGAAACAGCGCCGAGATCAGCTTGGCGGTCTTGCCGTAACTCCGGTCGATCGTCATGAAGATGACGGTGCCGATCGGCCGGGCCATGAAAGCCAGCGCGAAAATCATGAAAGAATAGAGCGTGCCGGTCAGTTCGCTCGCGAACGGGAATACCAGGCGCGGGAACACGATCACCGAGGCAATCGCGAAGACGAAGAAGTCGAAGAATTCCGAGGTGCGGCCGATGATGACGCCGATGGCGATCTCGCCGGGACTGGCCTGGTCGTGGCCGTGCTCGCCGGTGTGGAGGTCTGCCATTGCGGGGGTCTGTGCCGTCGCCATCCGTGCGCCTTCAACGTCCTGAAAACCAAAGCCGACCGCCCGGCGAGGCCAGGCGATCAGGCCCTGTCTGGTCCAACGCTCCGCACTGCAACATTGGGCAAATTGTCCAATGTCCGGCCTGTTGCGCCGCAGCTACCCGTCGGTCCCGCAAAGGAAACTCATTCTCAAAGGCCCGGCCCGTGTCCCGTCTCAAGATCCTGGCGCTGCTCCCTCTGGCTGCCGCTCTCAGCGGCTGCGACTACGTCGTGCTGGCGCCAGCCGGCGACATCGCCGCCCAGCAGCGCGACCTCGTGATCATCTCGACCGTCCTGATGCTCCTGATCGTGCTGCCCGTGATGGCGCTGACGGTGCTGTTCGCGTGGCGCTACCGCCAGTCCAACACCGACGCTCGCTATGAACCGGATTGGGATCATTCGACCGCTCTCGAGCTGGTGATCTGGTCGGCGCCGCTCCTGATCATCGTCTGCCTGGGCGCGCTGACCTGGATGGGCACGCATCTGCTCGATCCCTATCGCACGCTCGGCCGCATCCATGCCGAGCGCGCCGTGGACCAGTCCAAGGCTCCGCTCGAGGTCGATGTGGTCGCGCTCGATTGGAAGTGGCTCTTTATTTATCCGGGCTACGGCATTGCGACCGTCAACGAGTTGGCCGCGCCGGTCGATCGTCCGATCACCTTCCGCATCACCGCGTCCTCGGTGATGAACTCGTTCTACATCCCCGCGCTCGCCGGCCAGATCTATGCGATGCCGGGCATGGAGACCAAGCTGCACGCGGTCGTCAATCACGCCGGCACCTACAAGGGCTTCTCCGCGAACTACAGCGGCGCCGGCTTCTCCGGCATGCACTTCAACTTCCAGGGCCTGGATGACAGAGGCTTCGACGCCTGGATCGCCAGCGCCAAGTCCGCCGGCGGCACGCTCGGCCGCGCCGAGTATCTCCAGCTCGAAAAGCCCAGTCAGAACGAGCCGGTGCGGCGCTGGGGCACCGTCGATGCCGATCTCTATCGCCTGATCCTCAACATGTGCGTGGAGACCGGCAAGATGTGCCAGAGCGAGATGATGGCGATCGACGCCAGGGGCGGCGCCGGTCATCAGGGCCTCACCAACACCCTGCCGCTGGCCTACGACAAATACGCCCGCCGCGGCACCGCGCTTGGGCCTGAGCCGACCTTCGTCGCCGGCACCTGTACACCCGATGCGCCGCAGGGCAGGACCACCGCCTCGATCGCAGCACCCCTCGATACCGCGCCTCTGCTCGGCGCCGGCCTGAAGCGACCCTCGTTCATGCCGCTCAAATCCTCGTCCTTCTTCCTCGGACAGCGTCCGAAATCAGACTCCTAACGAGATCCCGCATGTCTCCTGATCTTCCCAAGCTCATCTTCGGCCGGCTCACCCTCGAGTCACTGCCGCTGCACGAGCCGATCGTCGTCGGCACTTTCGTGGTGGTCGCGCTCGGCGGCGCCGCGCTGCTCGGCGGCCTCACCTATTTCCGCCTCTGGGGCTATCTCTGGCGCGAGTGGTTCACCACCGTCGACCACAAGCGCATCGGCATCATGTACATGATCCTCGGCATCGTGATGCTGCTGCGCGGCTTCGCCGACGCGCTGATGATGCGCGGCCAGCAGATGCTCGCCTTTGGCGGCTCCGAAGGCTATCTCAATGCCCATCACTACGACCAGATCTTCACCGCTCACGGCGTGATCATGATCTTCTTCGTGGCGATGCCGCTGGTCACCGGCCTGATGAACTACGTCGTGCCGCTGCAGATCGGCGCCCGCGACGTGTCGTTCCCCTTCCTGAACAATTTCAGCTTCTGGATGACGGTCGGCGGGGCGGTGCTGGTGATGGCCTCGCTGTTCATCGGCGAGTTCGCCCGCACCGGCTGGCTGGCCTATCCGCCGCTGTCGAACATCGGCTACAGTCCGGATGTCGGCGTCGACTACTACATATGGGCGCTGCAGATCGCCGGCGTCGGAACGACGTTATCCGGCATCAACCTGATCTGCACCATCGTCAAGCTGCGATGCCCCGGCATGACGATGATGAAGATGCCGGTGTTCACCTGGACCTCGCTCTGCACCAACGTCCTGATCGTCGCCTCCTTCCCGGTCCTGACCGTCGTGCTCGTGCTGCTGTCGCTCGACCGCTATGTCGGCACCAACTTCTTCACGAACGACTTCGGCGGCAGCCCGATGATGTACGTGAACCTGATCTGGATCTGGGGGCACCCCGAGGTCTACATCCTGGTTCTTCCCGCCTTCGGCATCTTCTCGGAGGTCACCTCGACCTTCTCGGGCAAGCGGCTGTTCGGCTACACCTCGATGGTCTACGCCACGGTGGTCATCACCATCCTGTCGTACCTGGTGTGGTTGCACCACTTCTTCACGATGGGCTCGGGCGCCAGCGTCAACTCGTTCTTCGGCATCACCACGATGATCATCTCGATCCCGACGGGCGCGAAGATGTTCAACTGGCTGTTCACGATGTATCGCGGCCGCATCCGCTACGAGTTGCCGATGATGTGGACGGTCGCCTTCATGCTGACCTTCGTGATCGGCGGCATGACCGGCGTGCTGCTCGCGGTGCCTCCGGCCGATTTCGTGCTGCACAACAGCCTGTTCCTGATCGCGCACTTCCACAACGTGATCATCGGCGGCGTGGTGTTCGGTGCGTTCGCCGGCATCAACTACTGGTTCCCGAAGGCCTTCGGCTTCAAGCTCGATCCGTTCTGGGGCAAGATGTCGTTCTGGTTCTGGGTCACCGGGTTCTATCTCGCGTTCATGCCGCTCTATGTGCTCGGCCTGATGGGCGTGACCCGCCGCTTGCGCGTGTTCGACGATCCGTCACTGCAGATCTGGTTCGTCATCGCCGCGGTCGGAGCCCTCTTCATCTTCATCGGCATTCTCTCGATGCTCATGCAGTTCGCGGTCAGCCTGCTCCGGCGCGAGCAGCTCAAGGACGTCACCGGCGATCCCTGGGATGGACGCACGCTGGAATGGGCGACGTCCTCGCCGCCGCCGGACTACAACTTCGCCTTCACCCCCGTCGTTCACGACAACGACGCGTGGTGGGACATGAAGCGCCGGGGTTACCAGCGTCCGCTCACCGGGTTCAAGCCGATCCATATGCCGAGCAGCACCGGCACGGGTATCATCATCGCCGGCCTTGCCACCGCGATGGGCTTTGCTCTCGTCTGGTACATGTGGTGGCTGGCAGTGGTGAGCTTCATCGCGATGATCGCCGTCGGAATCGGCCACACCTTCAACTATCACCGCGACTTCGACATTCCGGCTGAAGACGTCATCCGGACCGAGGACGCGCGCACCAAGCTGCTCGCGGGAGTCAATTGAATGACCGTCGCTGTTCATCCCTCGCAGACCGGCGAGCCGGTCTTCTATCTCGCCGACGAGCACCCGCATCCGGAAGGCTGGAGCACGTCGCTCGGCTTCTGGATCTATCTGATGAGCGACTGCCTCATCTTCGCGATCCTGTTCGCCACCTACGGCGTGCTCGGCGGCAACTATGCGGCCGGACCTGCACCGAAGGACCTGTTCGACCTGAACCTGGTCGCGGTGAACACCTCGATGCTGCTGCTGTCGTCGATCACCTACGGCTTCGCCATGCTGACGATGCAGCAGAACAAGGTCGCACAGACCCAAGCGTGGCTTGCGATCACCGGCCTGTTCGGCTTGGCCTTCATCGGCATCGAGCTCTTTGAATTCGCCCACATGATCCATGAGGGCGCCACGCCCCAGCGCAGCGCCTTCCTGTCGGCCTTCTTCACCCTGGTCGGCACGCACGGCCTGCACGTCTCCTGCGGCCTGATCTGGCTGGTGACGCTGATGGTGCAGGTCCGAAAGTTCGGCCTGATCGAAGCCAACCGCCGCCGCCTGATGTGCCTGTCGATGTTCTGGCACTTTCTCGACGTGGTCTGGATCGGCGTCTTCACCTTCGTCTATCTCCTGGGAGTTCTGCGATGAGCACCGATACGAACGCCGCGCACGCTCACGGCCATCATCACGGCGACGGCCACGCCCACGGCACGTTCTCGAGCTACATGCTCGGTTTCGTGCTCTCGGTCGTGCTCACCGCAATTCCGTTCTGGCTGGTGATGAGCGGCACACTGCCGAGCAAGCAGATCACCGCGCTGGTCATCATGGCTTTCGCCATCGTGCAGATCGTCGTGCACATGATCTATTTCCTGCACATGAACGCGGCCTCCGAGAACGGCTGGACCATGATGGCGCTGATCTTCACCATCGTGATGGTGGTGATTGCACTGTCCGGATCGCTGTGGGTGATGAGCCACCTGAACAGCAACATGATGCCGATGCACCAGATGAGCGGGATGAAGTGAGCATGACCCGGCCGGCGACGAGCGAGACAGGGATGCACAGCAAGGCTGTGCGTCCGCCCTCCTTGTGGTTCACGGTCCTCTCGCTCACCGCTCTTGTACTTCTGATCGCTCTGGGCGTCTGGCAGATCGAGCGCCGCGCCTGGAAGCTGGCTCTCATCGACCGTGTCGAGCAGCGCGTCCACGCTCCGGCCCAGCCGGTTCCCTCGGCCGCTTCATGGCCCATCATCAGCGCCGCAAACGACGAATACAGGCACGTCGGCCTCAGCGGCCGCTTCCTCCACGACCGCGAGACGCTGGTTCATGCCGTCACCGAGGAAGGCCCCGGCTATTGGGTGCTGACGCCGCTCCAGCGCGATGACGGCACGCAGGTGCTGATCAACCGCGGCTTCGTGCCGTCGGAGCGGCGCGACGCATCGACGCGCAGAGACGGCAATCCGGAGGGCCTGGTCGAGATCACCGGTCTTCTTCGCATCACCGAGCCGAAGGGTGGATTCCTCAGGAACAACGTGCCGCAGCACAACCGCTGGTACTCGCGGGACGTCGCCGCGATCGCGGCCGCGCGGGGTCTCCACGAGGTCGCGCCCTTCTTTGTCGATGCCGACGCCAAATCACAAATCGCTGGCGGGCCGATCGGCGGATTGACCGTGATCCGCTTTCCCAATAACCACCTGATCTACGCGCTGACGTGGTTTGCCCTGGCTTTCATGCTGGCCGGCCGACTGTTCGTCACATTCGGCGGCGGGCTGTTCCGCCGCAAACGCTTCGTCCACGACAAGGCCGGCGGCCCGAATGCCCTCGCCCGCAGGACGGGATCAGATGCTGGAACGATCGCCGAGCCCACCTGACGACGGGAAGACGCTTTCCCAGACGCTTGCGCGCGGCGGGCTGGTCACGCTGCAATCGCAGGCCGATGCGCGTAGCGAGCTGGTCGGGACGGCCCCGACCGATCACGAGACCAACCGCAAGAACATGGCGCTGCTCATCCAGCTGCGCTGGACGGCGGTGGTCGGCCAGATGGTGACCATCGGCGTCGTGCATTTTGGTCTCGGCATCCCGCTGCCTCTGGAACGGATGGGCGCCGTGATCGGCGCCCTGGTGCTGCTCAACGTCTCGAGCCTCGTGTGGGTGCGCCATCGCGCCGCGATCACCAATAACGAGCTACTGGTCGCGTTGATGTTGGACGTCGCCGCGCTGACCGCGCAGCTCTACCTCTCCGGCGGCGCCACCAATCCCTTCACCTCGCTGTTCCTGCTCCAGGTCACGCTGGGCGCAGTGCTGCTCGATTCCCGCTCGACCTGGTCGCTGGTCGCCCTGACCTGCGCAAGCTTCGTCTGGCTGACATTGGCCTACCGCCCGCTCGATCTGCCGCCCAACCCCTTGAGCGAGACCTATAGTCTCACCGTGCTTGGCATGCTCCTGGGCTTCGTGCTCAACGCCGTGCTGCTGGTGGTCTTCGTCACCCGCATCAACAGGAATTTGCGCGAGCGTGACGCCAATCTGGCAGCGCTGCGCCAGCATGCCGCCGAGCAGGATCATATCGTGCGCATGGGCCTGCTCGCCTCCGGAGCGGCGCACGAGCTCGGCACGCCGCTCGCCTCGCTCTCGGTGATCCTCAGCGACTGGCGGCGCATGCCGGATCTCGCCGCCGATCAGGAGCTCGCCGAAGACCTTGCGGAGATGGAAACCTCGCTGCAGCGCTGCAAGTCGATCGTCACGGGGATCCTGGTCTCGGCGGGCGAAGCGCGCGGCGAGGGCTCCTCGCCGACGACGGTGACGGCGTTCGTGACTGCGCTGGTCGAGGAGTGGCGCGACGCGCGCTCGGCCCGAACGCTCTACTTCGTCAACACCTTCGGCGAGGACGTCGCGATCGTCTCCGACGTCGCGCTGAAGCAGGTGATCTTCAACGTGCTCGACAACGCCTATGAGGTCTCGCGCGATTGGGTCGAGCTCGTGGCCGAGCGCGAGGACGACAATCTGGTGCTGTCGATCAGCGACCGCGGCCCCGGCTTTGCGCCGGAAATGCTCGCGCAGCTGGGAAAGCCCTACCAATCGAGCAAGGGCCGCACCGGCGGCGGCCTCGGCCTGTTCCTGGTCGTGAACGTGGTACGCAAGCTAGGTGGCACCGTGACCGCCAGGAACCACAGGAAGCGCGGGGCCACGGTGCGCCTGACGTTGCCGCTCGCAACGCTCGCGATCGGAGGGAATTTTGACGGCTGACCGTTCGCTCATCGTCGTCGAGGACGACGCCGGCTTTGCACGCACGCTGAAGCGCTCCTTCGAACGCCGAGGCTACGAGGTCGTGCTCGCCGCCTCGATCGAGGAGGTACGACAGGTGCTGGAGCAACGCTCCTTCAGCCATGCCGTGGTCGACCTCAAGCTGGGAGGAGCCTCAGGCCTCGCCTGCGTCGAGCTGCTGCACGCACACGATCCGGACATGCTGATCGTGGTGCTGACCGGTTTCGCCAGCATCTCCACCGCCGTCGAGGCGATCAAGCTGGGCGCCTGCCACTATCTCGCAAAGCCGTCGAACACCGACGACATCGAGGCTGCCTTCCACAAGGCCGAGGGCAATGCCGAGGTCGCCCTCGATGCGCGGCCCACTTCGATCAAGACGCTGGAATGGGAACGGATCCACCAGACGCTGATCGAAACGGAATTCAACATCTCGGAAACGGCTCGGCGGCTCGGGATGCACCGACGGACGCTCGCGAGAAAGCTCGAGAAGCGTCCGGTGAAGTAGGCGTGGCGCGATGCAGCCGCCTGCCGGTCACGATCAGCGACCGCCCGGAAGAAACTCTCTCTTGCAGATCGCGATGTTCTTGTCCCGTCCGGGATAGTTGGGCCCGAACGCCCCCATATATTTCAGGCAGTCCATGTATTTTCGATTGCCCATCCAGCTGTAGTCCGGGCCGAAAGCGCCTGCAGCGGCGGGCGAGTACGAGGCGGAGACTGCCAGCAGGCCAATTCCGACGGTGGCTGCAAAGGCGGACATAGCGAAACGAGGAAACTTCATGACCCTTCTCCCTTGGCTTGTGCGGCCGGGACATCCAGCGCGTGGCGGCACTCTGGATGAAAGCGAGACGGGAGAAAGTGTCCGGCGTCACACAACGCGGCCGGACGGCGACGGTGCAGTTCTTCATTGAGGCGAACGGCAGGCCAGCGGCCGCTCGAAGCGCCCCCTCCATCAATAAAAAGCCCGGCCAAGCCAGGCTGTGTGGAAACGATTGGAGGCTCCGGGTAACCGGGGCCTCTTTTGCTTCAGGTGCTTTCAGGCTGCGGCGGTTTTGATGTTGATGGCGCGGAGGATGTTGTAGGCGAGG